>NZ_JBKJUM010000056.1:0-48445 GCF_046590655.1 Daejeonella sp.
TCCAAACTTCCGCTATGGCCATGAAAATCGTATGCAGTTGCGCAATTCTTTGAGCCTTTCTGAAGTAGAAACCATACAACTCATCGATCAGGGGGTACCGCACGTTGTGAGAATAAAAGTGTTGCCAGGCGAAACTGTAAATTTGAACGATTTGATACGCGGGCATGTAAGCTTTGAGACCGACTTGGTTGATGATAAGGTACTGTTAAAAGCAGATGGTATGCCAACGTACCACTTGGCCGTGGTAGTCGACGATTACCTAATGAAGATAAGTCATGCATTTCGGGGTGAAGAATGGCTTCCTTCGGCACCTGTACACATCCTTTTATGGGAATATCTCGGCTGGAAGGATGACATGCCAGAATGGGTGCATTTACCCCTGATCTTAAAACCTGATGGAAATGGAAAATTGAGTAAACGGGATGGCGACAGGCTGGGCTTTCCGGTGTATGCAATGAACTGGACCGATCCTAAAACAGGCGAAACTACCAGGGGATTCCGTGAAATGGGATTTCTTCCAGAGGCTTTTGTAAACATGCTCGCCCTGCTTGGCTGGAATGATGGAACAGAGCAGGAAATATTCAGTATTGAAGAACTGATTGAAAAATTCAGTATCGACAGGGTAAGTAAATCGGGTGCTAAATTTGATATCGAAAAAGCAAAATGGTTTAGCCACGAATACATAAAAAGGGCAGAAATTTCAAGTATCCGGTATCATATATTAGACGGATTAGAAAAAAGAGGAGTAAAAATTAAGAGCGAAGAATATGTAGATCAGGTGATTACTTTGGTAAAGGAGCGCATGACTTATTTGCAGGATTTTTGGGAGCAAGCATCCTTTTTCTTCCAGACTCCTGAACAATATGACCTTGAATCAGTAAAACCGAAATGGACCGAGGTCAAAACTGAGTATTTTAACAAACTAATAGCCCGGCTTAATTCAATTAACGAAGATCAATGGAATACCACAGACCTTGAAGCCACATTTAAAAGCCAGGCAGAAGAAAGCAGCCTTAAAATAGGTGAAGTAATGCTTCCATTCCGAATTATGCTGGTGGGGGGCAAATTTGGACCAGGGGTTTTCGATATTGCAGAATTGTTGGGTAGAGAAGAGACGAATAACAGGATTGGTAGAGCTTTGAACGCCTTCAATAATTAAAGTCAGGAGCTAAAATGTCTTGGTTCGGCTAATGCATGGTGTAATGTAAATAAAAATCGCATCAGGTAAGTGAAGGTTCTTACTATTATAATCCGCGGAAAAATCGTCTTTCAATGCAAAGATAAATAGTGGATTTTTGCGATTATTCTTTGCTTAAAACAATGGTTCACCATGTTTGTTAAACCAACACTAAATTTACTTATATGAAATGGTTAGGCAGACGCGGAAGCGGTAATATTGATGACAGACGCGGAATGGGTGGCGGCGGAATGGCGCTTGGTGGGGGCGGTATTCTGGTTTTAATATTAGGGTTAATATTTGGTCAGGATGCAACTCAACTTTTAAGTCAGCTTCCCCTGGGGGAATCTTCACAACAGGAAGGTAAATCTGGCTCACCTTCAGATGATGCCGGCAAATTTGCTGATGTAGTTCTGGCGGATACAGATGCACTTTGGACAACAATTTTTCAGGAAAAAGGAAGTAGTTATGAAAGGCCCACGATCGTGCTTTTTGATAATTCAGTGAGCTCTGCATGTGGTTCTGCAAGTTCTGCAACAGGGCCCTTCTATTGCCCAACCGATAAAAAGATCTATCTCGACCTAACTTTCCAGCAAGAATTGAAAGATCGCTTTGGAGCGGGTGGAGACTTTCCAATGGCCTATGTGATAGCCCATGAAGTTGGTCATCACGTGCAGAATTTACTAGGTACCTCGAATAAGGTGCAACAAATGCGCGGACAAGTTAGCGAAACAGAATATAACCGCCTTTCTGTTAAATTAGAACTACAAGCTGATTTCTATGCGGGAATTTACGCTAATTACATAAAAGGTCTGCAGCAAGATGGTGAAAGTGTACTTGAAGATGGTGATATTGAAGAGGCATTAGCTGCAGCAAGTGCCATTGGCGATGACAGAATTCAAAAACAATCTCAAGGACATGTAGTGCCAGACTCATTTACACACGGTACTTCTGCACAGCGTATGAAATGGTTTAAAAGGGGTTATGAAACCGGAGACATTAATCAGGGGGACACTTTTTCAAGTAGCGAGTTGTAAAGGGAGCCAACCTGCCTGCGTGCCGGCAGGGAGCCAGGATCCAAAAACCAGGACTTTATGGTCGGAAAGGGATGAGCTTCGAATAGTCTTGATTCCTGGCTCTTGAGTGGTTCAACTTACAACAAATATCCCTCCCCAGGTCGCTAGTAATCCTATTACAACACTGCACATAACATAAAGTAAGGCTGCACCGCTTTGCCCATCTCGCATCAACGAGATGGTTTCATAAGAAAAGGCTGAGAATGTTGTAAAGCCTCCCAGCACACCTGTTGCTAAAAACAGGCTCCATCCATTTGATAATCCGGACTTCTCTGCAATTCCATAAACGATTCCAATCATAAAACAGCCAACTATGTTCACAGTAAGCGTTCCGTACGGAAAACCATTGAACCCTTTACTGTAAATATATAAGGAGATAAGGTATCGGGAAATACCTCCAATAAAACTCCCTAGTCCTATAATTAATATTATTCTCATAAGAGGGCTTTAAACTTCACTTCTTAAAACTTCTAATGGCGGCTTGTCGAGTATGCCGCGACTATTAAACAAACCAATTAGAACCGTCAGCGACGAGATTAGAATAAACAAAAGCAATATGGGGAGCATTTGGGGAGTAAAGCTCGTTTCAAAACTAAATTTGGCCAAACCCCAGCTGGCAAGCAATGATAAAATAATTCCGGCTCCAGCAGCCAGTGCACCAAGGAAGAAATATTCCAGGGCGGTGATCACGAGGATCTGTTTGCGGCTTGCTCCAAGTGTTCTTAACAAAACGCTTTCGCGGATACGCTGATACTTACTGATCAAGACCGAGGCAATCAGCACTATTAAGCCGGTAACGATGCTAAATGCTGCCATAAACCTGATTACAAAACCCATCTTAGTCAGGATTTCATCCAGCACACTAAGAACAAGTCCCAGATCGATCATCGAAATATTAGGATAGGTCTTTACAACAGCACGCTGATAATTGGCGGAAATTTCATTAGAAGGAACGCGTGTCAATAAAACATGAAATTGAGGTGCATCCTCAAGCACACCTTTTGGAAATATTAGCAGGAAGTTGGTTTGGATACGGTTCCAGTCTACCTTCCTGATGCTACCCACAACAGTTTCAAGGGGTGCTCCCTGAACGTTGAAGGTTAACTTGTCACCAATTTCGACATCAATACGGCGGGCAAAGCCTTCTTCAAGCGAAACTTTTACCGCTTGGTCTGAACGAACAGTTCCGGTCCACTTTCCACTTACAATCTTTTCAGAATCACTAAGGCTGTCACGGTAAGTAACCCTGTATTCACGCTCTAAAGCCCGTCTTTTCCCCCAGGACAAAGTATCTTTTTTAAAACTCGCCGCATTTCTGCCTTTGATCGATACCATCCTCATATTCACGATGGGCACTTCCTGAATGACGGGCAAATTCATACTCCGGGTAAGATCAGTTATCGCTGCTCGCTGCTCGCTCTGGATATCAAATAAAACCATATTCGGCTGGTTCTTACTTGACGACATGGTAACACGATTAATCAGGATACCCTGAACAAAGAACAGGGTACAAATAAAGGCTGTCCCCAAACCAATAGAAACCACCAGGATCAGAGTTTGGTTGTTAGGACGGAAAAGATTTGAAAAGCCCTGACGCCACAGATAACTCCAGGATGAGGGAAAAAACTTTCTGGCCAGCCACATCATCGCGTAGGCTAAAGCTGACAACGTTAAGAAAGCGAAGAGCACGCCTCCTGTGAAATAAATTGTCTTTCTGACCGATCCCATTTGAAGGTATGTGAAAGCGAATACAAAAAGCACAATTAGTAAGTATACAAGCCACTTTACAGGATCTCTGAATAAAGATGTTTCCTGAAAAGATAGCCGAAGCGTATTAAGTGGAGAGATATTTCTAACCGATACAAGCGGCAACAGTGCGAATAAGATTGAGATAATCAGACCGAGCAATAGTCCCTGGGCAATGGCATACCATGAAACATCCACAGTGATGGCTACGGGTAGGAAGTCTTTGAGGACCACTGGTAAAAATTGTTGGATCAATGTGCCCAGAATAGCACCCATAACCGATCCGATTAATCCGATTCCAACGATTTGAATAAGATAAATGATAAATGCCTGCTTTGAACTTGCCCCTAAACAACGAAGCACTGCAATGGTATTAATTTTTTCGCGAATATAAATATGTATAGCACTTGCAACGCCAATACAACCCAGCAATAGAGCAACAAAGCCAACTAGTGCCAGAAATTCGGTCATATCTTCAAAAGAACGACCTGTATCTTCTTTACGGGATTCAATAGTCTCTGCATCCATTTCCGCTTTATCGAGACGCGGCTTCAGCTTTTCGGCCAGCACATCCACATCGATATTTTTTCCAAATGTATAATAGTAGTTGTAATTTATTCGACTGCCTTTTTGGGATAATCCCGTCTTTTCCAGATACTTGAGCGGGATATAAACTACCGGAGCTACCGAAGCAGAAAAACCTGTTTGCCCCGGGGCTTTATTAAGCACACCAGCTATCATAAACGATACCTCTCCAACTTTGACCGAATCACCAACCTTTGAATCAAACTGCAACATCAATGTTTTATCAACAAGCGCATGCTGACTGTCTCTGAATGAACGGCCTGCACTGGCAGGAGTAGTCTCGATTACGCCGTAATAAGGATAGGCTCCTTGTAATGCCTTCACATTGACCAGGCGGGTTCCTTCGCTCTTTGGGAAATAAATCATTGAAGCAAAAGTCCGTTCTTCAGAACGCTCATCGCCCAATGCAATTAACACGGGTAAAATATCCTTCGGTACCACTTTATTAGTTTCAATAACCATATCAGCTCCGAGAAGACTTTTCGCCTGCGAATCAATATCCTGACGAAGATTATGTTCAAAAGAATAAATTGCCACGAGTGCTGCTATTCCCAGAATGATGGAAGAAATGAAAAGGAACAAACGTGACCGGTTCCGTCTGCTATCTCTCCATGCCATCAGGATAAGCCAGTTGAAATTGAATGCAGGCTTTATAATACCGTTTTGTTCAATCTTAATGGCCGGCATAATTCGTCTTGTCAAATACGTCAGCAGCCGTAAGTTCGTCAGAAATAAGCATCCCACCCTTAACGCGGATGATCCGCTGGGTTTTAGATGCTAGTTCAAGATCATGAGTAACTAAGACCAGGGTAGTTCGAGCTTCTTTATTAAGGTCAAAAATTAACTTCACCACCTTCTCACTTGTTTCAGCGTCGAGATTTCCAGTGGGTTCATCAGCAAAAAGTATCCTTGGAGAATTGGAAAATGCCCTTGCAAGAGAAACCCGTTGTTGCTCACCTCCAGAGAGCTGGCTTGGGTAATGATGGCCACGATCAGCCAGCCCAACTTTATCCAATAGATCGGCTGCTCGTGATCGTATATTTTTCTCCCCCCGAAGCTCCAATGGTACCATCACATTCTCGATGGCTGTGAGCGTTGGGAGCAATTGAAAGTTCTGGAAAATAAAGCCGACGTGTTGATTTCTTACAGCCGCTCGTTGATCTTCACTTAAATTATCAAGTCTGATATGATTTAATTCGACAATACCGGAACTTGAACGATCTAAACCGGCACAAAGCCCCAATAACGTAGTTTTACCGCTCCCTGAGGGGCCCACTATCGCAAGTGTTGATCCTGCTTCAAGTTCGAAGCTTATATTGTCGAGTACAGTTAAGCTGCTTCCACCACTCTGATATGTTTTGGTAAGGTTCTGGATGTTCAGGATTATATCCACTAGTATTGTTTTTTGATGATATGCTATTGCATTTTTTTGCAAAATAATGAATTTGAAAACAGTGGGAGTGTGAGTATTGTAAAAATTACGCCCTTTTGATGAAGCCATTCGCTAGATGTTACAGAACAGTCATGAGGCCTGAGTGTAAGTCAGAGTATAAATGGTTTGGATAAGAAATAGTAATTTTGCATCACTAAATAACGGCAATGCTAAAAAACATTTTATATCTGGCTGTATCACTTTGTATTCTTAGTTCGTGCGGTGGGACTACCAGTCAAAAAGTCGAAATAACTACAAAAGATAGTTTGCCTACAGCGAGCAACACCCAGAAAAAAAACATCCTTTTCTTCGGTAATAGTTTAACTGCCGGTCTTGGCGTAGAGCCGGAGGAGGCGTTCCCCGCAATTATTGGAAGTAAGATTGACTCCCTGAATCTGCCTTACAATATTACCAATGCAGGCTTAAGCGGAGAAACCACAGCGGCCGGTAAAGCCCGTATAAACTGGGTTCTTAAACAAAAAGTTGATGTATTTGTGCTCGAACTCGGCGCTAATGATGGTTTACGCGGTATCCCTGTGTCAGAAACGGAAAAAAACCTGCAGGATATTGTGGATCAGGTTAAAGTGAAATATCCGGATGCTAAACTGGTTATGACCGGCATGCAGGTGCCTCCAAACATGGGCAATAAATATGCGTCCGATTTCAGGTTAATCTTTAAAAAGCTTGCAGATAAAAATAATATGGCTTTAGTCCCATTTCTCCTTGAAAACGTTGGAGGGGTTTCTAAACTTAATCAATCAGACGGAATACACCCCACTCCAGAAGGACATAAAATCCTGGCTGAGAATGTTTGGGCCGTCTTGAAAGATATCGTGTAAGCAAGAATGGGAACTATAAAAGTGAACACGGGCAGGGCCAACAGTCAGCAAGTTTGAAACCTATTGAATAAGTGGGCAGGGAAACCTAATGACAAATACTGTCCCTTCATTCACTTTCGAACGGAGTTCTAATGTTATACCATGGTATTCGGCGATACTTTTTACTATGGAAAGTCCAAGGCCATAACCCCCTGATTCTTCAGATTTATTCGCCTTCTTGAAACGATTGAATATTGTACTTATATCTTCATCTGGAATACCAATTCCCGTATCGCTTATCGTAATGGCACAAGAGCCATCTTTCAAAACCTCATCAGATATACTGATACTTCCGTTCGGTTTATTATAACGTATCGCGTTGTTGATGAGATTGTACATCAGTTGAAATATGAGATCTCTGTTGATTCCTTTGAGAACCACGTCCCCGGAAATATCCACTTGCATCTTAATTTCCTTTTCGCTGAGCCTATGACTGATCTCCTCTTGAATATCACCAAACAACTGCTTTAGTAAAACAGATTCATCTTTACTAAACTGGTCATTTTCTATTCTGGAAATCAGGAGAAGGGAATGTACAATGCGTTTAAGCCTGTTCAGTGTTCGATGCATTCCTATTAAGCGCTCCTGTACCATTTGGCCGACTTCCGGTTCTCCCATAAGATTCTCAATCTTGTTTTGGAGAATTCCTATTGGTGTCATTAGTTCATGCGAAGCATTCGCAGTGAATTCTCGTTCCTTTTCGAATGCTTCATGTATTTGCTGCATAAGATTAATGAGCGAGGTATCCAGAAAGCTAAAATCTGTTGTTGTTGTTTTTATGGGGATAGAGTTCTCGTTAAAAGGAAACTTTCGATTGCTGATCTTTGTACGAATTATCTTTCCTAATGGGCGCAATAAGAACCGCGTGTAAAATAGATCGATTATCAGAGTAAACAGGATGAGTACGAGGAGAACATAAGTAGCAATTTTTTGAAGCGGCCGGTTATACTGATCAATTGTTGCTATTGTCTTACCAACTTCCATCAAATATTTTTTTTCGCCCGCCTGAAAAGCATGTGTCAGAACGCGGTAGCTTAATGTATCTTCTTCTATTATTCTTTCATCTGTAAAAATCGTATCGATATCGATGCTCTTCTCAACAGGTTCAAGCGAGATGTATTCTTCTTTGAGCATGGTATAACTCCCATAACTATCTTCGCCCTTCAAATAGGTATTAACACCATTTTTGGAAACTATCTCCAGAACTTTTTCTTTCTGTTGACGCAGGTATGAATCTGTAAAATCACGTGCAATCCCTCCAGTGAGGTAAGGAAGGGCAAATAAAAAAAGCAAAACGACAGCAAGCTTCGATAATGTAACGAATAAAGTGAGCTTGCTTATAAGTTTCACTAGTGTTTCCTGATTTTATATCCCACTCCTCTCACGGTTTCAAGCCATTCTACCGGGCCGAAAACGCTTAATTTTTTACGAATGTTTTTTATATGCACATCAATATAATTAGAATCGTAATCATCATCAGCGAATGAGCCCCAAATATGTTCACTTAACTGCATGCGTGTTAGTACGCGGTTCTTATGGAGGAGAAGATAGCTTAGTAGATCAAATTCTTTTCGTGTGAGTTCAACTTCGCGCGTGGAATGGCACACGATTCTTTTCTGGAGGTCAACTGAAAATTCTCCTAAGCTGATCTCTTGTGTATTAAGATTAAACTTTCTCCTTGAGATTGCCTGCATTCTCGACTGAAGCTCTAATAAAGAAAATGGTTTTGGGAGATAATCATCTGCACCAAGGTCGAGTCCGATGATACGGTCTTCAATATTACCCCTCGCGGTAAGAATAATATAAGCCGCATCAGGATTTAGCTTTTTTGCTTCCTGCAGAACCTTTAATCCGTCAAGGTCCGGAAGTCCGAGATCTAGCAATATGAAATCGTAAGGGTTTATGCCGAGCAATTCAAGGCCTTTTCGCGCATTATGTGCCATGTCGCAGATATAGAAAGCCTTTTTTAAAAAGGCCTCAATTTCATAAGCCAGCGTCTTTTCATCTTCAATCAGGAGAACTTTCAAAGTCAGAATTGATATAATACACTCAAGTTAAAAAAGTATCCCCTATCGGCTAATGCCAGATATCAATTCCGCCTACCTTTTATCGGCGGCCTTTGAATCTTTATGCGATCTGTGACGGGTTTCGGTTTGAGTTTTGGTATTGATCGTGGAACTTCTTTAATTGCACGTTTTTGAGCCTCTTTCAACCTTTCTTCCAGATCTTGCTGTGAAGGCTTTTCTATCTCCTGCGGTTTATTTGAAGGTTTTTTCCTCGCTGCAGTGGTATCCTGATAGATTGGCAAAACGGCACTCTCCCACTCCCGTCTTAGGGGTTTATCTATATTTATACTAAGACTTGACGAAGCCAATAAAGTCAACGGCAATATAACAGACAGCACTGCGCCTAATGTTATTCTATAAATTAGTGAAAGTTTCATTCCATACAAAAATAGGGAAAGTTTGCCTCATAATAAGGGAAACAATCATAAAGGTTGTTAAGTTTACCGGATAAGATCGAAGCTGGAATTACCCTTGTTAAAACCATTTAGTATATCCCATTTATTAATATACGAGATATTGTTACAAATGTCATGCACGAACATGAAGTAAATGTGAAGTTTTCGAATTATTATCTAAGCGAATTGATATAATCGGCAATCCTAAGTCCATCCTCTCGTTTAACCTGTGGCATCGGCTGCATCCGCGTAGGATAATCTAACCCATTTCCTGAAATCATAGTAAAATTGCATGAAGTAGGGAAGTAACCAACTTATAAAACAGGCTCGTCTTAGACTATGTTTTAATTTCTAAAGTTTCGACCATGAAGGCTTCCTTAACAGGACGAATAGGCTTATCATAAACTTCACTCAGAACTTTCACAAAACACCCGCCGTAATAAAAGATAAGTGCAGAATAAAAAACAAATAACATTATTAGAACAGTAGAGCCTGAAGCACCATAGAGCAAACCAATATTACTTTGGATAAGGAGGAAACCCAAAATCCATTTTCCTATGGTAAATAGTATTGCTGTAAAACACCCGCCGCCCAGTGCTATCTTCCATTTAGGGCGTCCGACAGTAAGGAAACGGAAAAGACAAGCAAACCAGATGCTGACAAAAAGCACAAACACCAATTCATTAACAATCCTGTTTAGAAAATTTCCCCCACGACCCCATAGTTCATCAACATAATTACCTAAAATCGCTTGTAAACCCTCTAAAAATAAACCGGCAAAGAAGAGAATTCCCGCAATAAATATGACGACTAATGATCTTATTCTATATTTTAAACGAAAAACAAGACCTGAATGCGGACGAATCCGGATGTCCCATATCTGCCCTAAAGAGTTCTTTATTACGTCGAAAAGTGTCGTTGCTACGAACATTAAAAAAATAAATCCAAAAAATGTAACATACCATTCCTGACCCAGGCCGCTAACGGCATCTAATGTAGACCCAACTTGTTGTGCGCTTTTTGCTCCCAAAATGTGACCTAGCCGGTCAATGAGCTCTGAACTGAGCTCAGTTGGATCCACGAAGACCCTAAAAAACTGTGTAAAGATTATAAGAATCGGGGGCAAGGCAAAAGTTGTGAAGAAAGCAGTTGCCGCGGCCATACGTAAAGGATCATTTGCTTTAAGTAAACTTAAGGAGCGTCTCATGAGCCCAGCAAACGCCAGCAAGTTTTCACTCAAATTTTGTCCTTTTTTTAAGTTCTTAGCCAAGGTGCAAAGGTACAAAAATCTTTGCAGAGCATTATAAAAACGACAATTCCGATAGGTTACACATTACAAGCATGTGATCCGGGACCAGTGAAAGTTTTTGCCTATTTTTTAATCAGTTTAAGTAATAGCTCAGGTTCGTTGGTGGTAATGAAATCAATCCTTCGGTCGAGAAACCATCTCATCATTGCTTCGTCATTGACTGTCCACGCGTTGATAGTTAAACCTTTTTGTTGAGCTTCAGCAAACCATGCTTCGTTTTTCTGAAACACACTGAAATGATAGTCCAGACCCCAAAGCTTATCTGCTGCCAAAACAGATGGCGATTTATCACCGTTCAAGTAGGCAACTCTTGCGTAAGGATCCAGACGCTGTAATTCCCGGCAAATGTTATAATCGAAACTAATATAGTCGATCCAGGCTTGCGCTTTCAGATTTTTAACCATTTCAATCGTTCTTTGAGCTATCTGAAGAGCTCGCGTATTGTTTGTTGCCGGCTTTATCTCCAAAACTAGCTTAGTGTTGTTTTGATTAAGGCCAGCCCTAAGAAATGCTTCGAGGGTTGGCATGTTTTCGCCGCTTGATAATTTTAAATTACCCAGCTGACTGGCGCTGCATGTGGCAATAGTCAATCCCTGTATGGTTGGATCGTGATTTATTACCAAAACTGAATCAACTGACATATGTACATCGAATTCACTTGCCTGACATCCCATCCTAATAGCATGTTCAAGCGCAGCAATCGAATTCTCAGCTGCGCCCGTATTTTTCCAGGCGCCACGGTGGGCAATGACTTTATTAGTAATAAACTGATCATTAACAATCCTGAAGCTTTGGCTTACTTTAGTTGAACCGACTTTTGCTTGTATGTCCAGATCATACCACTTAAAATCCGGCTTTACGTATTTAACTTTTATTGATAATTTGTTGTCCGCTATAAAAAACTTCCTTGCGTCATTTCCCCGGACTTTGAAAAAGACCTTTTCACCAGAATTGGAATGCAAAGATCCTATCTCAGTTCTTCCGGAAGAAAAAGTATGATTGCTTAGTAGAATTGACATTTTATGCTGGGCGTAGGATCCTGCTGAAACAAGAAAACTTATTGTTATGAAGGCAAGAAGTTTACATAATTTCATGGGGGGATTTGGTTGCCTGCCGGCAGGCAGGTTGGTTAGTTGGTTAGTTGGTTAGTTGGTTAGTTGGTTAGTTGTTAGATTGACTTGCTTGGAAATATAAAGTTAATATCTAACGCGAATATTATATACTTAATTACAATGTTTAGATTTCACTATAGATATACAGAGTGCTTTATTTTTCAAACGCCATGTCTAACAACTAACACCCAGAAATAAGTTTGGCACGAATTCAGCGTTATGTACTGTATGAAAAAATTATCCCTCATTATATTGCTTACCGTTTTGTTTGCCGGATGCGGATTAAATAAGCAAGCTCGTCAGATCGAGGCGTTGGAAAAGTGTACTTACGAAATAAGTTCTGCTGATAGTATATACCTGGCGGGAAGAGATGTAAGCCAAATGGTCAAAAACCGTACTTTGGAGCTTCGAAATGTCCCAGAATTAGCTCTCGCGTTATTTAGAAAAAACATCCCTTTAAAGGCTCGGGTTAACCTTACGATAAATAACCCTACATCCGCCGAAGCATCCATCAATCAATTTGAATACATCGTATTGATTAAAAACCAGGAGATTGCTAATGGATTTGTAAATCAAAAAGTTAGTGTTGCGCCCGGGGGGTCTACAACTGTGCCGGTAAAAGTCAATTCAAACATATATTCTTTTATTTCTAACGGAAAAACGATGGAAGAGATCCTCGATTTTGTTCGGGGCGGAGAAAGTGGAGCTGCCGAACGCAAGGGTGTCGTAACTATCAAAATAAAACCTACCATTGATGTAGGGGGTAAACTGGTACAGTATCCCGGTTATATTACTATTGATAAGGAACTTAGTAGTAAAATACTTTTTTAGAGTAAGGAACAAGGAGCAAAGACTTGTTCGTGTAATTCTCTGTAATCTCAGTGGTTAACTCCCGCAGTGGCGGCGTTCAGGATTTGGCGCATTTCCCGCACTTTCAATACATCTGTCTGAAATAAATACGGCGTATCGAGGTTATTCGGATGGATCCCCGACACATGATCAATTTTTGTTTTAGCCGTAGTGTGGAATTCAAGCGCTCCGGTAGCTTTAATTTTGGACAAATTATTCGGAGTTATACCCGAGCCGGGCATCATGCAAATCCGCCCATTTGCATGATGAATTAATCGGCTTAATTCGGGAATCGCATCTTCTGCATTTTCCATACCGCCAGAGGTTAGGACTCGATGGAAACCCATTCTTATAATATCTTCCAAACCCTGTTTATGATCATTGCAGCGATCAAAAGCACGATGAAAAGTAATTTGCATGTCTCCAGAAAGTTTAACAAGTTCTGAACATCTTTCAATATCTACACTCCCATCTGGTAGCAAAATCCCGAAAACAATACCTTCGCAAGCCAGCTCCAGGCAGCATAGCACATCCTGCTTCATCACTTCAAATTCTTGATCAGTATATACAAAGTCCCCGCCCCTTGGCCTGATAATTGGAAATAAAGGAATGTTAAGTAGTGATTTGCATGTTTTGATCATACCAGACGAAGGTGTAGTGCCACCCTCATATAAATTATCGCAGAGCTCGACACGGTCGGCTCCGCCCTGTTGTGCTGCCAGGGCAGAACCTAAAGAGCCGGCACAAATCTCGAGGATATACTTCATTAATAATAGCTCTTTCCCATGATTAGTAGTTCCTGATTAGCGTCATCGCAGACGGCAAAACTAAAGCCTTTCTGGATAGCGTATGCGCCATATTTACCCTGCTTGTTAATCGCTAAAAATCCTACCTGAATAGCTTTTGCTGTCTCCGGTTTCTTTTTAATTATCCGCATCACAGCCTCTTTACACGCGTCTTCAGGGGCATATCCTTGACGCATGAGTTCTACCACAAGGAAGCTACCCACATTCCTTATCACTTCCTCGCCTACCCCTGTCGAAGTGGCAGCGCCAATCTCATTGTCCACAAATAATCCTGCTCCTATTATCGGTGAATCACCAACGCGGCCATGCATTTTAAAAGCCATCCCGCTGGTTGTGCATGCGCCTGAAAGGTTTCCCTTTGCGTCAATTGCCAACATTCCAATAGTATCGTGATTGAATTTATTTCCGGGCATCTTATCCGGGCGAAACGAATTTTCTATATTGATCTTCGGCGTATATTCAGATTTTTTAAGCCACTCTTTCCAATCTTTTTCAGATTGCGGTGTTAAAAGGTTTACTTCTTTAAAACCTTGCTGGAGTGCAAATTGCAAAGCGCCGTCCCCAACCAGCATCACATGCGGGGTTTTTTCCATAACCAGACGTGCAACAGAGATTGGGTGAAGGATGTTCTGCAAAGCCGCAACGCTCCCACAATTCCCTAATTCATCCATAATACATGCATCCAAAGTTACTATCCCGTCTCTGTCTGGAAATCCGCCCAAGCCTACACTTTGATTAATTGGATCTGCTTCGGGCACATGAACACCCTTTTCGACAGCATCCAGAGCACGACCGTTATTTTTTAGCACATTCCATGCAGCGGCATTCGCTGCTATACCAAAATCCCAGGTGGAGATAACAATCGGATTACCTAAACGAGGTGCAGAAAAGTGGTTATTTGTCCCGGCGTAAGAACTACCGGCCAGGAATGAAGCCCCCGCGAGCGATGAAGTTTTAAGAAATTTTCTGCGATTTACCATGATTAAAGGTAGCGAAATTGATCCAAGAACCAGGAACCAAGACTCAGGACGATTTAACTTTAATCCTTGAAGGGCTTCAACTAATCGTTATGCAGGCTGGATGGAAGTCTTGGTTCTTGGCTCTTGATTCTTGGTTCCTATATCGTTGTGCGGATCTTCAACTCCCTCAGCTGCTCTTCGGCAATTGTAGAAGGCGAATCGATCATCACATCGCGGCCGGAGTTATTTTTTGGGAAGGCAATTACATCGCGAATCGAATCTAATCCGGCGAAGATGGAAACCAGGCGGTCAAAACCAAATGCAATACCTCCGTGCGGTGGGGCACCATATTCAAAAGCATCCAGTAAGAAGCCGAATTGTTTTTGAGCTTCGTCCACACTAAAGCCCAGATGCTTGAACATTAAGGATTGGAGGGCGCGGTCGTGAATCCGGATAGATCCGCCGCCGATTTCAGTACCATTTATAACCATATCGTATGCATTCGCCCGAACCTCACCAGGCTTACTATCAAGCATCGCTATATCTTCAGGTTTGGGTGAAGTAAATGGATGGTGCATAGCATGGTAACGCTGAGTTTCCTCATCCCACTCTAACAAAGGAAAGTCTAGAACCCAAAGCGGAGAGAATACATTTTTATCTCTCAAGCCTAAGCGGTTTCCCATTTCCAGCCTTAGCTCGCTTAATTGCTTACGAACCTTATCCTTTACTCCAGCCATGATGAGAATTAAATCTCCGGGCTGTGAATCAAATGCAGCCGACCATCTTTTCAGCTCATCTTCGCTGTAGAACTTGTCGACGGAAGATTTCAAAATCTCATCAGCGTTACCTGCCTGTCCGGCAGGCAGGTGACGCATATAGATCAATCCGGTAGCGCCAATTTGAGGGCGTTTTATAAAATCAGTAAGCTCATCAAGCTGCTTCCGTGTATATTCTGCGCAATCTTTGGCTTTTATTCCGATAACCAATTCAGCATTATCGAATACAGAAAAATCTTTACCCTTAACAATATCATTCAGTTCAACGAACTGCATCTCAAATCTTGTATCTGGCTTATCCGATCCATACAGGCGCATCGCATCCGCGTATTGCATCCGCGGAACGTTGATTAAATCAACATTTTTGACGTTCTTAAACAATGTCCGAATCAACCCTTCAAAAACATTTAGAATATCTTCCTGCTCAATAAAAGCCATTTCGCAGTCGATCTGGGTAAATTCCGGCTGCCGATCGGCTCGCAGGTCTTCATCCCTGAAGCATTTAACTATCTGAAAATACCGATCGAAACCCGACACCATCAAAAGCTGCTTAAATGTTTGCGGCGATTGTGGTAAAGCATAAAATTCACCTGGGTTCATGCGGCTTGGTACCACGAAATCGCGTGCCCCCTCAGGCGTTGATTTAATAAGAACGGGTGTTTCTACCTCGATGAAGTCAAGCGCATCTAAATATTTCCGTACCTCCTGCGCCATTTTATGCCTCAGCACCAAATTATTTCTTACCGGATTACGGCGAAGATCAAGGTATCTGTATTTAGCCCTAAGGTCGTCACCTCCATCTGTTTCATCTTCAATAAGGAAAGGAGGAAGTTTAGCCGCATTTAAAAGTTCCATGTTCAAAACTTTTATCTCGACCTCACCGGTAGGCATTTTAAGATTTTTACTGGAACGCTCTATCACTTTTCCACTTACTTTGATAACAAATTCACGACCTAAATCGCGTGCCTGTGCCCTTAGGTCTGCGTTATCATCAGAATTAAACGTCAACTGCGTAATACCGTAACGATCACGCATATCAACAAAGGTCATACCCCCGAGGTCGCGTGATTTCTGCACCCAGCCGGTAAGCGTAACTTCTTTATTTAAATCGTTGATGGTTAATTCTCCGCAAGTATGTGTTCTGAGCATAAAATCCTTTAATGTCGCAAAAGTACGTTTTTTGAAAAGCTTGAGATACAATAAAATGCATTTTTATGCGGATTCTGATTAGAAGTCAGCTCTTTAAAGCAGCGTTAAAGTGACTTCACTTTGAAAAATAAGGCGACTACTGCCTAATAAAATATAAATTAATAATTTATTCATAGATTTGTCACATCAATAAGGGGTGCCTTGTTTGCGAAATCAAACACAAAAACAGGCTGAGATTAAACCCATCGATGAAGTTGTAGGTTATAAGTTGTAAGTCATAAGTATCCCCACGAAACTTATAACTTAAAACTTACCACTTATAACTTCAAAGAGCACCTGATCCGGATAATGCCGGCGTAGGGAGGTAAATGTTAAGGAACTGTATAGAACCCCACTATGCAGGATGTTTAACTTTTTTATTTTATTCATTTTGAAAAATTTATTAATCATCGCTGCGGCGATCCTGATGCCTTTCATGGCTTCAGCTCAATTTTCTATTAGCGGAAAAATCACGGACAAGCAAACGGGTGAGGCTCTAAGCCGGGCGGGTATCTATGTCGAAAACTCTTTCGTCTCTGCTCAGGCAAACCAGGCCGGGAACTACACCTTAAAGAATCTTAAATCAGGGCAATATATAATTCGGATAAGCTATCTGGGCTATCAAACCAAACAACAGAACATTACTGTCACCAGCAATTCCATGGTTAATTTCGAATTAAATCGCAATAGCTTGCTAGCAGATGAGGTATTAGTACGATCTACCCGGGCCACCGAAAACTCTGGTACAACCTATAGAAACGTTAGCAAAGAGGAGTTGGAAAAAAACAACCTTGGACAGGATTTTCCCTTCCTGTTGAATCAGACTCCATCCGTGGTTGTAAGCTCTGATGCCGGAAATGGAATTGGCTACACGGGAATTCGTATCCGCGGAAGCGACCCTACAAGGGTAAATGTGACGGTCAATGGAATCCCTTATAACGATTCAGAAAGCCAGGGCACCTATTGGGTAAACATGGCTGATTTTGCATCCTCTGTAGATAACATTCAGATCCAGCGGGGTGTAGGGACGTCGACGAATGGCGCCGGTGCGTTCGGTGGAAGCTTGAATATCCAAACTACAACACGGCGCGATTCCGCCTACGCCGAGCTGAATAATACATTCGGTTCTTATCAAACTTTGAAGAATACGGTTAATGTTGGAACCGGGACCATAAATAACAGGTTCAGCTTTGATGGGCGCTTGTCGCGGATCAAGTCAGACGGATATATTGATCGTGGCTCTTCTGATCTGAAATCATATTTTGTGACCGGTGCATATTTCGGCAAGAACAGCATCCTTCGTGCAAATGTATTCTCCGGAACCGAAAAGACTTATCAGTCATGGAATGGCGTCCCGGAAAAACTACTTAACAGTAACCGCACATTCAATAGCTTTACTTATGATGATCAAACAGATAACTACGTTCAGAATCATTACCAGTTACTGTACTCCAAAACAATTTCTTCTACATTTTCCGCAAATGCAGCGCTACATTATACCCGCGGTAAAGGCTATTATGAGGAATTTAAAGAACGCCAGAGTTTCGCCAAGTACGGCATATCTCCATACACTGTTGGAGGTACAACCATCTCTAAAAGTGATCTGATCAGACGTCGCTGGCTTGATAATGATTTTTACGGAATGACTTATTCATTCAACTACAATCCATCATCGACAATCAATTTTACTATTGGTGGAGCTTATAACGAATACGATGGCGATCATTTCGGTGAAGTTATCCGCGGACAATTTATCCCCATAAATTTAAGTCAACAACGATATTACCAGGGTAATGGGTATAAGAAGGACTTTAATACCTACGCTAAAGCGAATTATATGATTGGCAATTTTAACCTTTATGCAGATCTCCAATATCGGTCAGTCGGCTATAAGATCTCAGGTACAGATAAAAGCCGAATCTCTTTAGATCAGGATGATCAATTAAATTTTTTTAATCCCAAAATTGGTTTGAGTTACCAGCTTAACGAGGGAAGCAATGTTTACGCATCCCTCGCAGTTGCCAATAAAGAACCCAACCGCAAGGACTACGTGAATTCTACGCCAGCTACGCGGCCATCATCAGAAAATTTGGTGGACATCGAAGCCGGTTACCGGTTAGGCAAGGGTAATTTCTCTAGCGGACTAAATGTTTACGGGATGATATATAACGACCAGCTGGTGCTTACAGGTAAGATCAACGATGTGGGTGAGTATATTCGCCAGAATGTCAAGGATAGTTATCGGCTGGGTGTAGAGCTCGATAGCAGATTCCAGATCAACAGTCAGCTTGCATGGGGCATCACTGCATCCTTAAGTAACAATAAGATCAGAAACTTTAGTGAATTTGCTGATAATTACGACAATGGAGGTCAGATTCAAAATAATTACAGGAATGTTGATCTGGCCTTTTCACCCGAATTTATTGGTTCAAGCGAGTTAAGTCTCCGGCCTTTCAAGAGGACAGAAATTGCATTGCTTAGTAAATATGTTGGCGAACAGTATCTGGATAACACATCGAACTCAGCGAGGAAACTTGATGCATTCTTTGTAAACGATTTACGCGTGGGCTACAATACTTCGTTTAAAGGATTAAAGAATATCGGTCTTACCCTGCTGGTTAACAATGTATTTTCTGAAAAGTACGAATCAAACGGTTATACCTTCAGTTATCTGTCTGGTGGTTCATTCACGACTGAAAACTACTATTTTACTCAGGCACCGAGTAATTTTCTCCTTTCATTGGGTTTGAAGTTTTGAGTTTCCCGCTTTTTTCATCACCATAAAAAAAAACTATAAACAGATGAAAAAATATATCTCTAAATTCCATTATTTAACGCAGGACTTGCCGGATCGCAGCCACATTGAACAGACAGAAATTGCTTGTAAGGCCGGCGCAAACTGGATCCAATATCGATGCTTTAGTAAAAATGATGACGAACTTATTTCCGAGCTCAACCATGTCGCATCTATTTGCGACGATTGGGGAGCAACTCTGATCTTAACCGATCATTATCATTTACTTGATAAAGTGGATGCGCAGGGTGTGCACATCGAAGAAATGAATGCCGATTTTGAAGAAGTCCGCAACATTATTAGCGATGAAAAAACTCTGGGAGCATCTGCAAACTCAATCTCTGAAATTCGAAGGGCTTACACATCCGGTGTGGTAGATTATATTGGTTGCGGTCCTTTCGGTCATACAGATACCAAACCAAACGATTATCCTTTGTTAGGAATAGAAGGGTATAGGTATATTGCCGAAAAAATGCAGCAAGAACAAATTAATATTCCGGTTATGGCCGTTGGTGGTGTGACGATTTCGGATGTTGAAGCCCTTCTTTCTACTGGGATTTATGGAATAGCGGTTTCGGCTGCTGTTAATTTATCGGAAGACGCGGGAACTGCAATCAAGGGTTTTTACACGAGAATCTATTGAGAGCAAGGAAAGCAAAAGGGACAGCGACCTTAGTTCCTGGCTCACACCGCATTTCGTCTTTATTCCTTGTTCTTCGCTCTCATTTCCCTAAATTTGATTTATGTCTTCACATCATATCGTCCGAGAAAAACAAGAACCAGCATTGCTTATAATGAGCCTAGATGGATTTGCAAGCGAAAACCTCGGACAAATCCTGGAATGGAGCCCGACGGTTATTGTTAATGAGGAGATTTACGAACTTGCCGATTCACTTGCAATTAAGATAGATGGTGTCTTAACGGGTAATCCTCAGTTTCCAGCTCAGGAAAATACACGTATTATTTTAACAGCCACGGATGCATTAGAAGATTGTCTGAAATTTCTAGTGGGAGAAGGATACCCGGCTGTTAACATAATAACCAAAAATTTTGCCCTTAAAGATTTTGCCCTTTATGTGGAAGATATCGACCTTGTTGTTTTCGTTGGAGATCAAAAGATATTCCCTGTTCGTTCGGGTTTCAGCAAGTGGCAGCCTGCAGGTGAAGCCGTACAACTGCTCCACGAGGTCAATAACTTAAGCACAAGCGGACTCATTAAAAAAGAAGAACACATTCTGGAAACCGAAAAAGATGGTTTTTACTCCTTCACATTTGATCAACCATTTATATTTATTTCAGAGAAGATTTGATGGAAATAATTGAAGCTACAGAAGGAGATATTCCTGTAATTCATGAGCTTGCCGAGAAGATCTGGTGGCCCACCTACCGCCCCATTCTTTCGGAGGAACAAATCAGTTTCATGCTGAAGAATATGTATTCAGAAAGTGCCCTTAAAAAACAATTGAATGCGGGTGTTAAGTTCCTGCTGGTTAAAAGGGAAAGCGAAAATGTGGCTTTCGCGGGATATTCTTTAGAATACAGTCCATACAGTTCACTCAAGATTCATAAGATTTACGTTCTGCCTATGGAGCAGGGTAAAGGAACTGGGAAAGCTTTAATTGACTACATTTCTCAACTTGCAAGAGACGTGAACATTAAGGAGTTAGAATTGAATGTTAACCGGGCAAATCCTGCACTGCAATTCTATCAGAAGATAGGATTCGAGATTAAGGAAACCGTCGATATCCCATACCATCAGTTTGTGCTGAATGACTATGTAATGCGGAAAAAGTTTTTTTAACCGCAGAGCGCGCAGTGTTTTTCGCAAAGTGCGCAGAGAAAGAAATTTTACTCTCTGCGTACTCAGCGCCTGCCTGCCGGTAGGCAGGTTGTACTTTGCGCACTCCTCTGCGGTAAAATTATTGCCGTGGTTCCAGCTTTGGAATTCTCTTCGGTGTATCAATCCCCGCTACAATACTTCTTGCGCTTAACGCGATAGCCTTAATGGTGGACCAGATGTTCGCCGCATCCAGTGTTTCAAACTCATCATTTACTGTATGATAAAATTTATCGGAATCAATCTGATCAGTTGAAATTGTATGCGCTGGAACGCCCAAAGCTGCAAGTGTGGCATTATCACTTCGATAGAACAAGTTTTGGCTTGGATAGGGATCAGGATGGAACTTAAAGTCTGTACCTGTAAGATTCCTCTGTAGTATGTGGCCAAAATCAGAACGCTCGTAACCTGTTATAAAAGCAGCATTCTTACCAAATTTCGATTCTTTACCAATCATCTCTATATTGAACATCGCTACGACATCATCAGGATTCAGTTTAGAAGAGAAGTATTTTGCACCGAAACCTCCTATCTCTTCTGCGGTGAATGCGACGAAAATTAGTGTCCGTTCATTGTTTTTTAGCTCCTTATAGTATTTTGCGAGCGAGATAACTCCGGTAGTACCAGAAGCATCGTCGTCCGCTCCATTGGCGATGGAATCTCCATCAACGCTTTCTACAGTACCCAGATGATCATAATGGGCTGAAAACAAAACGAACTCCTTTTCTTTGGATTTGCCGGGGATCATACCTGCAACATTGAATAGAGCAAGGGATTCAACTTTGCTGTTTGCTTTTACACTAAAGCTATTCGCCTCCGTAACTCCCAGTACCAGAACTACACCAGCGCCATCCCCAGGTTTCTCAACTATGCGGCCTCGTTCAGCATTATCCTTCAAGCGTTTGAATATTGCTGAATGTGATTGATCAACAAGTACCAGAACCGGGGTTTTTGAGTTTAGAGCTGCACGATACTTTTGCGCGAACTGCTCACCTGCGCCAATCTTTAAAATACTGGCACCTGAAGAATTGCCCATTTCCAGAAGAGCCTTTTCAGACATTGCAATAATGTTTTCGGGATCGATGTTCTTTCCATCAATCATAACGCTTACTGAAGCGGGAGAAATGCGTGTAACGTTAAATTCCTGTCTGAAATCGTTCTCACCGTTTAGAGGCTTTAGGCCAATCTTTTTGAACTCAGCTTCGATAAAACTTGCTGCTTTGTCTATACCCGGTGTAAACGTACCACGTCCTTCCATGTCGTCGGCAGACAAAATTTTGATAATTCGAGTTACATCGTCTTGCTGGACAAGCTGGTCAGGTCTTTGAACTGTACATGAGTTTAGGAAGAGTATGGCTGCAAGGCCTGCTTGTATTTTATTGATCTTCATTATTTTATTTTAGATAATAACCAGTTATTTCTGAACTGAATTGACTCGCGTTTTTAACGGAAATCACTGATCAGGAGTTATTTCCTGAAAATTAAAAATGTTAACGAATATTGAATCCCGTCTTAAGCAGTCACATTAAACATTGCCAGGATACACGATGGTTACAAGATGAAAGATATCATTACAGAATAATTGGAGAGTGCAGATAGCTAATGAGAGATTAGTAAATGAGCAAATGAGTGGCAGTCTTGATTTCCACAATTTACGTCAGTCCCAGTCGTATCTCTCCAAATCTCTCTGCGAGCTCCGGGAAACGATTTGCTTTTGTTTATCAATTTCAGTGAATATCCGGGTATCCTGCACTCCGTCAGTAACTGCAAAATCCTCATCTTTAGTTTTTTCAGATTTGTAAATGTAAGTTTCGTCAACGTTTTGGAGCGCGTAATCGTATGGCCCCTTGTTACTCATTAGCTTTACAAACACAGGCAGACATTCGAACAATATAAACAGGAAACCGATAAAAGAAATGGCAAGGTAATTATCCAGGTCTCGGGTTCCGTCCTCCCGAAAGCTTAGTTGCCCGAGCGCCCAATTACGGTCGGCAAACCCTGCAACGCTCGCAAGGCTATCAAGTTGCTTTCCGCTAAACATCCGCTGATCAGAAAGACCATCAAGATCTTTTCGCCGGGCAAAGAAAGTTTCCATTCCTGCCAGTTCCGTTCGGAGGGTTTGAAGCCTTTGTTCTTTTTGTACAACAAGCGATTCTTTCTGCTTCGCATATGTACCATATCCGGTTATACCAGATGTCTGATTCGTTTTATCACCAAAAACCTCTTGATTTAAAATGTATCTCGACCGGTTGATATCCTTTTCAAGGGAGTCTTTCTCGAGTTTGAAATCAGCTGTTTTCTGAAGCTCAGAAACGTATTTGTTTGCAAAGGTCTTGTTCAGGGTATCGATTTTGGAACGCTGTCCATTCAAATAGCTAGTCTTTAACTTTTGCCGAATCTCTTTATCGAAGATCTTCAGCTCCAGTGGTCGCGAGATTACTATTCCGATCATGATGGCTAGCAAAATCCTCGGTGTCGCTTGCAGTATCTGCTGGTTAGTGGTGCCGCTTTTACTTATGCTGGAGACAATATAACGGTCCATATTGAAAATGGCCAGGCCCCAGATTATCCCAAAAAGGAAGGCGAACATCACTGCAAGAGTATTACCCGCAAAAACAAAGTACATGGCATATCCACCAGAAAGTGAAGCAAAAAGAGCTGTGAAGAAAATAGTCGCGCCGATACCAACATATTTATTATGCTCAGTAGGGTACCTTTTTAAGGTATCAACGTGCGCCCCCGAACAGAACCAGAAAAAATCAGTGATTTTCTTCATCTACTAATCAAAATATTTAATTAAACGCCCGCTTTATCAACATGTTACATCCCGGTCATTTTATTTAATGCAACACAGTATCGCCCCATTAGTTTAGTAAATATTTAGGAAATGCCTATCTTTGCACAACAAATATAACAGAGATGAAGGAAGTTACAGTACAGGAATTGAAGCAAAAGATCGACAATCAGGAAGACTTTCAACTTATTGATGTGCGGGAGACTTTTGAATATGAAATGTCAAATATTGAAGGTGAGAATATTCCCCTTGCCGGCATCGTCATTGAAGCTTCCAAAATCAGCAAAGACAAACCTGTTATTATGCAATGCCGCAGTGGAGCAAGAAGTGCCGCAGCAGTAATGCAACTGGAACAATTAGGCTACACTAATCTATATAATCTTAAAGGCGGAATCCTTGCATGGGCTGCAGAATATGAGCCTGACATGAGGGTTTACTAATATGTTCAAAAAAATCCTTCTTAACATCTTTCTTAATATTGCCCTTATTGTACTCGTACTTTGTATGGTATGGTCGGTAAAAAACGGCTTTTATCTGTATGCCATTGCTGCGACCCCGCCGTTCGCTATGCTGATATTTTTGAAAGTCAGGCTTGCAAAAAGTGTAAGAGATATGACAAAAGGAAAATAAAAGGACATCCTAAATCGGTTTTCAGACGCAGAAAACTAGAATTTCTCATGTTGATGGTTTAAATAGCGGTGCCCTACATAATACTCCATTTACGGACCCCGAAGTGCTTAGACTGCAATTTTATAGCACTTGGCTTTTAGCGAGAGCGATTCTTAACCGAGCCTGATCCCCAGTCCGGGATCGTCATTCAATACCCACTTGCCATCTTTAAAATCAGGGTCGTCAAAAGGATTATTACTTGTTAGGAAAGGGCCGTCAAGATCTGCCCAGTCGCAAAGAGGAGCTAATGCGGCAGCAGCCAATGTTGCGCAACTCGTTTCACTCATACAACCGATCATCACTTTCATGCCTAGCTCTTTAGCTTTCTTTATCATGCGGTAACCTTCGTGCATTCCGCCACTCTTCATAAGCTTCACGTTAATTGCATGATAAACTCCACTAGCTTTCTCAACATCGGCGAATCGCTGCACCGATTCATCGCCGACAATAGCAATAGGGCTTCTTTCCGTTATCCATGCATTTGAATCAGGGTCGTCTTTAGCCATGGGTTGCTCAATCAGAACTACTCCCTGTTCATGCAGCCAGTTAACCATGTCCAGACCATGTTGTTTATCGGACCAGCCCTGATTAGCATCAACGAATAATGGCTTGTCTGTGGCGGACCTGATTGTATTGATCAACTCTTTATCATTATCCCGCCCGAGTTTCACTTTTATGATGTGGCAATGTTCCCCTTCCTTTATTTTCTGTATTAAAACCTCAGGTGTGTCGATACCAAGAGTGTATGACGTTTCCGGCATTTTCGATGGATCGGTTCCAAAGAATTTATAACATGCCTTGTTTTCAATTTTTCCTTTAAGATCGTGCAACGCAATATCGATAGCAGCTTTAATATTGGGGTTCCCGGGTGCAATATTATCAAGATATGCCACTACTTCATCGAAATCAACTGGTGTTTTCAACCAGGAAAGGTCAACTTTCGACATAAATGCATTAGCCGTCTCCATGTTCTCGCCCATGTATGGCACCATTGAAGCCTCGCCAAAACCTGTAAATCCATCATGACTTATCTCCATAAGCACAATTGGAGTTGATGTTCGCGAGAATTTCGCAATGGTGAAAGGGTGCTTTAAGGCTAGCTCAAAAAGCTTATAGCTGATCTTCATAATTAGGATAAATAGACATTGCGAAATAACAAAATTTATTACCTTCAATAAGAATAAAAATATTAAACATGCAATGAAAAAAATAAAAATATCGACTGCGCAGTTTGAAAATAAAAGCGGAGATAAGGACTATAATTTATCTGTGATCGATAAGCTTTCGAAAAAAGCTGCCGATGAAGGTTCCGATGTAATTGCTTTTCATGAATGTTCAATTACAGGCTATACTTTCGCAAGGAACCTATCCAAAGAGCAAATGCTCGATCTAGCCGAAATCATACCGGAAGGTCCTAGCATTGTAAGGCTGAAAGAAATAGCTGCAAAGCACAATATTACTATACTAGCCGGACTGTTTGAAAAAGAAAAAGACGATAGTCTATACAAAGCTTATGTGTGTGTTGATAAAAACGGGCTGATTGCGAAACATAGAAAACTTCATCCCTTTATTAATCCCAACTTAAACCCGGGAAATAGTTACACCGTTTTTGAGATTCATGGCTGGAAATGCGGAATACTCATCTGTTATGATAACAATGTGATAGAAAATGTACGTGCAACTGTGTTACTGGGCGCCGATATAATTTTTATGCCGCATGTAACCATGTGTACGCCTTCAACCCGTCCGGGAGCAGGCTTTGTTGATCCTCAATTATGGGAGAACAGGGAGGACGACCCTACATCGCTACGCTTAGAGTTCGACAGCATGAAAGGCCGTGAATGGCTGATGAAATGGCTGCCATCGCGTGCTTATGATAATGCTATCTATGCCATTTTCTCTAATCCTATAGGCATGGACGACGATCAGCTTAAAAACGGCTGCTCCATGATAATTGACCCTTTTGGTGATATTGTCGCCGAATGCAGAACCTTTGAAGATTCAATTGTAACAGCTACTATTACTCCTGAGAAGTTAAGCCAGGCAGGCGGCCATCGTTACCTGAAAGCCAGACGCCCGGATCTGTACAAAGAAATTCTTAGCCAGGATCATGCACCGGAATTGAAGGTTGTTTGGCTTGAGGGAAAGAGTTGAGAGCTATCGGCTGGAAAATAGCTGACGCACCAGGTTGGATAAAAATTATTGAAAGATGTCTTCGGATTGAAAGCATTAGGGTAACAAAACCGTTAAAATAGTTATTCCGGCTTTTAATTCTTTGAATATTCATTAAAATTGCAAACTATCTATTAACGTTAATAACATATAACTTCCGCGTGAAAAGAATATCAATACTTCTGCTATTTGTTTGTATTACACTCGTTTCATACTCCCAAAACACCAGAATAAAAGATAGGAATAGTATTGGCTGGTATGCTTTCCATTCATCCTTTAAGCTGGATGATAAATGGAGCCTGGCTGGTGAATTTCAATGGAGAAGAGAAAACGTTATTTCCAATCCGCAGCAAAATTTGTTCAGATTGGGCATCAACAGGCTTATATATCCTGGCGTCAACATCCGGGCGGGTTACGCTCTGGCCGAAACTTTCAACTATGGTGATATACCTCTAAATAACCTTGGGAAACAATTCACAGAACACCGGGCGTATGAAATGCTGGGACTGAATAGTAAATTCGGTATCGTTGATAACAGCCACCGATTTATGCTTGAGCAGCGATGGGTAGGGAGATACAGTGACGTCTCTCTGGAAAAAGAAGACGAATATGTGTACACAAACAGGTTCAGATATATGTTCCGTGTACAGATTCCAGTTAAAGGCCGCATAATTGCTGACAAAACCCCCTACGTTGCAGTCTATGATGAAGTTTTCGTAGGATTCGGTAAAAATGTCAATGAAAACGTTTTTGATCAGAATCGTCTAGGGCTTCTACTCGGGTATCGTTTTTCTCCAAAGGTGCGGATTGAAGGTGGGTTTTTAAGCCAGATAGTTCAGGTAGGCCGGGAAATTGGAGGAAGAAATTTATTTCAATACAATGAGGGAATAATTGTTTCCACCAATTTTAGCTTTTAATCTTACAATCGACCCGCTTTACACGGACAATTATTATCAACTTTGCAGTAAAATTGTCTTAAAATGCAAATAGAGCAAATCTATACTGGCTGTCTGGCTCAGGGGGCGTATTATATTACTTCAAATGGCGAAGCCGCTATCATTGATCCGCTTCGTGAAGTTCAGCCCTATATTGACCGGCTTAAACGCGACTCGGTAAAGCTTAAATATATTTTCGAAACGCATTTTCATGCTGACTTTGTCTCAGGCCATATTGACCTTAGTAAGAAAACTGGCGCTCCAATTATATTTGGCCCCGAAGCCAAACCAGAGTTTTCATTTATCTCTGCAAAAGACGGGGAAGATTTTCATGTCGGTAACATAACTCTAAAAACTCTTCACACGCCGGGCCACACCCTCGAGAGTACTTGTTATCTCTTAATTGATGAGGATGGGGACGAGCACGCACTTTTTAGTGGTGATACCTTGTTTATTGGTGATGTAGGGAGGCCCGACCTGGCGCAAAAAGCAGCTCATATGACACAGGAGCAACTCGCCGCAACTCTCTACCATTCGTTGAGAAAGAAAATTATGACTTTGCCTGATAATGTTATCGTCTATCCTGCACATGGCGCCGGCAGCGCTTGCGGGAAAAACATGAGCAAGGAAACTGTTTCCACTATTGGCAACCAAAAGCAATATAATTACGCCTTGCGGGCCAATATGACTGAAGCTGAGTTCATAAAGGAAGTAACAGAAGACCTCCTTCCTGCTCCGGCCTATTTTAGTGCTAACGTAGCTATGAATAAGAGGGGTTATGATAGCTATGAAACAGTTTTCAATAACGGCATGAGGGCTCTTGATCCGGATGAGTTTGAAGCTGCTGCTGATGACATCGGCGCACTTATTTTAGATACCCGAAATAATGGTGATTTCTACAAGGGTTTTATTCCTCAGTCAGTAAACATCGGATTAAATGGTGATTTTGCACCATGGGTTGGATCATTAATCGCTGACGTTAATCAGGAAATTCTTTTGGTTACGGACGAGGGAATGGAAGAGGAAACTGTTACCCGCTTAAGCCGCGTAGGTTTTGACAATATATTGGGACATTTAAAAGGCGGGTTTGCTGCCTGGGGGAAATCCGGTAAAGAAACGGACCAGGTTGACAGAATTAAGGCGGAGGAATTTGTGAAGGCTTACGATAATCACCATACAGTTATCGACATCCGAAAGGAAGCTGAGTATAATTCTCAGCATATTGAACATGCAGAAAATAAACCTCTTGCAGATATAAATACCTGGATAAAAGATATTGATCCGGCAAAACACTTTTATATCCATTGCGCAGGCGGATACAGGAGCATGATGGCCGCTTCCATACTTCAGTCGCGGGGTTACAGAAACTTCAGCGAAATTGAAGGGGGAATTTCGGCCGTGATCGATTCGAAAATTATCATGATCAAGAATTAAATGTCAACAATTCTTTATAAGCCCTTTGAAAAGTTAAATTTCAGCAAACAATATTGTTTTCTAAGCGGTGAAAGCCTTCAATCCCCTGACGAAGAGATCACAGTTTTCCCGGTCTGGCTGATGCAGGAATATAAGCTTGAAAACCAGCCTTTTAAGCTTCTCGACGAAAGTATGTCAACTTACAAGGACATGAAACTTCCCTGCTCTAATAATACTTATGGGCTTGGAATAGAGCCCCTGGAAGGTGAAATTAAATCAGCTTTCCTGCAGGGGTATGATTCAGTCATAAACATTCCTGACACGAAATTATTTCAGTGGATCGGAAAGATGATTTATGGGATACTTTTTAACGAAATACGAATTGGAATTCGCCAGCAAAAGACCAACAACGAAGAGTTTGTTTTCTCACAATCGCTGATACACAAGTTCAGCAACTTGCACTATATGTTGCAGTCTATGATCCGGCCGATAGTGTTTGAAGGTAATTTGCCCTGGACAATCCGCATCTTTAAAATCGATTCTACACAAGACCTCTTCAACTACCGGGATGAGATCAATACCTTGACATTCTCTTTAGGAATGAAGGATTTCGGAATCATCGCATGCTTACAGGATAATGGAACAAATGGGCTTTATCACAAAAAAATTCTGGAAAAAATTGATAAACATCCCCTTCATCCTATCCAATTCGAAGAAGTGTGCGGAAAATTTTTTTACTCCAATTATCTTTTTAACCGCCTGCCTGAATACACCTTAATGCCGACAGATGATGCGATTTATATCGAACCCATGGCTTTGAGAGGTATGAGCAATAAGCCTCTCTTCGACATATGGCAAAACAAAGTTTACGGACAAGTGCTTGAAAATTTCTGGAAGCCCTGGGGACTATTATTATTTGAGATAATAAAGGATCCTGAACATCCGCTAAGCTTTTTATTAGACAAGGACGAAAATTTAAAACCTGCGGGTACAATAGTGCTGCCAGGTAATTAAGATACCACTTTTCTATCCTCTTCCTGTTAACTGGCGTGCAAAGTATCCTGCGATATCCGGGTAAAAGATGATCGTTAAAAGTACACCGGTGAGCGCGCCGTAAAAATGCGCATCATGATTTATTGCATCTCTTGAATTACGTGAAGCATACCAGCAATAGCCCAGGAACAGAAATCCGTATAAAACTGCGGGAATAGGTATTGGCAAGGGGAAAATAATCATCTTATTCATTGGGTAGAATAAAATATAGCTGAATACCACTGCACATACAGCACCGGATGCTCCCAGGCTATTATACCAAAAATCCTCTTTGTGTTTCAGAATTGAAGTTACATCGCTTAACACAATACTTACTACGTAAAGCACCCCAAACTGTATATGCCCCCAGCTGCTTAAAGAAACGAAGGTGTTCTCAAGGGTAAATGCGAAAAAATAAAAAGAAAGCATATTAACAAGTAAGTGTCCCCAGTCTTTGTGAATCAGGCCGCTGGTTATCAATGAATATAACCTTTTACCCCTGCTGACGCTGTAAGGATGGAGCATAAACTTGCCATAAACGTCGGCGTTTGAAAAGGCGTAAATGCTGGTTACTATCGTGAATATGAAAATTATTGTTGCGACAGGTGTATCGTTAATAAAGCTTTCCATTTATTTGAATTGTAATTTAATATCCCTGGTTAATTTCCCTACCGGATACCTTAGGTATGTTTTTTCGTAATAGGATGAATTCCGGTAAAGCCAGTTAAGCTGGGCTTCGGCACTCTTGGCCAGCCCTGCATCTTTTGCTTTTTCGGCTTCAAATTTCAGCTTGAGGCTTTTGTTATTCTTCAGCATTTCCGCTGCGTTTTCCTCAAACACGTAAGCCGAAAAATGCTCTTTCTGGCCAAGAATTGAGTCGAAGAAATTCCACGCGAAATAAGAATCGACTCCTTGCGGCTCAAGCGATTCGACAATGTATCGGTTCTGCTTCTGATTAGCATAGACCACATAATCTCCAGCATAATATTTCAACTTTTGCATTATGGGTTTAACTTTAACCTGGGTATGCAGAAAGTGTCCCTCAAATGGTTTAGCCGGCGACTTATAATCCAAAATGTAATAAGCCTGAATATCTAATTCTGTATCGGCCTGAAGTTGTTGCATTTTCACCCCGTTGAGTTCAAGCAGATCGATGACCCGGCTCCATGCCTGAGGGATGATGTACGCAAGTGGTTTATCAGTAACGACAGATGGCACATAATTATCTGAGATCTTAATATCCTTTTGGAAAGGGGCGTTACGATCGTAAAATAAACGAGGTGTGCCGCTGACTTCGCTCTGTTTGTATTTTGCCTCAAACCCTTTGAAGCTAAGCATTGAAAAATCCTCCCTTTTCAAGGTCCACTGAAGATTAAATTTTACCTGCTCTTTTACCTTCTCGTCGGCCTCTTTTTTATTTTCGCCAATTTGTTTAGCATCCCTGTGAACAATCCTGATCATATTGCTCATAAATTGATAAGTACTTTCAACCCGCTGTGCAAAAGGTTTGAGCATATGCGTTTCTGGCATAAAGCCGATTGTGTTGTGTAATGCTGCGTAACCTGTAGAATAACGTTGTGTTTCAAGGAAACCTGTGATTCCAGCATCGGGGGTTTCTTCTACACTGTTAACATAGGGTATCATCTCAAAACCCGCATTCTTCATTCCGTCATAAAGGTCCGGAATCATTAAATTACTGACGTAATCCGATAATATTGGATCCAACTTATTCTTTTGAGGATGAATTAATGTCATCACATATTGGTAATCAGCTCCATTACTGGTGTGATTATCTACAAATACTTCCGGTTGCCAGCGATTGAATATTTCCTGAAAGCTGCGCGAGTTTTTTGAGTCCGTTTTTATAAAATCCCTGTTTAAATCCAGGTTTTGGTAATTACCGCGGAAGCCGTAGGATTCAGGTCCCTTCTGATTTGCCCTGGAAGTGCCCCTGTTCAGCATTCCGTCGATATTGTATACGGGGATGATACAAATGACCACATCCTTAGGAATAGAGTTCCTTAAAAGCAAATCGCGCGCTATCATCATCGAAGCATCAATACCCTCTGGTTCTCCGGGGTGAATACCATTGTTGATCAGAAGGATACGTTTATTATTCCCGCGTATTTCCTCAGGATCAAAAACTTTATCGTTTGATAGGACTACGAGATTTAGATTCTTCCCGATATCAGTAGGTCCGCAATCAAGCAATTGCATTTGATCATATTTCGCATCCAGTTCTTTATAGAATTCAATAGTTTCCTTATATGTAGCAGTAATGTTCCTGCTTTTATGTTGTTCAAACGGTGTAAGCTGCGCCATAGATATTAAAAAAGATCCGGTAAAAATAAGGGTCAGAAAAGCTTTCTTCATGTAACGGGTTTCCTTATTAACTTAATGCATCTATTTGTCCGGCAAGTTCCCTGTCTTTAGAAGTGATTTTGTCGCCTGCGCTGTGTGTGCTCAAGCTGATGCTTACCTTATTGTAAGAATTGCTCCAATCAGGGTGGTGATCCACCTTCTCAGCGAGGAGGGCCACTTTATTCATAAAAGCCCAGGCGCTGACAAAATCTTTGAACTTAAAGTCTTGAGTAAGTGCCTCTGCTTTTGTTTCTTCGTTTATTGTTTCTTTCCAGCTCATGTCAAAAGGTTTTTGTGTTTTTTAGGAAGGCTTGTAACGATCAGATCATATGAATGATCGATCATTTGTTTCAACTGTGGGTCGCTCAGTCGTCCATTCATATATACTGTATTCCAGTGGGTTTTATTCATATGATAACCCGGCCATACTTCTTCGTATTCTTCGCGCAGAGAGACAGCTTTTTCCGGATCGCACTTAACATTAAAACGGTCTGGGTTCTCCAAACCGGCCAGCAAGAATATCTTGCCAGCCACCTTAAACACCAATGTTTCTTCACCAAAAGGAAAAGTTTCAGTTACATGGTTTTTTGACAAGCAATATTCGCGCAGCGTTTCGATGTTCATAAAGCGAATAAATAAAGACAAGTGCAGAAGCAGCGATACAATTGGTTAATTTTGTTAAGTTTCTAAAATTAAGCAAAAATGAGTGTCCCTGAAAATATAACCTATACAGTGCTTGAACGATTCTTACGATACACTGCTATTGATACCCAGTCCGACCCCTCATCACCAAGCTGCCCTTCAACAGAAAAACAAAAAGACCTTGCTAAAATACTTGTTTCGGAATTATTGGAAATAGGCCTGGAAGACGCACATTATGATGAGAACGGGTATGTCTATGCTACAATACCATCCAATTCCGGGAAAAGTGTACCGGTAATATGTTTCTGTTCCCATATGGATACATCCCCAGACTGCAGTGGGACAAATGTGAAAGCGCTCATACACAGAAACTATCAGGGCCAGGATATTATACTTCCTGATGATGAAAATCAGGTATTAAAAATGAGAGATCATCCCGATCTTAAAAGCCAGATAGGAAATGATATTATTACAGCCAGCGGGAAGACTTTGCTTGGAGCCGACAATAAAGCAGGTCTGGCTGAGATAATGGATGCCGCACATTTTCTGGTCTCCCATCCGAAACATAAACACGGTACCATTAAAATACTTTTCACCCCCGATGAAGAAATAGGAAGAGGAGTAGATAAAGCTGATCTTAAAAAACTGAATGCTGATTTTGCTTACACGGTTGACGGGGAAACTGCCGGATCAATTGAAAATGAAACATTTTCTGCCGACGGAATAAAACTCATTATAAATGGTGTTAGCAGTCATCCGGGCTTCGCAAAGGGCAAAATGGAAAGTGCGATAAAAATAGCCTCACAAATAATTGCATGCCTGCCGAAAGAAAAACTATCGCCTGAAAGTACAGAAGGAAAAGATGGATTCATCCACCCTGTTTCCATATTAGGAACTGTAGAGCAAGCCATGGTAGAATTTATTATCCGGGACTTTACTAGCATTGCCTTAAGGAGTCATGAGCGTATTCTGGACGTAATAGTGCAGGAAGTGCTGGCGGAATATCCGAATTCGACTTATCAGTTGATCGTTGAAAAGCAGTATAGAAACATGAAAGAAGTGGTTGATCAGCATCCGAAACTTATGGAACTTGGTGTAAAGGCAATTGAGCGTGCGGGGCTTTTACCTAAAATACAAAGTATCAGGGGCGGAACCGATGGCTCAAGGCTGTCATTTATGGGCTTACCCTGTCCTAATATATTTGCCGGTGAGCATGCTTTTCACGGAAAGCAGGAATGGGTATCAGTACAGGACATGCAGAAAGCTGTCCAAACCATCCTTAACCTTGCTTTGCTTTGGGAAGAAGAAAGCTGAAAGCCCTCTCATAAAGCACGCTTTTTAAGAGTTTATGGCGTTTCTAATTTAAACAAGAAAAATTCACGTATTTTATTTAGGCAAGGGAACTTTTCTTAGCAGTTTTAAACCTTTGTCCAAACTCACAGTCTAAAATCCAGAAGATGATCAGAAAAAAAAGTATAACATTAGCTATTGCCCTAATTTCCTTGTTGAATTTGCCAGTTGTTTACTCGCAGAAAAAAGCAGATTTAATAAAAACCCGGTGGGCATTAAAACCGGTCGTGGCTGATGGAGTGTTGAGCGACTGGCCCGACAGCCTTACTATGTTCAATGAGGCGACTAACCTATATTATGGGCTCGCCAACGACCATAAGAATGTTTACCTGGCAATAAGAAGTGCCTCCAAACAAGATCTTACAAAGATCCTTGCCGGAGGAATCAGCTTTTCTGCCAATATTGAAGGCAAAAAGAAAAATCCTCCCACAGTGATCTTTCCGGTGCTTGACAGGACGCCCGGGAAAAGTAGAAACACCAGGGAACAACCAGAAGTTGAGGAAATGCAAAAGCAGGTACTTTCCAGAATAAAAGATATAAAAGTTGCAGGGTTCAAAGAAATAATTGACGGAGGTATTTCTCTTCAAAACACTTATGGGATCAGAGCTGCCGCCTCGTTCGATAAGAACAACTTTCTGGTGCAGGAAATCACTATCCCATTGAGCTTGTTGAATCTAAGTACTTCAACTAGCGATGAAGTTATATATAGTATCCGGGTTAACGGTCTGCAGGCTCCGCAAGCAGCAATGAATCAAAGGCAAACAACACAGCGGCAGCCTATGGGCGGTATGAATGGGAACCAGTTTCCTCCACGCAACAGCCCAATGAACAAATTACTTTCAAGCACTGAGTTTTACATCAAAAGCAGACTTGCTACTAAACAATAATTTAAATTTTAAACTCTCTCTATCCAACCGCTATCAATGAAAAAATTTCTATTTCTACTGGCTATTGTACTGATTAACTATGCGTCCTTTGCACAAACAAGCCGTGATATAAAGGGAATAGTTAGAGATTCAACAGGTACCAGTGTGATAGCAGCTACAGTCAAGTATATCGTAGGTTCAGACACGCTTTTCACACGCACAGATATTGACGGGGCCTTTACACTTAGGGGAGTAAAGTCGTCAACCTTTCTGCTTACAGTTAGCAGTTTAGGATATCAAACATTGAATAAGCGATTTTTATATAGAGATGCTGAAACGCCTATAGAACTTGATCCGATCATTCTCCGAGCGCAAAACAGGATGCTTAATGAAGTAGTAATTTCTGGAACGCCGGGCGTTACGATCAAAGAAGATACTATCGTTTATCGGGCAGCCGACTATCCTCTTAGGGAAAATGCGCTTGCTGAAGATTTGTTGAAAAGGCTTCCCGGTGTAGAGGTTGATAAAGACGGTAATGTTTCTGCGCAGGGTAAACAAATTACCCGAGTCAGGATTAATGGTAAAGACTTTTTTGGGGGTGATGTCAAAACAGCTACTCAACAGCTTCCAGCAAATATACTGGAGTCTGCTCAAATCATTGACGATTATGGAGATCAAGCTAATTTAACCGGAATACGGAATGGAGATCCTGAGAAGATCCTGAACTTTACCATAAGGGCAGACAAAAACAAAGGATATTTCACTCGGGCTACAGTTGGAGGGGGAGATAAAGAACGTTATCAGGCAAATCTTACCGCTAATACATATAACAATTCAGAACAGTTTTCTTTTATAGGCAGCCTAAACAATACTAACAGCAACGTCTTTAATTTTGGCGGCGGTGGTGGCGGTTTTAGCGGCGGTGGCGGCGGTGCCAGAGTTCAACAAGTTGGCGGCGGCGGTGGCGGTGGTCAGCGTTTTCAAGGCGGTGGTGGTGGATTCCAGGGCGGTGGATTTAGTGGTGGCGATGGAATTACTTCTGTCGGTTCCGTCGGATTAAACTATCGGAAGGATTTCGGTACAAAAATAAGCTCTTATGGAAATTATAGCTATTCAAACCGGAATAACGATGTGTTAAGCGATCAGCTTCAACAAAACAACTTTCAGTCAGGTTTGATTATAATGGATCAGCTTTCATCAAAGAATGTGATTAATGAAAACCACAGACTTAACTGGAACGTTGAATATAAGCCGGACACAGTAAATTTTATTAAATTCTCCCCATCGTTCAGCTATAGCGCAACTGATGATTTAGGAAATTCCAGCTATTTACAGAATCTTAATGGTGTACTAACTTCTGATGGTACTACCATTTACAAGACGAATTCGACGAGCCCAAATTTTGGTGCTAACTTATTATTAAACCACCGTTTTCAAAAACGTGGACGTAATATTTCATTGTTCGTTAATGCTAATAATGCGAAAACAAATCAGCAGGACGATCAGCTAACACAATATATCAACTATGTTGCGAGAGGAAATACAAATGTTTACCGTAATCAGGATTTGTTTGATGAAAACAGAAGCTCCAATTTAAGCGCCAACTTATCGTACATAGAGCCACTGAGTAAATTTTCAGGGCTAGAATTTAACTACAATCACAGCACCACAAACTATAGAAATGAGAGGGAGACATTTGATGTGAGCTCAGCCGGGGTATCAAGCCCCAATATGAGCCTAAGTAATGATTATAACTACGCTTTCAGTACCAATCGATTTGGTGTTAACTTCCGGGTAAATCAGCAGAGATTTAATTATTCTTTTGGATTAAGTGCACAACCCAATGTGCTTGAAGGAAATTCAGTTGTATTGGGTGTCAGAACCCCCTACCGGAACACAGGATTTAACCTGATACCTTCCGCGCGTTATTCTTATAATTTCTCCAGGACGAGGGCATTCAATGCGAACTACTTTGGAAGGGCTAACGAACCAACTTATATTCAATTACAACCAATACCAGATATTACTAATCCTCAATTTCCGGTATATGGTAACCCTGATTTGAATGCAGAATTCACCCATATTCTGAATTTCAGATATAACAATTTCAATTTTGCATCTGGGGATGTGTTATTCTTCAACCTTTCAGGAAATTATACAGAAAACAAAATTGTTTCAAATGTTGTCCGGTCTGACGTTTCCGGTGTAGGGCTTGTTCAGGAAACCCGCTATCTGAATACAGATGGCTATTATACAGCGAATACGTTTTACAATTACTCAAAACCGTTCCAGGAGAAAAAATATGTATTTTCTATTAATGGTTCTGCGAACTATATCAATAACATCTCGTTCACTGATGATGTTAAAAACAGAGGGAAAAACTGGATCTTTTCACAAGGATTAAACATGCAAATAAATCCAAATCAGAATTTAGAATTCAATCCGGGTGTAAGATATAGCTTCAATACCAATACAAATGACGCTATAACCAATAACAACACAAAAGTGTCGTCATATGCAATGAATTTCAATAGCCGGGTATATTTTCTCAAAACACTCTTATTAGGGGCAGATCTGAGCAAAACTTTCAATAATGGGTATAGCAGCTCACTTGCTGTGAACCCTTTCATAATTAATACCTATTTGGAGAAACAGTTCCTGAAGGATAAGAGTGCAACACTTCGCTTCCAGGCATTTGATCTACTGGACGAAAATACTAGCGTCTCGAGACAGGTTAGCGCGAACACTATAACAGACAGTCAAAGTAACCGACTATCCAGGTATTTTATGATGACTTTTACTATGAGGCTTCAAAAATTTAGTGGCGTTCAACCTCAACAAAGTGGTCCCGATATGCGCGCACCGGGCAGCCACGACAGTAGAACTGAAGGAGGAGGGATGATCCGAAGAGAGGGCGGAGGTGTTCCTGGAAACAACAATTTTTAACAAGACATTAAAGCTCTCCAATTAACGGGGAGCTTTTTTAGTACAAGTCGGTTTAAACGTGCCCGTATTGGGAGGAGCTTTTTTACCAGCAGCTTATCCCTTCATGTTGGGTAAGCAGACCCTGGCTACCGGCCATTTTATGAAAATTTAAAAACAGAGTTTACTTCTTATTAACTGCTTTTTTCATTGAATTGGTTCCGCTGGAAACGCCCCTGGCTCCCGTTCCTCCTTTAAACAGCTCAAACCTGCCCGGAATTAACTGCCTTGGCCAGATGTTATTACTCTCATCTATATCTGCGGTTTCCAGATAAGGATCCAGAATGATGTTAGTGACCTCTTTTTTCTTTGCAAATACTTTAGATACTTCTGATTCATTTAACTTCCAGATCTCAGCAGGTATTCTTTCTACTTCAGAAGTACCATCTGCAAAATTGAACTGAACAATCAATGGCATAACCAGGCCGCCCACATTTTTGAATTTTAACTCATAGAAATTCAATCCGCTGTTAAGCATTTCCTTCTCTTTCGGGCTTAAGCGTGCCATAAAATCGGCATACTCTTTCTCATCATCAGGAGTTACGCTGAATGGATTATATGAATTGTAAAAATCACGGGTTGAAGGATCTGATTCAACAACTGTTTTTGGATTATCTTTCAGATTATAAGTCTTGCTAACATTCGTTTCCTCTCTATCAGAGGCTTTTTTGATATCTGCCTTCTTTTGAGCCGGTGTGAGGTTATTAAGTTTAAACAAGCTTACGGATTCTAAAGAAATATCAACAGGCTCTGTTCTAAAGAACCAGGCTCGCCAGAACCAATCAAGATCGACTGCTGAAGCGTCTTCCATCGTTCTAAAGAAATCCTCAGGTGTAGGGTGTTTAAATTTCCAGCGCAAAGAATATTGTTTAAATGCGTGATCAAAAAGTTCCCTTCCCATTATTGTCTCCCGGAGAATGTTTAGAGCTGTAGCAGGCTTCGCATAAGCGTTTGGACCAAACTGAATGATGTTTTCAGAATTAGTCATGATTGGTTCCAGTAAATTTTTCTCACTCCTCATGTAAGGCACAATTTTGTGAGGCGGCCCCCTTCTTGAGGGATAATTTCTGTCCCATTCCTGTTCAGCCATAAACTGCATAAAGGTATTCAGACCTTCATCCATCCAGGTCCACTGACGCTCATCAGAATTGACGATCATCGGGAAATAATTATGCCCGACTTCGTGAATAATTACAGAGATCATTCCATATTTAATCGCATCACTGTAAGTACCATCTGTATCAGGACGACCGTAATTGAAGCATATCATCGGATATTCCATCCCATTAGATGCCTCAACAGAGATGGCAACAGGATACGGGTAATCGAAGGTTTTTGATCCATACGATTTGATAGTATGTGCAACTACTTTTGTAGAATATTGCTCCCAAAGAGGATTACCTTCTTTACCATAATAGGACATAGCCATAACATCCTTTTCTTTCTGCTTCACAGCCATGGCATCCCATATAAATTTGCGGGATGAAGTCCATGCAAAGTCCCTCACATTCAAAGCGTGAAAAATCCATGATTTTTTATCTTTTGCTTTAGATTTCTCTAATTTCTCAGCCTCAGACTGTGTGCGGATTATAACCGGTTTATCATAAGTTTTCTTTGCCCTGTCCCATCTTTCAAGTTCAAGCGAACTCAAAACACTTTCCGGATTCTGAAGTACTCCTGTTGCGCCTACCATATGATCGGCTGGAACAGTAATCTTTACTTTGTAGTCACCGAATGTCAGGGCAAATTCTCCTTTACCTAAAAATTGTTTATGCTGCCAGCCCTCAAAATCGGAATAAACAGCCATTCTTGGGAACCATTCAGCCATGGTATACAAATAATTGCCATCTTTTTCGAAAAACTCAAATCCTGGACGACCACCGATAAAACTCATCCTGTCATGAATATTGAAGGTCCAGTCCATTGTAAACTCCAGTTTTTCTCCCGGCTTAAGTGGTTCTGGAAGATTCACCCTCATCATTGTTTTATTGATAGTTACAGGAATATCCTTGCCAGCCAAATCCTTAACCGACAGAATCTTATATCCAAGATCAAGATCATGCCATAAAATGTTACCTAGCTGACTTATAGTCATATTTGGGGAAATTTTGTTTTCGGTCACCTTAGGGGTATTGGAATCTTTGGCCCGCTCATTCTGGTCAAGTTGAATCCATAAATAGGAAAGCGGATCAGGCGAGTAATTGTAATATGTAATTTTCTGCCAGCCTTTTATCGACTGATTTACATCATTCAGTTCCACAACTATATCATGATCGGCTTTTTGCTGCCAGTACATATGTCCGGGGGCACCAGAAGCTGTTCTGTACACATTCGGAGAACGGAGCGTGGTACCCAGCTGTTCGAAACGCTCTCCATGATTCTGATCAGTGGTTTGGGCAAGAGAGATAAATCCACTCAGTAAAAGAACTGCAAGAGATAAAAATTTGTTCATCATGATAAAGAATTGAAATATTTTAATTGGTAGAGATCTTTCGTCTGGTCTTCAGATCCTTTTAAATGAATTCCCACATCAGTCTGACTGAAAATCTTCCTAAGATAGACATACATTAAACATAGAACAAAATCATTACCAGAATTTTGTGTCGATCATCATCATCAAAGACATCCCTAGCACACTAGATGAAATTACTATTGTCCAGTCTCTCTGTTTTACTTTAAACCAGATAAGAGGTAAGCTTGAAAATATTAAAAAAGAAGCGACTATGATCAATTGCCCTGCTTCTAAGCCGATATTAAATGCAAATAAGGGATTTAATATGGAGACTTCATTTCCCAGCAGTGCTTTCAGATAATTAGAAAATCCAAGCCCATGTATAAGACCGAAGAAGAATGCAAACAGGTAGTTAAGCTGTAGTCCATTTTTAATCTGTGGATTTAGTAAATTGGAAATCGCTGTTATAGCAATAGTTAAAGGAATTAAGAATTCAATCAGCGGGGCGTTCACGTTAATCAGATTATGAGTAGCTAGTGCCAGTGTAACGGAGTGCCCAATTGTAAATGCGGTTACAAGGAAAATGATCTTTTTCCAGTCACCGGGAGGGTACAAACTGCAGAGAACCACCACAAATAGGATGTGATCCAATCCACCTATATCCAGGATATGATTTATCCCCAGTTGAAAATACAATTCAAATTGCCCCATATACAAACAGATATATTAAATGAAGTATTTAGCTTCGCAGGATAATCCTTAAATTGCCAAAAATAAGGAAGCAACATGTTCCATAATTACCTTTTTGCCGTTTTACTTCTCTTACATTTTATAGTTCACCCTTTTTATATTAGCTTGACGGAAGTCAGATACAATCCTAAAGAAAAATCTCTGGAGATTTCTCAGAAAATTTTTAGGGATGATCTGGAAAATGCTTTAACCGGACAATACAAGTCCAAGGTGAATTTTTTAACCCCAGCAAATAAGACCGATCTGGAGAAAAAAATCAAAAAATATATTCTGGAGAACAATGATATTTATGTTAATGGCGAAAAATTAGCGTTGAATTATCTTGGGTATGAATTACAGGAGGAGGCAATTTGGTTTTATCTGGAAGCCCTGAATGTTCCTTTCCCTAATACGGCAGATATAAGGAATTCCCTTTTGCATAAGAATTTCGATACACAGCAAAATGTTATCAATTTTTACCTCGACAAAAACCCGAAAAGTCTGATCCTGCTGAAGGGGAAGGACAGAGGACTGATCAGTTTTTAACTAAAAAACACGCCTTAAAGGTAGCTTTTGTGGTCCCGGCGGGGTTCCCTGCCTGCCGGCAGGCAGGTATTCGATTCTTTGAAAGATAAGACTAAAGCTTTCAGGAATTCTTTCCCGTATCCCGATTTGAAATAAATTTCTTTCTTTCTTGCATCGTCTCGCCTTTCAACCTCAAGAGTATAAATCACTGCCCATGGCCGAAAACCTTTAGTAGACTTTGTTTTACCTGAATTATGTTGAATTAAGCGTTTATTAACATCAGAGGAAAAGCCTACATATATTCGGCCATCGACGGAGCTTTGAAGAGCATATACAGTGAACATTCCAATTTACTTCAAGTCTTTTTTCAAATATATTACCTCTTCAAAGACACTCGAAATTTAATTAGTAACCGGTATTTCACATTGTGGTCCCGGCGGGAATCGAACCCACATCTAAAGTTTAGGAAACTTCTATTCTATCCGTTGAACTACGGGACCAATATTTATCATTACAACCTAAACTTATAAAGTTTAGGAAAATTCTATTCCCTGCCTACCGGTAGGCAGGTATCCGTTGAACTACAGGACCGCTTTACCTTACAACACTCCCACTTGGAAAATCCTCAGTGGGCGCGACAAAACTAAGCTTTCCTTCTGAATTTTCCGCCATCAGAATCATGCCCTGTGATAAAATTCCTTTGATTTCGCGCGGTTCAAGATTTACAAGTACCGAAATATTTTTCCCAACAATTTGATCCGGCTCGAAATACTCTGCGATTCCGGAAACGATCGTTCGCTGGTCGATGCCTGTATCTACCTGAAGTTTCAACAATTTTTTAGTTTTTGCTACTTTTTCAGCAGCCAATATTTTCCCAACCCTTATATCCATAGTGGTAAACTGGTCGAAAGTGATGTTTTTCTTTGCTAATTCTGGAGTCGCTTCTTCCTGGGCATTAGCGGTCTTGGTATCCATTAACTTTTTTATTTGATAGTCAATTACCTCATCCTCTATTTTCTCAAATAACAGCGACGATTCATTCAGTTGATGTCCCCTTTCAAGCAGATCCATTCTTCCTGCCCTGTTCCAACCCTGCGTTTTTAAATTTAACATTCCAAAAAGCTTCGCAGAAGTGAACGGCAAAAATGGCTCGGCCAGAATTGCAAGATTGGCTGCGATTTGCAATCCCACATTCAAAATTGTTTTTACACGTTCTTCATCCGTTTTAATCACTTTCCAGGGTTCCTCGTCGGCAAGATATTTATTGCCCAGGCGTGCCAGGTTCATAAACTCAGTAAGAGCTTCTCTAAACCGATATTGCTCAATAGATACGGAAATGCTTGATGGATATTTCTTCAGCTCTTCTCTAACCTTTAAATCGACCGCTGAAAATTCTGACCCAAAGACAACCTTACCCTCAAAATACTTATGGGAAAGCACGAGCACACGGTTAATAAAATTACCGAATATTGCAACCAGTTCATTATTGTTTCTGGCCTGAAAATCCTTCCACGTAAAATCATTATCTTTTGTTTCCGGAGCAGTTGCTGTTAAAACATAACGTAGTACATCCTGCTTACCGGGAAGGTCTAAAAGATACTCATTCAGCCACACGGCCCAATTGCGTGAAGTCGAAATTTTATCTCCCTCCAGATTAAGAAATTCATTTGCAGGAACATTGTCTGCAAGACGATACTTGCCATGCGCCATTAGAATTGCGGGGAAAATTATGCAATGGAAGACGATGTTATCCTTACCAATGAAATGAACAAGTTTTGTTTCCTCATCCTGCCAATATTTCTGCCAGCTATCAGTGGGTTTTAAAGAATCCTTAATGTAATACTCGCTTTTTTTCTGCAGATCTAATCCAGGATTGCAAAGATCTTTTGTTGCCGAAATATAACCAATAGGTGCTTCGAACCAAACATAGAGCACCTTACCGTCAGCGCCTTTGACCGGAACATCGACTCCCCAATCCAGATCCCGGGTCATTGCCCTGGGGTGTAAGCCTCCATTTAACCAGGATTTGCACTGGCCGTAAACATTAGGCCTCCATTCTTTATGAGAATCAACGTAGGTTTCAATCTGCTGCTGCATTTTATCAAGAGGCAAAAACCAGTTTCTAGTTTCCTTAAGAACAGGCTTAGCGCCTGATAATGTAGAATGGGGATTTATAAGTTCAGTGGGGCTTAAGGACGTCCCGCATTTCTCACATTGATCACCATAGGCATTTTCATTACCGCAATTCGGACAAGTTCCGACGATATATCTGTCGGCCAGGAATTGCCCGGCATTTTCGTCAAAATATTGTTCTGTTACTTCTTCAGTAAAAACACCTTTATCATAGAGCGTTTTGAAAATTTCAGAAGCGGTTTGATGATGAGTATCAGAGGAAGTTCTATGATAAATATTAAAAGAAATACCAAAATCCTGGAAAGAATCTCCGATGATCTTATGATATTTATCGACAACCTGCTGTGGTGTAATGCCCTCTTTCCTGGCTTTCAATGTAATTGGAACACCATGTTCATCTGAACCGCAAATAAACACGACATCACTTCCAGAAGACCGCAGGTATCGCACGTAAATGTCAGCCGGGACATAAACGCCAGCCAGGTGGCCTATGTGCACAGGACCGTTAGTATAAGGAAGTGCTGCTGTAACCGTGTATCTCTTGTAATTCTTTCCCAAAATCTGATTTTTAGCGTTCTCTTTGCTCGTTTTAATAGTCTGCAAAGATAAACGCTAATGTGCTAAATTGCTAAAGGATAATCGCGAGCTTTCATTAAAGGTAAAACTGGATCACACCTTAAATCGCTTAGTGTATAAAAACTTTAATTTATTAAGTTCTTTTGCATAAGTTTCTCAAACCAAATTCTTAAGGAATATCAATCATTACCAAAAACAATCCATTAAAATCTAAAATTTTTTTATCGTTTAAACTGGGTTTTTGTACCGAAACAATAAAAGAGTATAAAAACTGCCTTTTGTTTGGTTCTTCTTTGGGTCTTCTTTGGGTAAATATCCATTTTTGGCAACTTCAGTCCAGAAAGACCCAAAGAAGAACCCTTCCAGAACCCTAAGAGGCCCCTGCTTGATCCATAACGGACAAAATTCCACTCGGATTTGTAATTCAATTTAGCATACTGACGCCAGCTGTGCCCTCTCAGCCAATATTAGAGCCCCAGCCGAGTTTTAAACTATGAACTGGTCTAACATTAAACATCAACAAACACTCGCAGATCAAGCCTGATTCTCCTCCGTTTATTTAAGATCTCAATTGCAATTGTCTGAGGCAAAATTGTTATCTGTGGTTGAATTTTGTTAACCTATTTTCCTTTGTACTAAAAATGCTTAATCACTTATTTATTAACGATTCGAAAAATGGTCTTAGTGTATTTTTCATAACATGGGTTTTTACCAATTGCCTGACAAATTTATTACGAGTGCACAACATTGTTTTCACGAAATTTAAAATGGTATTCGTTAATTTGCTAATCACACGGAAAATATAAACCACTACTATTGATAACTCCCCCATATTTAATGCCAGGCGATACTGTTGCGATTACGTGTCCGGCAAAAAGTCTTCCTGTACCAATTGATGAAGCTGTAGCCTTATTAGAGTCGTGGGGCTTAAAAGTTGTTCTCGGCGAGACAGTTGATGCATCATGGAATCAATTTGCAGGGACTGATGAACTTCGTGCAGCGGATTTTCAGCGATTTCTGGACGATAATTCTGTAAAGGCTATTTTCGCGGCACGGGGCGGGTACGGAACCATCAGAATCATTGACAGTATTGATTTCGCTGGATTTGGGGTTAATCCAAAATGGATTATCGGGTTTAGTGATATTACTATTCTTCACAGTCATATCCATGCCGTATATCAGATTCAAACCATACACGGGCAAATGCCCCTAACCATTCCGGACGGCACCAAAATTTCATTGGAAACATTGAGAAAAGCATTGTTTAATGAGCCCTTCGATTATACTTATGAAAGCTCTATAGAAAATCGAATTGGAGAAGGATCCGGAATTATTACCGGAGGAAATCTGACCCTGCTGCAAATGATGTCGGGATCCGTTTCTGAACAGGATTACAAAGGTAAGATTCTATTTCTCGAAGAAGTGGGAGAATATCTTTATTCAATCGACAGGATGATCATAAGTTTCAAACGAGCGGGTATTCTGGCTGGATTAAAAGGTCTCGTAATTGGCGGATTTACCGATATGAAAGACAATGATATTCCGTTTGGTCAAACCGCTGAACAAATTATTTTGGGACACGTAAAAGAGTATGATTATCCAGTCTGTTTTGATTTCCCTGCCGGGCATATTGAAGACAACAGGGCATTAATATTTGGCCGCGAAGCAATTTTAAGAGTTGAAAATTCGCTTGTGTCCTTGAAATATTCCAACCACAATTTTTAACATAGATAATCATTATTATATGGCGCTACTAGCCTCCCTTGGTAAATACAGGAATACTGGTTTATTGATAATTCGAGCAGGACTCGGCGTGATGATGATATATCATGGTTATCCAAAACTTCTTGGAGGCCCTGAACAATGGGAAGCCGTAGGCAGCTCCATGAAGTATCTTGGGATTACTTTTACTCCAACTATCTGGGGATTACTGGCTGCAGTAACGGAAACTTTTGGTGGATTCTTAATACTTATAGGCTTGGCTTTCAGACCAGCCTGTTTGTTCTTAATGATTACGATGGCCGTTGCTTCAACCATGCACCTGAGTAACGGCGATGGCTTAATGATTGCATCCCATGCTATAGAACTTGGTATTGTTTTTTTGGGTTTAGTTTTTATAGGACCCGGAAGATATAGTGTTGATAAAAAATAGTTTAATACACCAAAGCAATTTTTAATCAAAAAAAGCGGAATAAATCCGCTTTTTTGATGACTATAAAATATTAAGTGTTTTTCATTACCCGGACGGGCAACTTAAAATTAAGGTCTGGTGTCCCAGAAAATCCTTGTTAACTGATTAGGTTTCTGTTTAAAATTAGGATTAGAAGCCACTTCGCTTTCCGGATAAAACAAAGATCTTGGAATTGCTGTTTCGGCAGCAATCGATGAACTAACAGGTACCAGAACCGGGTAACCAGTACGTCTCCAATCGTTCCAGGGCTCCAAAGCTACACCGTAGTTTGCGATGTACTTTTCTGTAATAATCTTGGCTACGTTCGCCTCTAAATTCAGGCCGTTTAACAGGCCGTTAGCCAAAATATAAGCATCCTGGTTAGCCGCAGATACACCTGCCATTGTCAGTGATGCTCTAATTGCAGCCTGATAAAAAGGCAGAGCAGCAGCGGCTCCAGCGCCGTATCTTAAAGCGTGTTCTGCTCTAATAAAATTATACTCGGCAAATGTTAACAATCTTATTGGTGCAGCACCAGTGTAAGCAGTATTGTTAGCAGGATTTGAAGGGACTCTACCCTGTGCATCAGGAACAAGCGGTCTTTTCAATTCACCTCTTAAAAATGTATGCATCCTGGAGAAAGCGAACGATTGAGGATCCAAAGGCGTAGCTCCCTTGTAAGTTCCTGAACCAAACGGGAAGTCTGTGAAATAGGTAGGTCGGCGAGGATCTGATGTAGAATTCATCAAATCCACTAAGAATTTGTTTGGAAAAAATTGGTCTGATCTCGTGTTCTCAAACTGATGTATCGGGTTTTGAGAAGCAGTTGCATCTACAAAATCCATTTGAAAATTATCAGCAAGTGAGGTCATGAAGGGAACATTGCTCGCAATTAAAGCATCCAATTGAGCTTTCGCAAACGCAGCATCCTTTGCAGAATACCTCAAGAACAATCTTAACTTCAAGGTATTCGCGAATTTCTCCCATTTCACACGATCTCCTTTAAAGATAGTTTCATTCCCACTCGGAGATAATAATGATGTGGTAGCCTTTACTTCTGTAATTCCCTCATTAATTAAAGTAATGATGGCTTTGTAGATGTCTTCCGCTTTATCTATTTTGGGTTGATTAATTTCTGGTGCTTTGAAAGCTTCCGAATAAGGCAAATCGCCCCAAATATCAACTGCTTGAGAATAAATGTGTGCTTTCAGAACTTTAGCAATACCACTATAATGCGGACTTCCTTGGCTGTTTTTTAGGATATACTCGATATCCTGTAATTGATTAGCAAACAAGTTGCTATATAGCGTATTTACATCTGTTGGTTGAATTTGATATCTGGCATATTCTCTTGATTGAGTACCCGGAGCATTCTGACCAGCAAATTGTTGTACAATTAACGAAGTAAATCTATGCATATCACTTCCTCCGGTGAAACCAACATTAACGGTGACATTGGTTAATACTTGCGGTATCGGAGCTGAAGTTGGAGCATTTGGATTGGTATTAATATCCAGATACTTTTCGCACGAGGTAACAGTAAGCAAAACTATTGCCGCTGTACCTAATATTATGTTTTTAAGTTTTTTCATGTTTTTAATATTATAATGTCGCTCTTAAGAAGAAACCAAAATTTCTAGATTGAGGTAATCCATTGGC
>NZ_JBKJUM010000076.1:0-10105 GCF_046590655.1 Daejeonella sp.
GTATTAAAATTGGCTGACGGAGCTGAACTACTGGTATAAGAACCACATATTTTAGCGCCACCTTTCTTAATGCTTACTAATATTTTACTTTCCTGTACACGTCCATCTAATCTCCCATTATTTAATCTGGATGCAGCTGTAATGGTAAGTAAGGCTGCACCGCTTCCCCAATTAGCCGTATTGGCGTCAGGATTAGCCGGCAATGAAATGGTGATAGGGGTAATAGGATAGGTTTGTGCAAGTACCTGCACCGTAATTACCAGGAAGAAAAGTGTGAAAAGTTTTTTCATTACTGTTTATTTGGGTAATACAATACCTCGCCGCTCTGCTGCGGGGTCATTCATTTACACCTTACTAATGGTTGTATATTGCGGAATTGTGAGTGAATATTTCTAATCCTATGTTAATTTAAATTCAATTAATAACTGGGGCAACGCTGATCGCTTAACAGGTATTAACCAGTGTGTGTGTGACAGTTATGAATGAGTGTACGGTAAAACTTTTTTTTATTTTGTGCGTTTAGCCGGGGCCGTGTGCAGTTCAGCCGGAATAAAGACAAAGCGATACTTTAGCGAGCTTTCCCCCGCAGGCGGGGGCAGGGGGTGGACTTCTGTAAAGTAAAAGCCGGACAAGACCAATCGTAAACCTATTTTAGGACAAGACACACAACAAAAAATCCACCCCCAACCCCCGCCAGCGGGGGACACTGGGCGGACAAGACAATCTGATCTATTACAGATTGTTTAAATGAAACACTACATGCCTGAATTTCTCGATCCATAAGTTTACGTTTTCTGTAAACGTATTATAGGATTACATCAACCACTATAACTTTTTTAGGACGATACACAGCCTTTAGGCGTCATGCTTTCCCCCACAGGCGGGGGCAGGGGGGTGGATTACCGTTAAATCTTTCAATCCGACCGCTTACTAGTTACACCTTTACAATCGACGGTAGACCGATAAACTTGTTCTTCAGTCGGCCTTTATGGAAAATCCTAACAATAATAATCTATGGTATAATAAAAAGCTTCGGCGTTTTGCCCATCAGAACAGGGCTGATATGACTAAGGCGGAAGCCTGCCTTTGGAAATATGTACTGGGTGGCAGAAGGTTGTGCGGCTATCAATTCCGCCGACAAAGACCTATACTAAATTATATTGCTGATTTCATGTGTAAAGAGCTTATGTTAATCATTGAAGTGGATGGAATGACACACCAATGGGAAGAGGTTGCTGAAAATGATAAAATTAGAGAAGAAGCATTAACAGCGATGGGATTTACGATCATGAGATTTGATGACGATGATGTATTAACAGCGATCAATGGAGTATATTATCAGATAGAAGATTTTATTATAGAATTTGAACAAAAATCCACCCCCAACCCCCGCCAGCGGGGGACAAGCACAGCGACTTCCTCTTCAAAAAACACAGGGATAACACCTAAGCTCATCCGATAAGCCTATCCGCCCAGTTTTCCCCCGCTGGCGGGGGCAGGGGGGTGGATATCCGTTAAATCTTTCAATCCGCCCGTTTACTGGATACACCTCTACATTCCATAAGTGTGCGGTAAAATTATTGATGCTGGGCCTTTAACCATGCCGTGTGCAGCTCTATGGGAATAAAGAGAATTATTTTATTGCCAGGATTCTTTTCACTTTCAAATGCCGGCGACATGCTGATGGCTATTGCGCGGGTTCCGAAGCGGCTAAGGGCTGTAATTCTTTTTTTAATCAGTTCCATGCCCCGGCTTCTGTGCCCGCCAATTTCTTTCAGCGCCATACTGTTTTCAATCCCTATCCCATTATCAGTGATCCTGATTATCAAATTCCCGTCCTCCAGTTTCAATTCAATTAGTAATACTCCTTTCAGGGCAGAAGGCATCAAACCATGAAGCAAGGCATTCTCTAAAAGAGGCTGAAGGATCATTGTGGGAATCATCCAATCTTCCGTATCAACATGTTCATCAATGCTTATGTTATATGAAAATCTCTCATTGAAGCGCATTTGTTCTAAACGCAGATATATTTTTATGTTCTCTATTTCCTGTTCCAGCGGGACGAATGATTTCTGGGCAGCTTCAAAGTTTTTCCGGATCAGGGAAGCAAAATCACTGAGATAACGATTGGCATTTTGCCTGTCCTGCACATTAATATAATGCTGAATACTATTAAGCGCATTAAACATAAAATGAGGGTTCATTAATGAAGTAAAAGCCTGTTGCTCCAGCGATGCCGTCTGCACGCCTGCAATTGCCAGAGCTAATTTCGCTTCCTTCCTCTTTTTCTGCCTCCGGTTTACCAAATAAATGATTAGAATCTGTATTGCTATGGCTATTATGAACCAAAACCATATAGATTTCCAGAAGGGAGTGGCAATATCAAATTGAATACTCAGGATTTTATTGCTGATGTTTCCGTTTACGTCAACCGCCCTGACCAGGATGGTATGGGTGCCGGTGCTTAACTGAATGGCCAGCGTATTTTCGTCTAAATTTACCCAATTCTCATTTTTGTCCAAAGTATACTGCAGGTTCTTGAAATGGCCATTTAATTCTATACCGGCAAACTGCATTTGTATGTTTTGCTGATGATAGCCGAGTTTATATACTTCAGACAGGATGGTATCCCTTTGATTAATAGATATGCGAATCAATTTTACCGGAATATTGAATTTAGGGATGGAAATATTGGCAGGTATTACAGAAATGCCGTTCCCTGTTGCGGCATAGACAGTATCGTTCTGATACAGCATGTCATTAATTGAATTATTGGTTAGCCCGTCGTTAACAGAAAGGTTTTGAATGGAATAACTCAAATTCCGGCCTCGTAACTTATAGGTGATCACACTGATACCCTGGTTGGTTCCCAGCCATACTTTGCCAGGCCCCGCAGCGATTATGCTAAGTATAGAGTTACTGATCATACCCTCCATTTCTGTTATATTGATCAATACTTTATCGTCCTTTACAATCACCACTCCATTGCTGGAAGTGGCAGCCCATATCAGGTTATCGGCTGTTGCGCAAAGAGCGGTTATTCGCTGGCTAAGAAGGATATTGCTTTGAGAGAGAGATGAGGATACATCCTTTACATAGTCATATTTATATAAACCATCTGTAGAACCATAATAAATAAGCCCATCTGATGTTTTGGTTACTGCCATGATCCTTTTATACAAATTACCCAGGGGGCTAACTTTTTCTGTACGTGCATTTAGCCGGTTCAAACCTGATGTCAGCCCAAAAATCATGATGCTGTCATTATAGCTGATAGCTGTTTTTGCAGGATAATTTGCCAGGGTTAATGGATTTGTCAACTTCCTGGTATAATTCACATAGATACCTCCCTCAGAAAAAGTAAAGACCTTCTGTTGCGAAATCAATATTTTTTTTTGTCTGAAATCTTTGCTTTTCGAGGGTATGCGGTGAATTTTACTCGTTTTTCCGTCTGTTTCAACGACCTGACCGTATGAATTTCCCGCCAGTAAGCTTCCATCCGGTTTACGGGCGATACTTAAAAAAATAGTTCCATTCAAATCAGAAGGCATTTCAACCGTGGTAAATTGGCTTTTCTTGTAGAGAATTAATCCTTTATCAACGGTGCTTACCCAGATATTTCCCTTGCTATCGTTGAACATGGAGTTGGGCAAATAGTTGCCGCTGATAACCATTTGCTGCTGCAGCGTTTTTTTATCAAAGACATAAATTTTACCGGAGCTGCCCAGTAAATACACATAGGTTTGCGTAAATCCGAAGACAAAAAATGGTTCGGAAACCTTAAGCGAATCCTGTTTAAAACGAATAGGATTGACACTGAAATTACTATAAACCATGCACTTGCCTTGTGTAGGATAGAACGTATATAATTTTCCGTCGTCAATGGCTGGTTTTATATTTCTAACGGAAAGGTCCTTTTGGCTCGTTCTTGTAATCACCAGGCTATCAATGATCGTTGCCGCCTTTGTTTGGTAGAACTTTGTTTGAAATATGTTTAACGCGGAGTCAATGATGTTTCCCCTCCATCTTAACTGGGTTCCATCCTTGTTTTCCTTAAAAAGAAAACTGCCCTTTTTTAAAGCAGGGTATTCAATTAGTTTTTTGTTCCTGAAGATAAACGATCCCTGTTCATTCACATATAAGACACCGCCGTCCTTCAGCGGATAAGAATACATAATCCCTGTACCTTCCTTTACCTTTGCCAGGCTGCTGTCTTCCCCTGCATTAATGAACCTGTTTTGCAAATCATCAAAATAAGCGGGCTTCTGCTTGAAAGTGTTTATCCAGATGCGGCCTTTATTTTCCTTTATAACCTCCAGCACATCATTATCAGGCACACCATGACTGGTTGTGAACAACTGAAAGCGTTTTCCGTCGAACCTCGCAATTCCATTGTCTGTGCCTACCCATAAAAAACCGAATTTGTCCTCAACACACCGGTATACATTATTACTCGGCAGGCCATCACTTACCGTAAAAGCAGTATATTTTAATTGCTGTGCCTCGCAGGTAAGACTTATAGAGAAAATAAGCAAAAGAAAAACTGCAAAACGCATAGGCAATAAAAGATAATAAATCCGACAGGATAGGGAAGATACTATTTATGTTTGCCAAACATGAGGCTGGCCATTTTCATTTTTTCCAGAAAGAAGTCTAGCTGCCTGCGGCTGATGCTCCATTGATTGCCGTCGCTCATCTTTACAATGCCGCCATCTGTAGTGCTGTATTCCTTTATATATTTAAGATTTACGATATAAGATTTATGTATCCTTGCAAACTGAGTCTCATCAAGCAGATCTTCAAAATCTTTCAGCGTCTTACTGATCACCAGTTTCTGCATATCTTTCATATGGATAATGGTATAGTTACTGTCGGCCTGCAGAGATACCATATCATCCACTTCAATAAACATAATACTTCCTAATTGAGGCAATGCGATTTTTTTTTGGGCTGACTTCTGTTTAACTGTTTCCAAAAGATGCTCGAGTAAGGCTTGATTCTGTTCTGCAGCCGCCGGGTTGTTTATTGAGCGCGTTACTTTTTCTACTGCATTCCGGAGTTCGTCAATATTAACAGGTTTTAAAATATAGTCAACAGCGCTTGCCTTAATGGCCCGCAAGGCATATTCATTGTAGGCAGTTACAAAAATAATTTTAATGTTTGGAGATCTAAGGCTGCTGAGAAATTGGAAGCCATCTTCACCTGGCATGTTAATATCAAGAAAAATCACATCTGCATAATGAAATTGCAACCATTCCCGTGCCTCCACTGCACTTAGGGCTTTACCGGCAACCTCTATTCCCTTACAATCATTATGCAGCAGAAATTCCAGGCTTGTCAGGTTATTCAGCTCGTCATCAATCAGCAGGGCTTTTAGCATAAGAAAGCGTTAGAATTTAAAGGTACAAATAGTATGTGCTATTACTAAGACCGTTTCCTGAATGCTCATGCTGGCTGAGTGTGCGGTAAAATGGTTGAGCGAACGGTATTCCATCGCTTCCGGCGAGACCCGGGTGAGGTGCTATGTCCTTTCCTGACCTCGAGTTTGTGAAAGTGTCCATTAAGACGCGTTATCCCGTCCTGCAGAAAACATAAACCAAGAGGGTGGAATTAGAAGCGGGAAATGGCAGTAAGCTTTTTGATTGATGGCCAAACCAACTATTTTATCTGACGTACACACCAGATAGCAATGAATAAAAACACCTTGATTTATTTTAAGAGATTAATTACCCCGAACTAAAGTCCGGGGTTATGGAAAACTTATCTCTCATTCTGCTCAATCCCACTCAATTGCACCTCCACATCAGGAATAGGCAGGACAAACCGCTTATCATTCGCTTGCAGCATCGCCTGCTGATTATTTATTGTTCTGTTTAATGTGACGGCAAATTGACTATTAGGATTCAGCAGTCTGAGATCTGTCCATCGGGTTCCCCTGAATAAAAGTTCCTTTTCCGTTTTGCCAGGATTAGCGCTAAAGCCGCATCTGCATTTTGGACAGTAATAGGCTGGTGCGTCCCTTTTTTTCATCTTTGCTCAAGAAGGATATTTAAGGATTGTAAGGCAGTTGAAGTATTTTCTTTTCTGGCTAAACATTCTGCTTTAATAAAGTATAATTCGTTAACAGCTAAACCACCAAAAGCATCAAGTTACCCGTAGAGCTCTCTCTGAAGTTCCAGTCGCCGGAGACATTTTAAATGGATAACTGCGGGCGAAGCCGGTGAATATACATGCGGAATCGTCATACCAACCCAGAACGGGTTGAACAATTCACCTTTATCTATCAGCGGGTTCTTGGTGAAGCTTTTCTTTGCTTGAGGTTAATGTAGCCAGCCTAGTTTTTATTAATTTAATCTTCATTGTTAAATTACCCAGTCGGGGGTATTGTAAAAGTTTATCGGTTAATTAATTTTACTAAAGCTTTAATATAAGAAAATTGACAAGTATTAACTTTAACTAAATTTTTATCAACCATGGCAAAATATATTTCCATACTAATGTCAGATATTCCCAAACCATTTTGGGTGGCGGTTCAGTGGATTGATTCTCTAGCCAGCCTATTAAATTACAAATTTTGCACCGCTGTTATCAGCATCAAAACGAAAATAATTTTCTTACTAATTTTATCATTTTTTCTCTCTGCAACAACGTTTGCTCAGAACCGCTCAAAATTTTATCATAAAATTAAACGAGCTGATATTGAAAGCGGTTATTTAAAGCTTGTTTACACGAATAAAAGCGGTGCTAAAGAAGATATTTCGCTGTGCAGCGAATACCTTAAGGGAGTTATCACACTAGACAAAGCCGGAGTGCCTGTTGTTGATTTTTGGTCGATAACGGACGATAATAATTCTGATTTTTCCAAATGTATTTCAAACGGTACAGAACTTGGTAAGTTTGAAATAGATTTAAGTCCAAGAAAAACTATAGGTGATTCAACTAAGTACATTGTTGTGCCTTTCCGCGCTTGGACTTGGGGCGTTAGTGCTACCCCTTTTAGGTACAGACCCAAAACGGGAAATACCTTTTCTACTATTTCGTCCAGCTTAGGTGTAAACCTCAATTATGGTAGAACATTTGGTTGGTCAACAATTAGTCCCCGAGCTATAAACAACTTTTCTACTACGGTAGGACCATTCATTGGATTGTCCTCTGTTGATTTAAAGAAAAGTACAGTAAAAAGTCCGACAACCTGGACAACTGACAGGACAAATGCAGCATTTACCTATGGAATGAATGCTATTTTTGCCAGAAACAATTTTGGTTTAGTGTTATCTATTGGATTTGATAATAATTTTGGCGAAAATTCTAACGAATGGAGCTACCAGAAAAAAGCATGGTTTGGAATAGGCGTAAATACAAGTCTTGGAATCTTCTAGAATTTTCATCGATCTGATCCTCCTACTAGATTTTAACTTTGCTGGTGGCATTTTCCTGAAATTTGACTGGAATCGTAATTGCAACAAACTTTACATTCGATCGTGATACTGGCGAAATTTTTATCTTGCATTCGCCTGTCTGGTCGGTAGGTAGTTAATCAGCGGTTTTCCGCTCGACCTCCTGATTAATATTTTATCTCAAAGCTATTATTTCTAAAATTGATTCGACCCATTCTGGTATTAAATCAGCTTGGTCCGTAATCTTTCCCATCTCTATCTTTAAATAAGGGTATATTTCGTTATTATTATTTTTAATATCTATTTCGAGGCTGCTTACTAACAGGACATTGTCAAACTCCAGCACGTAGGTTTTTAAATTCTCGAATCCTTGAACGTAATTCGCAGTAAGGTTTTCCAACGAAACCTTATGTCCGCCAAGGGCGACCCGAACATTTACTCGTTCAATAGAGGCTTCCAAGCTTTCTAAACCAAAATATATCAGATTAACTTCATACCCTTTCTTACGGAACTCCATTACACTTTTCATAACATCAGCGGTCCTAAAATTAGTTTCGAAGGCACAATCTATAACTTTTTGTTGCACATCACGTTTCCACTCCGGAAAGACGTGATCGTTTAACGCATCAATAAGATTTCCACTGTCAGTTTGATTAAATCTGAGTTTTAATTTGGCGAATTCTTTATCGCCGTCAAAAATAGGGGTACCTGAGGGGAGCATATCTGCAGACATAGTACTCTTGCCGGCACCATTTGGCCCGGCAAAAACATATAATCTGGGTCTGGTCATTAATACTTATAGCGTAGAGTGCGCGTCTTGCCAGAAATGGAGTCAGTTTGAACGAGTTCGCGATGTGTAGCATACTCATGAACGAATATATTCATGGCTTTTCCGCTTTCGCGAGCGAAGTACACATTATACTGTCCTGCTTTGAGATGTTGGGCTTTAACTTTACGAACTTTTGGACGCAGTTTTAGCCCAAGTTCTTTTAAAGAACAGTCGAATATTGTCCTGGATGATTTTACTAATCTAGCCATTGCTATATACAAAGGTACTGGTTATTTCTATATTTTCACAAGCGCTTCAGAATTGTCCAAACCCACTAATTAAAATTAATTATAAGTCGGGTAGTAATAAAACTTTATTTCATCTTGTACGTGAATTTATTGTGTCTCACTTTTAATATTATCTCAAGGGAATACGGACTTCAGTATGATGTTTTATTTGTTTCATTATTTTTATTTCGATATAATTAAGTTTCCATCTGCAAAAGGGGATAATGAATATCCCTTTTGTCGAATAAATACTTAAATGGTAGGGCGAACCATTGTCGGCATACATAAAGAGACCAGTATGATCACGCCGATCACCGAAGTCGTTTTAACCGGCCTTAAATGCAACTGCATTTGCCATGACTGTAAAGGAGCGCTTGAGGCAGTGCTCAACACACGGAGAAGAAAACATTTCAGGCACAGCAATAAGAATAATTGCAATCCGAGTCCTGAAACTGAACTGCACTTGCTGGCCAAGAAAATTATTTTAGATAACACGGAGCTATATATTGCTGGTATAGGGATGCGTGCTTATACTGATCCTGTTACGGAAGTTTGGTGCAATGACCTCGTGCCCGATGCGACTGTCATTTTCGACGGATTCCCACTTTATATTGAAATTGTTGTTACAAATCCAATTAGCAATGCAAAGTTCCTAAAATATAGAGAAAGCCACTCGCCTGTGCTCGTCATCAACTTAGCGGAAGAAGACAGAATGATTGATTATGCTGCATTGGAACAAATGGTTATCCGGGAAGAATCAAATAGATACATCTTAAGCTATCCGAAGCGCCCAGCGAGCCTGACACATGAACCTATTTACTCTAAGGTCAAACAGTGTGTTTTAGCTGGATTAGCTATCGCTTTGGGAATCTTTCTTGTTAAAAATAGACTGAAAAAACGAAAATACCGACGACGGTTGTTAATCTTATTTTGGGGTTAAATGTAAGTTGTTGTTGCTCACAAACGTTTTGAATGTAATACAACCAGTTCAACTTGATTGGCTGAAACAATAAAAAAGGACCAACCGCATTTCTGCAGTCAGTCCTTCTGCTACGATTGGTTAATTCTGATAGGAGCCAGGTTGAATCGAGTTTGCAATTGCATTCTCGTCAGTGTATTCAACCTCTTCCGGATCGAACAATGCGGTGCAGGTGCCTGAGCTTTCGCAAGTATAATCCTGTCCTAAAACGTGAGTATCAGGGATGTCTACCCATACTCCGGCTTGCTTAGCGCGCAAATCCCCATCCAGGGCGGGTTTAAACGCACTACCTGTAATTGCCAGGGTTAACCCAGTATCAGTGCCAGGACTAGCTTTCTCACGAATCTCCATTACACTTTTCATAACATCAGCAGATTAAGCGCATTGGCAGTGTAAAAGGAGACTTTGAGCAATGTGTTCTGTTAAAAATCCGATCTAGTAACTGTTGTTTGTTGCTTTTGCATCTTGGACGGTAGCCGTATTCTCTTAACTTCTATAACAAATGCCGGGCCCCCCTTAGCTTAACTATACACATCAGGGAACGATAGCACTGATACTAAATGCCATTTACTCCTCTTCACCCCTCAATCCCAATTTCTCCTCCAGCAACTTATTATACTTATCCGACAATCTCTGATATTTTTCCGTCTGTTCCTGGTATTTTGCCAGCCAT
>NZ_JBKJUM010000165.1:0-3681 GCF_046590655.1 Daejeonella sp.
AATAAGAAAAAGCTAAGCAAAATGAAGAACAGGAAAATGGTAAAAAGTACATAAATTATTTCCTCGGAGAATTTCTTAGACCTCAGATCGGAATACAGGTTCGTGAATTGTGCAGAAATATACCAGGATACAACGGAGAAGATAAAAAGTATAGAAATAAAGGGCCTGCCCGGATAAATAAATTCTGGTTGAGGAAAATAATTATAGGCAATTAAAAGTGCGACGAAAATAATAGGCGCATCGATGAGACAACGTACGATTCTGTATTTGAGATGTCGTTGAGTCATCGATTATTTCCGGATTAACTTAGTAAATTCTGATATATATTTATCGGTAATGACCTCCCAATTATATTTTTCAGTTAGCCCGTATTTCACTTTTCTCTTCAATAGTTGAACTTTTTCTTCCGCACCTTCGATCTGGTTCATTTCGTGTGCAACTGCGGCGCTGTCTAACTCAAAAAATATTCCAAATTCTCCATCATTCAGCATTTCCCGGTTAAACGGAGTATCCAATGCAAGTATAGCACATTGGTTTGACATAGCCTTTAGCATGGCTGGGTTAGTACCGCCAAACTGGTGGCCATGCAAATATACATAGCAATGCTGGTAAAGAGACATTAATACATCCGGATGCTTAACATAGCCCAAAAATATAACTTTTTCGCTCGCGAATTTTTTTATTTCCTGAGCATAAGTGTCGCGGTAAGGAACGTCCCCCACTATCACCAGTTTTTTACTGGATTTAGATTCAAGGAAGCCTTTTACTAATAAATCCGCGTTGTTATCTGCAACCAGGCGCCCTACAATTAAATAATACTCGCCGGGCTTTAATCCCAGCCCTCGAATATGCTCTTCAGATGATTCTTTAAACGGAGGAGCTCCATAGGCTATAACCCGGGATTGAGCGTTGAATTTTTCCAGGTAAACTTTTTGCATGGCTTCTGCATCGCAAATAAGCTGGTCATATAATTTAGTTGCCGACCAGGCTCCAAAATAGAAATATTTAGCCCCCAGACCTTTCCATTTAGGACGCAGCCACTCCAATCCATCTGTGTTAATAATTGTTTTTTTGCCTGTGATTTTTGGGATCCAACCCATGGGGCCGGCGGCAAGGTTGACGACAAGTATTACCTCCGCGGAGCTGAAAGCTGCATGGAAAAGTGAAAGAAAGCAGTAAATTATCTGATTTAGTGACTTGTGAGGTAGGGTTGGGATGTAATGTAAATGAATTCCGTTGACAATTGGCGGTCTGTCAGTAAACAAGTGTTTTTGATTATAAACGTGAACCGCTATGCCCTTGGTAATCAATCGCTCACTAAGCTCTTTTACAAAAGTTTCATAACCTCCATACACGTGGGGGTATCCTCTTGAACCGATTATTGCAATCTTAATAAAATCCGGGTTGTTAGTGGACACGGGGGTAAAAGTAAGAATAATGGGGAAGGTGTGGAAATGGCAAGGGGTATTTTATAATAGGGGTTGAGGTCGCTCACTGCGCTCGGGACGATTGAGAAGATAAAAGGATTAGAGGTCCCTCGCTGCGCTTCGGGATGACGTTGTCGGTTTTTTGGTAAAGGGAGATTTCTCCTCGCGGGACATTGGTAGTAAATGATGAAATTTATCCTCGCTCGTCGAAATAGCCCCCCCCTTTATCATTCTACTATCACCATGCAATGTGACCATATTTCGACGAGCGGCCACCCCATAGATTATTTAACTGGTCTGTTCCGCGAGGAGAAATCTCCTCCTCCACACCAAATGGATCGTCATCCCGAAGCGCAGCGAGGGACCTTATCAAACTATTAGCGCTGCGATCAAAGCCCCGCGTCATCCCGAAGCGTAGCGAGGGACCTCCATCTTCGCCATCGCCACTATCATCCCGAAGCGCACCGAAGGCCTCAAGCTAGACAGACCACCCATTTAACAAAATGCCATCAGCCCGAAGCGCAGCGAGGGACCTAAGAACGAGTTTTACTACAACCCCTCAATAATCCCCTTCAAAGCAGCAATATGTTTCCCCCGATCAGAGATAGTCTTTATATGTTTAAATGCATTTTCCCCCATCAAGGATAACTCACTACTAGTATAAAGAGTCTGGATTTTTTCTGATAAGTCAGCAGCATTACCTGCCTGAAATAGCAAACCTGTTTGCCCGTGGATCACCGTCTCCGGTATCGCTCCGATATCTGATCCTACTACTGGCTTAGACATTAACATCGCCTCGAAAATAGTAAGCCCAAGTACTTCATACCATTCGGAAGGACACACCAGGAAGTCGCAATTCATGATTGTGAGCAGCACTTCCTCTTTTGGTAATTTCCCTAAGAATTCTACATTTTCAAGTGAATGAATATTTTTGAATGCTCTCAGGCTAAGCTCTTCGGAACCGTCCCCAATTATTTTGAGCTTGATACCGGGGTTGAATTGCATAGCCTGAAGCAAGGTGTGCACTCCTTTAATTTTTTCTAAGCGGCCGACATATACGATATACCGGTCTGCATTCTCAGGCTTTCCTGATATCCCGGGCAACTCGAAGTTATAGGTATGATAGATCTGCCGAAGCTTATCCGGAAAGAAGCCAAAGCTCTTATACTTATTATAGCTGAACAGCGATGGACAAATATAGTAATCGACGTATTGGTAGTAATTAAAAAAGCTGTGAAAGTAATTTTCAAATGCAGCTAAAGAACTGGCTAATAAAGAGCCTTTCTTACATTTGTTTACGGCGCAGCGGTAAAAATTCCCCACCCGGCATTGTTCGCATACCTTATCATTGCTGATAAAAGTACTCTGCGGACACAGGATCGTATAATCATGTAAAGTCCAGATTATGGGGATTTGATGTTCATTCAGCACCCTGATAATAGCGGGAGTGAGGTAATGGTGGATAAGATTTAAGTGTGCGAGGTCAATCTTAACAGCTTTTAATAGCGCTTTTAATTTCCGCACTGCTTCGGTCGAATAGACACTCTTACTCACTACCTCGACGGCGGATCCAAAGCTTCGATCCTGGTTAAGGTCTCTATAATTTATATTGTCGATAAAGTATTCAGAATATTCGTTGGGCAGGTTTCGCTCATCTTTCATGGAGAAAGGAACCACATGGTGGCCGAGTTCTTCATATATTTCAGACACTGTATTTATGTAAGTCCAGTCTCCACCGCTGGGGTACCACGCCCAATTTGCGATCAGGATATTCATTAGGATAGCCCGGGTTTAGTAAAATCGGCCGTTTGTTCTGCTTTCGGTTCGTATACCGCATAAAATCGGATAATTCCGCCTTTTTTGAAAATAACCGCAAGGCTTTCTAATAATATCGCAAATGGAAGAGTTATTAAAACTTTGAAAGGTAATATCCAGTTTTTATTTTCTTTAAGATCAGCTATCAGGAAGCCCTTGTATCCAAACCATGTGAAAATACTTTGAACCATTCCCACTAGCCCCAGATGAATCGAGTAATACTCCTTCTTTATTACTCTGCAGCCGGCTTTATCGATGATCTTTTCCAGGCTCTCCTCGGTGAAATGACTTAGATGACGCGGAACGTCGAGGTGCAGCCATCTATTGCCAGCCCATTTAGACTGCCAGCTTCCAAAATTCGGCACTTCGGCAACTAACAAGCCCCCGGGTTTTAAATTGGACATGACCAAACTGTTTAAAAGTTCCGCAGGAGCTGTCA
>NZ_JBKJUM010000109.1:0-12507 GCF_046590655.1 Daejeonella sp.
TTTAATCTATAGAAGACCGATCTCCTTTGAGAAAATCGCCTTAAAACTTTATATTTGACTTTTATCAGATAGTAATCTCTCAATCTCTTCCAAAGAATAAAATCACCAATTGTCAAAACTTTAAATTTATGAAAAAACTGTACATCCCGTTAATAAGCAGCAAATCCTGCACATCCGTTAAAATAGTGAGGGTCGTGAATGGGGTGTTCGTATTATGCCTGACCGCCATTTTACAGGTGAATGCGGCTGGACACCATCCATCTAGCTCATTTATCGCTGGGGAAACTTCAGTGATTAAAAATCAAATGGCATTTGAACGGCCGGCACCTCCCCAGGAAATACGCGGCCTGATAACAGATTCCAAAGGTACGCCTCTGCCTGGCGTTAGTATCCGACTGAAAAATACAACAATTGGCACGTCATCTAATATAGACGGAAATTACATGATAACCATTCCTGAATCAGGGATACTGGTGTTTAGTTATCTGGGTTTCGTGGAGCAGGAAATTCCCTCAGGATCCCGATCGGCTATAAACGTAACCATGTTGGAAGATCAGCAGGCTCTTAGTGAAGTTGTCGTCGTAGGTTATGGTACACAGAATAAAAAAGATGTTTCCAGCGCTATCGGATCATTATCCGTGGCCAATAAAAAATTGGCTGACCTTCCCATCACCAGTCCTGAGCAGCTATTACAAGGACGAATGGGCGGGGTAAATATCACGCAGGATTCAGGTACACCTGGCGGCCGCTCAACAGTGCGTATTAGGGGAGCCAGTTCAATCAACGGTGGAAATGACCCTTTGTATGTCATTGACGGGGTTCCGGTAAATACCGGAAATTATGCCGGGGCAGCTGCAGGCTCAGTGCCTCAAAATCCATTGTCCAATATCAGCCCGAATGACATTGAGAGCATCGACGTTCTCAAAGACGCATCTGCTGCAGCAATATATGGATCAAGGGCTTCCAATGGCGTAATTGTGATCACCACAAAAAGAGGTAAACAGGATCAGACAAAAATCAGCTACAACACCTACTTCGGGTTCCAGGAGGTAGCCAAAAGAATCCCGCTTTTAGGAGGCCCTGAATGGGGTGAACTGATAAATGAAGCAAACGTAAATGTGGGCAATGCGCGCCCAATTGCTAATCCAGCTGCTTTAACAACCACCGATTGGCAGGAAGAAATATTTAGAAGAGCACCAATATCGAATAATGAAATTTCATTGTCTGGAGGAACTCAGAAAACTCAATACTTCTTGTCCGGAAGTTATTTGAACCAAACCGGTGTTGTTATCGCAAGTGGCTTTAGCAGAGGCAATTTCAGATTTAACTTCGACCAGAAAATTAATGACAGGTTAAAAGCAGGCATTAACATGAGTATGAACCGTTCAAAAACTGATAGGGTGAGTGCTGGTGACCGTGATGGAATTGTAGCCGTTGCTATTGTAAAATCCCCCGCGGTTCCGGCAAGAAATGCAGATGGTTCATTGAATCCGAATGATCCCTATATCAGCAATATTGACAATCCATTGATCATTGCAGATCAGGTTAGAAATGATGCATTCAATAATAGAGCTTTAGGTAATGCATTTGTGGAATTGAAGATTTTGGAAGGCCTGAATTTTAGAAGCAGCATTGGTATTGATTACCTCACTTTGGAGGAAGTATATTTTGTGCCACCTAATAAATCAACTGTTCTTGGCAGGACTACCAATGGATCAGGCACAAACAGTATGACACAGGATATAGGTTGGATCAATGAAAATACCCTGAACTACAGTAAAACTCTCAAAGCTGATCACAGATTTAATGTGCTTTTAGGTTATTCTAACCAGGAATCTAAATTTAACAGAACTGTTGCGTCTGCCACAAACTTCGCCCTTGAAGCCATTCAAACTCTGGGTTCTGCATCAATCAAGAACTCAAATTCTACAGGAGGCAGCTGGGGACTCACATCGTATTTTAGCAGATTAAACTATTCATTTAAAGATAAATTCAATTTAGCGGCAAGCTACCGTATTGATGGATCGTCCAGATTTGCAGAAAATAATAAGTACGGAAGTTTCCCTTCAGTTTCTGCCGCATACCGTCTGGGACAGGAAGATTTCTTAAAGGATTTGAACTGGGTCGAAGATGTAAAACTCAGAGCAAGCTGGGGTAGAACAGGTAATCAGGAAATTGGTAACTTCACTTCAAGAGGATTATTTGCTGGTGGTTTCAATTACATAGGAGCAAGTGGTCTTTCTCAAACGCAGTTATCAAACCCAGACCTTTCATGGGAAAGTACAGAGCAAACCAATATTGGTCTGGATTTGAGCTTCTTTAAAGGAAGAATTACCTTTAGTACGGATGTTTACAAGAAAAACACATCTGGTTTATTGCTTGCCGTTTCGCTGCCCAGATCTTCAGGATTTACCAGTTCCATACAAAATGTAGGTAACGTGGAGAATAAGGGTATAGAAATAGCCTTAAACACTGTAAATATTGACAAAACAGACTTCAAATGGTCTACAGATTTCAATATCTCATTCAACAGAAATAAAGTAACAAACCTGCCCGGCGGCGATATTCCACTCGGTTTTAATGGTTATGCCAGTGTAGTTAAAGAAGGTTATCCATTGGGTACGTTCTATGGATGGAATCTTCTTCGGGTTAATCCTGCTACTGGTAATTACGATGTCCAGGATGTCAACGGCGATAGAAATATTCCTCTTGCTTCTACTACACTTGACAACGTAGTGTTGGGTAGTGCCCAACCGAAATTTACTGGTGGATTTACGAACGCTGTTTCTTATAAAAGCTTCGACGTTTCTGTGTTCATGCACTTCGTATATGGTAACATGATTTTCAATCAGGCTGAATATTCTTACGGCCGGCTACATACCTGGTTTAATTCTTCCACTCTGGCAAGAGAACGCTGGAGAAAACCCGGGGATATTGCAACTTTGCACCGCGCAGCATGGGGCGATCCTACCAGAAACGGATCAGTTTCAAACCGGGTATTACAGGATGGATCATTTTTAAGAGTTAAAAATGTTGCCCTGGGCTACAACTTTCAGAATGCAACCATGAAGAAAGTTGGGATCCAGAATATCCGGGTTTACGCCGCAGGCCAGAATATCCTCACATGGACCGATTATCGCGGATATGATCCCGAAGTTAATGCCAATGGAAATGATACAACACTTGGGTTCGACATGAGTTCGTATCCTCAGGCAAGATCATTTTCTTTGGGCTTAAATGCTACATTCTAAAATAAAAAATTGAAGTGATGAAAAAAATATATTTAATAATCTTCTTATTCCTGACAGTTTCATCTTGTGATGTAATCGAACAGGAGCCCATAGATTCAGTGAGTACCCAGTCATTGTTCACCAGGGAATCGGATGCAGAAGCGGCGATCATTGGAACTTATCGCCACCTGGCTAACCTGGGGCCCAATTATATCTTTTTTGCAGAATTACCTACAAAAAATAGCAAAGGAAATGCATTAAACAGACAGTTTGAGCAGTTAAGTAATCTGATTTTTGTAGCGGACAATTCACAGTTTACAACTCTTTGGGACCAACAATTTGTGCTTATTAATTCAGCAAATGTTGTAATTAAAAATGTTCCTAAAATTCCGGGAATGGCTGACGCCGCTAAAAATTCAGTGATTGCCGAAGCCCGTTTCCTCAGAGCATTTACCTATTTCAACCTGGTAAGATACTTTGGTGCAGTCCCATTGGTAACCGAGCCTACAGAAAGCCCGGATGTAGCTGCACTGCAGGTTTCAAGAACTCCCGTTACAGAGATTTATGCTCAAATCCTTGCAGATCTTGATTTTGCAAAGTCGAATTTGCCTGAAACATTTGCGGGATTAGGAAGAACCGCCAGAGCAACAAAAGCTGCGGCCTATGCATTAGGAGCAAGAATTCATTTAACCAGAAAGAATTATGCATTGGCAATTGGGGATGCGAATCAGGTTGCTACCAGGAAAGGAGAAACTTTAAGTGTACCCTATGCAAACTTATTCCTTACCAAAAATTCTGTTGAATCAATTTTCGAGATCAATTATGATACTCAATTGCAAAATGTCCTGGCAACGACATTTCTTCCGGGATCGCTCTCGGGTACCAGAACAATTGAAGTGAACAACGATATCTTCAACGCTTATGAAGCCGGGGATCTTAGAAAAGACGCGACTATTGGCTTTGCGAACGCTGCTAACTACATGAAAAAGTATTCACGCGGTGGCACAAGAGATGATAATATCATTATTTTTCGTGTTGCTGAAGTTCTGCTGACGAAAGCTGAGGCATTGGCAGAAACTTCCTACCCAAGTGCGGAAGCATTAAAACTTTTAAATGAGGTCCGTAGAAGAGCAGGTCTGGCAACAATTAATCCTGCAACACTTGCAGATTTCAGAACTGCACTATATAAAGAACGAAGACTTGAACTAAGCTTTGAAGGACATGAATGGCATGACCTGGTAAGAACCGGACGACTCCAGACTGTACTTGGAATCACTGATATTAATAAATCAATTTGGCCGGTTCCGTCAGTTGAAATTGCGCGCAACCCAAAACTACAGCCTCAAAATCCAGGTTATTAATAGTAAATTTAGGTTCTGGAGCGCGGCATCTTCATCGGAAGAGCCGCGTTTTTTTTTGCTTGCAGAAGCAATGATTAGAGTAATTTGAATTAGTAAACACTTATAAAATATCCAAATATAATTCGTTGTTTTGCAAAGAAAATGAACGGTAAAGATCGTTCAATCCCCACATAAAAAATTCAAACCCGGTAAAAGCCGTGCCATGTTAGAACTGCTTACATACGTACTTTAAAAATGACAACTACCCGTTCAAAGGTTTCAATTGCTGGCCTCCTGATAGCCCTCGGAATTATATTTGGAGATATTGGTACTTCGCCTCTTTATGTCCTCAATGCAATCATAAAGGAAAAAATAATCAGTGAGCAGCTGATCATTGGCTCCCTTTCCCTGATTATATGGACCCTCACCCTTCAAACCACTGTCAAATATGTAATCCTGACATTACAAGCCGACAATAAAGGAGAAGGTGGCATCTTTTCACTGTTTGCTCTGGTGCGTAGAAGAAGAGGTAAATGGCTCGTATTGCCGGCTATGATTGGCGGCGCAGCGCTATTGGCGGATGGGATGATCACACCCGCAATCTCAGTGACATCTGCAGTTGAAGGGTTGAAGCAAGTTTCGTTTCTTTCAGATATTAGTCAGACAACCATAATATATATAGTAATTGGAATTCTGACTGTGTTATTTTTTCTTCAGCAATTTGGCACTGCATTGATCGGTCGATTTTTTGGTCCGATGATGTCTATATGGTTTGTGATGCTTGCAAGCCTGGGTTTTCTTCACATATCGGATGACCTGTCCGTGTTTAAGGCATTTAACCCGTATTACGGCATTCAATTACTTATTGAATACCCGAAAGGTTTTTACATCCTGGGTGGCGTATTCTTATGTACTACCGGTGCTGAAGCATTGTATTCCGACTTAGGCCATTGCGGTAAATGGAACATCAGATATTCATGGATATTCGTAAAATCTTGTTTAATAATTAATTACCTGGGTCAGGGGGCCTGGTTATTAAGCAATTATTCCGGCAAGCCTATCACTGCAGAAATGATAGAATCAGGTTTTAATCCGTTTTACTCTGTCATGCCAGGCTGGTTTCTGTACATGGGGATTGTCGTGGCAACCCTTGCTACTATTATTGCCAGCCAGGCTCTGATTTCAGGCTCATTTACCTTGATCAGTGAGGCAATGCGTTTAAACTTATGGCCGAAATTGCGAATTAATTACCCAACAGTAGAGCGGGGACAACTCTACATTCCTGCGATTAATTTAATTCTTTTCCTTGGCTGTATAGGAATCGTTGTATACTTTGGCAAGGCTTCAAATATGGAAGCTGCATACGGGCTTGCAATAACCTTATGTATGATTGCCACGTCGATTCTCTTCTCTAATTACTTAGTAGTCAAAAGAACCCGGCCGATTTTAATTTATTTGTATTTATTAGTTTATCTCACAATAGAGCTTAGCTTCCTGGCTGCAAATATGGAGAAATTCCCTCATGGGGGATATGTCACTGTCATAATTGGAAGTATCCTGTTTTTTATCATGTATACCTGGTATGAAACACGAAAAATTAAGAACAGGTACACGGAATTTGTGAAGATGGAGCCTTTTGTTCAGAAATTAAAAGAATTGAGTAATGACACAAGTATTCCTAAATATGCAACTCACCTGGTTTATCTTACAAGTGCTGATAACCCGAAGGAGATTGAACACAAAACGATGTATTCCATCTTGTATAAAAAGCCGAAACGTGCCGACATATATTGGTTTATTCATGTCGACACGCTGGATGACCCGTATACCTGCGAATTTAGCGTGGATCATATTGTCGCAAATGATGTCATTAGGGTAGAATTCCGTTTAGGCTTTCGGGTACAACCCCGGATTAATTTGCTTTTCCGAAAAGTTGTTGAGAACCTGGTACTGAATAAGGAAGTTGATATTACCAGCAGATACGAAAGTCTTGAACGGAGTAATGCCACCGGTGATTTTTCTTTTGTTGTAATGGAAAAGTATTTGAGCAATGAGAATGAGCTCTCTTTTTGGGATCGGCTCATGATGAAGACCCACTTTTTTATTAAAAATAAAAGTTTATCGGAAGCATCTGCGTTTGGATTAGATACCAGCAACGTGGTCGTGGAAAAATTCCCACTGATCGTTGCCCCTGTCGATAATATTAATTTAAAGCGGGTAATAAAAGAAACTCGAACCTCCTCGTAGATTAGATGATGATTCAAGCTTTGAATTTTGCTTATCGATTTAAGAGGATGCTCTAATGTGCAATTCAAAATTAGAGGACATGCGTAACTTCTTAATGTTGGCTTTAGGCCTAATGCTGACCGGTTCCGCTTTTGCTCAGGATGCACCTAAGATCAGAGTTTATGGATACCTGGAAACTTACTATGGGTTTGATTTTAACAAACCTGCTGATAATAATCGTCCGGGGTTTGTTTACTCGCATAACAGACATAATGAAGTAAACTTGAATTTAGGTTTTATAAAAGTGGCCTATGATGACGGAATCGTCCGATCAAATCTGGCGCTTATGACGGGAACGTATACCAACGCCAATCTTGCAGCAGAACCCGGAGTCCTGAAAAATATATTTGAGGCAAATGCGGGGTTGAAGCTTTCCAAAACGGCTAATCTATGGATAGATGCCGGGATATTTGCATCACACATAGGGTTCGAAAGTGCAATTTCTAAAGACTGCTGGGTGCTTACCAGAAACATCGCATCTGATAATACTCCTTATTATGAATCGGGTGCTAAAATTACTTATGGAACGGCGGAAAATAAATTTACCATTAGCGGCATCTATTTAAACGGTTGGCAACGTATCACCCGTCTAAATGGTAATAGCCAACCTGCCGGAGCCCTGCAACTGACGTTTAAACCAACGAACAAGATTACTATTAACTACAGTAATTACCTCGGTACGGAAGGAGAGGATGCAGTGAGAGTCAGACGTTTTTATAATAATTTCTACGGAATCTTTCAACTTACGGATCAGTTTGGCCTCATCGCAGGGTTCGATTATGGTACTCAACAAATCGCGAATGGCAGCGATGATACAAATGAAGTAATCGCGCCAGTTCTTATCGCCCAAATTAAGCTTTATCCTAAATTGACTGTGGCTGGTAGAATTGAATACTATCAAGATAAGAATAGTGTATTTATCCCAACAGAATCCCCGGAAGGGTTCAAAACTAGCGGTTATTCATTAAACCTGGACTATACGCCAGTTTCAAATGCAGTAATCAGGCTGGAGGGGAAGATCTTTGATAGCAAGGGCAAAATTTTTATTCGGGAGGCTTCCCCGGTAAATCAGAACGCCGCGGTAACCACAAGCGTTGCTATATCCTTCTAAAATACAGGGTTAAATAGATTCGAATGATAGGGTGGCCAATCTTGATTGCTCCTGCCCTTTGTTAATTCTCTGTTTACTTAATGTTAATATAATAATTGGATATTAACATTCAGGAATTGAGAACAGGATCTAAAGGATTTTTTCCTCGACGGCGTAGTTGCTTTATTCTGAAAAAACGTTTTTGGTAAGCTTCTTGATACATAGGAAGAACAAACAGAACAGTATTAAAGCTTAGCCTCAAAAGAATGAAGTTATCCGGTGCCAATTTTTGGTTGTTAATATTGCCAATTTTTTTAAGTTCTTGTTTCAAGGAATATAAGGGTAAAATCAACATCGATGGGTCTAGCAGCGTCTATCCATTGACCGAAGCTGTTGCAGAGGAATTTCGAAAAATTGAGCCAGATATCAGGGTAACTGTCGGGATCTCCGGTACGGGCGGCGGTTTTAAGAAATTTTTAAGAGGTGAAACGGACATTAGCAATGCTTCACGGCCCATCAGTGAAAGCGAATTAGAAATTAGCAGGGCGAATGGAATAGAGTTTATCGAGATCCCCGTGTCATATGATGGGATGGCAATTGTGGTGAGCCCGAAGAATGATTTCGTTGATTATATCACGGTTGATGAGCTTAAGAAAATGTGGTCTCCTGAAAGTCAGGATAAAATTAATACCTGGAAACAAGTGAGGGATTCCTGGCCGGAGGTTCCCTTAAATCTATATGGAGCAGGTACTTCTTCCGGCACTTACGATTTTTTTACAGAAGCAATTAACGGTAAAGCAAAAGCTTCCCGGGGTGATTATACAGCAAGTGAAGACGATAATGTACTTGTACAGGGAGTGTCATCTGATCAGCATGGCCTGGGTTATTTCGGATTAGCCTACTACTCCGAAAACAAAGGGAAGCTAAAACTTGTTCCTGTCAAAATGAACTCATCGGCGGAAGCAATTTACCCGACAAAGCTTACTATTGAAAGCGGAAAATATCAGCCCTTATCACGTCCTGAATTTATTTATGTGAATGTTAAATCTTCAACAAATCCGCATGTCAGGAACTTCGTAAAATTCTATCTCGAAAATGCTGCGAAACTGGCAGAGGAAGTAGGCTATGTTGCTTTGCCTGCTGCAGCTTATCAAATGTCCTTTGAACGCTTCACCAATACCACGAAAGGTTCGGTTTTCGAAAATAAGTCTACAGTGGGGGCAAACCTGCTTGAGCTATTATCCGGAAATAAATAAATATGGGAACAATCAGAAGATCGGAAAAAGTCATCGAAATAGTGATGGTTCTGTGCAGCCTGGTTTCTGTGCTTACGACAATTGGTATTATAATAGTTCTATCTGTTGATACCTTTAAATTCTTCAGAGAGGTTTCCATCATTGCATTCCTTACTGATACTCAATGGACGCCGCTTTTTGAAGACAAGCATTTTGGAATATTACCGCTTTTATCGGGAACACTTTTAACCACTTTTATTGCTATTATGCTGGCTGTACCGGTAGGTATTACAATCGCTGTTTACCTCAATGAATATGCTTCCAAAAAGTTCACAAGCATAGTAAAGCCAATTCTGGAAGTGCTTGCAGCGATTCCTACAGTAGTGTATGGTTTTTTTGCCCTTCAGTTTGTTACACCACTATTGCAAAAAGTCATCCCGGGATTGTCGGGTTTTAATGCATTATCGCCCGGCCTGGTGATGGGGGTTATGATCATACCATACATAACTTCTCTAAGCGAAGATGCCTTAAGAGCTGTACCGAAATCCCTTAGAGAGGCATCTTACGGACTGGGGGCAAACAGATTTCAAACTGCTTTCAAAGTCATTGTACCAGCCGCCAATTCAGGTATTATTGTATCCGTTATCCTTGCTATATCCAGGGCACTTGGAGAAACCATGATCGTGGCAATCGCTGCAGGTCAGGAACCAAAGCTTACATTCAACCCTTTGGAATCTGTCGAAACCATTACAACTTACATTGTGCAGGTAAGTATGGGAGATGTACCACAGGATTCGATGGAATATCGCACCATATTTGCTGCAGGTATCACGCTTTTCATTTTCACCTTTCTTTTGAACAATATTAGTTATTGGATGAGGAAAAAATATAGCCAGCGTTATGAATAAGAAGGGATTAATATCAGCCCACGCAAGAGACAAAATCTTCAATGTTTTCGGAATGTTCTGCACCTTTTTTGCGCTATTAATTCTTGTTGTCCTCTTTGCAGATATTCTGATAGAAGGCTTAGGCCGAATCAACTGGTCATTTCTGGTTAATTTCCCCTCACGGCATCCTGATCAGTCGGGTATTTACACCGCTCTGGCCGGTATGTTTAGTTTACTGTTTTTTACAATCATTATAGCACTGCCCATCGGAATTATGTCAGCAATATATTTGCAGGAATATGGAACGAAGAACAGGTTTGCTAAAATCGTGGAGATCAATATTTCAAATCTAGCCGGTGTTCCATCTATCATATATGGAATACTCGGCCTGACCATTTTTGTACGCGTTTTGGGTCTGGGAAACAGTATTCTGGCGGCTTCGCTAACTCTGGCCTTGCTGATAATGCCAGTAATAATTGTAGCAACCCGTGAAGCCATTAAAGCAGTTCCTGATTCGTTAAGGGAGGCTTCATATGGTATGGGAGCTACAAGATGGCAAACGGTTTCCAGAGTTGTTGTACCGGCATCTTTGGGAGGTATTTTAACTGGAATAATTTTATCAATTTCAAGAGCAATTGGCGAAACTGCACCTCTAATTGTAGTTGGTGCATTAGCCTATGTCCCGTTTATACCTGAAGGCCCATTGGATCAGTTTACCTCATTACCTATACAAATTTACAACTGGACATCCCGCCCTCAGCAAGGCTTTATAGTTAATGCAGCTGCGGGAATAATTATCTTACTGTTGTTCACATTTTTATTAAATGGTATAGCCATTTATCTAAGAAACAAGTGGTATAAAAAAACAAGTTTATAATGGAAGACGAGTCAGAAAAATATAAGTTAAGAACAAATGAGTTAAGTTTGTTTTACGGAACGAAACAGGCGCTTAAGGATGTCACTATTAAGATTTTGCCGAATACTGTCACTGCCTTCATTGGTCCATCCGGATGCGGTAAGTCAACTTTTCTGCGGTGCTTTAACCGCATGAATGACCTGATCGCCGATGTAAATATAACTGGTAAAGTCTTCATCGATGATGTGGATATTTATAATGATTCAATAGATGTTTATGAATACCGGAAAACTATCGGTATGGTATTCCAGAAACCAAATCCTTTCCCCAAAACTATATTCGAAAATGTAGCTTTTGGTTTACGGATCAATGGAGAGAAATCTAAAGCAGTTCTGGAAGAAGCTGTGGAAAGTGCCTTACACCAGTCGGCATTGTGGAACGAGGTTAAGGACAACCTTCATAAGTCTGCTTTGGCTCTTTCGGGCGGACAGCAGCAACGTTTATGTATTGCCAGGGCTATCGCTGTAAAGCCCTCCGTATTGTTGATGGATGAGCCGGCCTCAGCCCTGGATCCGATTTCAACTGCAAAAATTGAAGAACTTATTTATAAGTTGAAGAATGACTTTACTATTGTTATTGTAACCCATAATATGCAGCAAGCCGCAAGGATTAGCGACAAAACCGCGTTCTTTTATTTAGGGGAATTAATAGAGTATGATAATACCGACAAGATTTTCACGAATCCGTCGAAAGATGCTACGCAAAACTACATCACAGGCAGGTTTGGGTAGAGGCTCGTTGTTAGTTGCCTGCCTGCCGGTAGGCAGGTTAGTTGTTAGACTGGTTAGACTAGACGCTTTGCCTAACCAACTAACCAACTGACAACTAACCAACATACTACTAAATCAACAATTTACTAATAACGAACTCGGTATGACACATCTCGAAAAAGAACTAAAAGCACTAAAAGGAGACACAGTGGAAATGTGGACCCTGGTGTTAAGCCAGCTGCAAAAGGCCTCTCACTCGCTTCAAACATTTGACAAGGATTTTGCGCATGAAGTTGTCGCTAATGAAAAGCGGGTAAATTCGATGGAGTTAAAAATTGACAGGGATTGCGAGAATATTTTTGCTCTCTACAATCCTGTTGCTGTTGATTTGAGACTGGTGCTTGCAACCTTAAAAATTGTTAATAATCTGGAACGCATAGGCGATATTGCGGAAGGTATTAGCCTTTTTATTCTAAGCGAGAAAGAGACTTTTGATAAATCGTTGTTAAAGAATACCAGGTTCAACGAAATGTTTGAGGGTGCCATAAAAACTGTAGTAGACGTGCTTAAGGCTTTTGAAACGGAAGATACTAAGCTAGCCCGAAGTATATTCAAACAGGATGAAATGCTGGATGAAATTAATGTAGAAGCTAACCAGCATATTGCCCTGTTTATCACTAACAACCTCGAAAAAACTGAGCAAGCCTTAAATGTCATGTCTATCATCCGCCGGCTCGAGCGCGTTGGCGATCAAAGCAAAAATATAGCGGAAGAGATAATCTTTTATATAGAAGCCAAGGTACTGAAGCACGT
>NZ_JBKJUM010000167.1:0-7024 GCF_046590655.1 Daejeonella sp.
CGTTGCCGACGTTGTCGAACTGTCAATTTCTCATAATCCGTTACTGTTGCCATCTTGTTTTGGTTTAGTGTACATAAACCTCTATTTTAGGTCAACATATTCAGGCAAGGACAGTTGCCAGGCAAAACGGATAATCCCCTCTCTTACCCTAGCTTATCTCCCCTAAGCAGCCTAAACCGCTTCCTCGCCTCAATCACATACAAGCTTCCCGGGAAATCCGTTATTATTTTTTGGTATAATTCAAGCGCTTTTGCCGGCTGACTTAATTTGTTTTCATAGAGATCAGCGAGCATAAAGAGTGCATCATCACCCCACAATTCTGCAGTATGCTTTCCAACTATTTCCTGCAGTTGGGCAATAGCTTTATCTGTCTCATTGTTTTTAAGAAAGATCTTTGATTTGGCCATCAGTATATCGTCGGCAAGGGAATTGCCGGGGTAAAGAATATTCAGGCTATCTAGCAGCGCCAGAGCTTTATCAGTCTGATTTTTAAAGATGAGCAGATCGGCATATGAATATTTTTTTAAGGCAGCTGTATCAGTTTCGTTCTGCAGATTGTCTGATATAAGCAAGCTTAGATTTAGTGCATCATTGGCTATAAGCTGGGATGTCGAACTTTTTAGAACATCCAACTGTGCCTTCGACCAAACATAGTCGCCCTGGAAATAGGAAAGTTTAGCATTCTTAAATTTAGCCTCTTGTCCATAAGGTTCATTGGTGAACTGTTTTTCGACTTGTCCGTATAAAAGAACCGCCTCCCATACTTCTCCGGTGAGTATATAGATATCGCCAAGTTCCAGTTTCGCCTGAGCCAGGATGATAGGGGAAATTCCGGGCATCTCAATCATTTTGGCAAGCTGTTCGCCGGCTTCCACAGGTTTTTGAAGATAGAATGCCTGCAAATTTGCGAGCTTGCGAATGGCGAATGAGGTACTGGCACTCCGTCCGAATTCGGTTAGCAAGGACATATAATCCTTTTCTAATACAATCAGATCCGCCAGACTATATTTATTTGTAGTAAGCTGTTTAGTTTTAGTATCCAGTAAATCGATTTTTGCAGGAATGTAGAATTTCCCATCACTGCCTTTTGCAACAATATAGTTAAGTGCTTCGATAGCCTGTTCGTACGCCAGATTAGACAAAAGTAGGCGAGACAACCCGAACACTCGTTCACCATCCTCTTTTAAACGACGGTCAAGCGCTAGCGTTTGCCGAAGCGCCATATCGAATTCTTTTTGCTGAATATACTGCCAGGTAAGAAACTCTGTGTATGCTACATTTTGAGCGTCTTTTTGTAATCGCCTCAACAAGGCAATCTTTAATAAGTCGTAATCAGCTTTATCTTCCAGAATGGCGGCCAGCACATTTTGCGCCTGCGGTAATATCTCCGGATTCGTATTTAATATGATCAGGTATTCCTGAATGAGATTAGGTTTATCTTTTCGAAACCGATATAAACTCAACAGATCATATGAAAAGGCACTTTCATCATTGACAAGTTTGCGGCCGTTTAGAAGTGCCTTAATAGAGAAATCGTATCCTTCGGCACGATAGAATGTGATAGCCAGATCTTTAATGGCAAATTCATTTGCCGGGAGCTCCCTGATGAGCTTATTAAACCACTCTGTAGCCTTTTCCTGCTCGCCTTTTTCCTGATAAATCCGACCCACATCAACTGCATACGTGTAGTTGCCCGGGTTAGCTTTTAACAGTTTTTTTGCCAGATCCTCAGCTTCATCGTATCGCTTAGTTTTTAAAAGACAAGTAAAAAGCGGATCATAATAACTAACATTTTTCGTTCGATTGAACAGCTTTTCATAAATGACAGCTGCTTTGTCGAACTCGCCTGTTTGAAAATACTGGACAGCCAGCGCCTCGTCAGAGTTGATCTGGGCAATAATGGCGGAAGAGCTCAAAACTACTATCAGAATAAGAAAAAATCTTTTCATGTGTGCTCTTTTACTATACATGCCCGCAAGTAACTAATATACCGATTTATGGAACCAATTAAATGCATGCGAACGTTATTAATTAAAGTACGGTCATATTTACTTTCAAATCCCAGTTGTAGTTTAAATGTTACGCTACCATCAATTTGGATCATAAATCTTTTGTTAACTTGAAGGGTTGAATTCGGATATTCGTAAGCGGCAGGCACATGCAAGTCTCGTTCACATTTAATCTTTAGTAATTTTTCGGTTGCAATGTATTCATTGCAGCCATTTTGTTGACTTTTGTTTAGAATCTGGCATATCATAAGTTGATGCAGCACATAAAGCAATATTTTCTCTTTTTTATATTTCTTGTAAGTATATCCTGTACAATGGAAAAACCGGCAGAACGTATACCTGTCGAGAATTTTTTCAAGGCGGCTTTCAAGACGTCGTTCCTGGTTTCGCCTGACGGAGAGTACATCTCATATCTGAAGCCGGACAACAATCGCGTTCATATCTATGTGGAAACATGGGATGGAAAAAATACTACTCAGTTAACGTGTGACTCTAACCGGAATATTAGTTATTATCTGTGGGCGAATAATAATGAACTTCTTTATCTAAAGAACCAGTCGGACAAGGAACACCAGGGATTGTTTGCAGTCAGAAGGGATGGTTCAAATAAACGAGAACTGCTTTCATTTGCCAACACCAAGATCAGGCTTATCACATCAGAAACAGTGCAGGACGATAATGTACTCGTAGCTTTAAATAAGCGGGATTCGACAGTATTCGATGCCTACCGCCTGAACATTCAGACTGGAAAACTCTCCATGCTTGTTCGCAATCCAGGGAATATTACTAAATGGTACTCAGATAGAAAAGGCAAACTGAGAATGGCGATTGCCAGCGATGGCGTTAATGAAACCTTACTTTACAGAGATTCTGAAGAGGTGATTTTTACTGCCGTTCTAACTAACAATTTCAGGGCGAGTATCGCACCCGTTGGTTTTAGTAAGGATAATAGTTGTATTTATGCCTTATCAAACAAAAATCGTGATAAAATGGCTTTGGTGGAATTAGATTGTGTGACCGGGAAGGAACATCGTGTCATTTACGGCAATACAGATGTTGATGTTTCTGAGGCAGTCTTTTCTGCAAAGAAAGATAAATTGATTTACGCGGGGTATGAAACATGGAAAAAGGAACGTCATTATCTGGATGATTCTGTCAACGCTATGTACGGACGACTAGAAAAGCTTCTCCCTAATAATGAAATAAATATAACCGGTTCTGATGCTTCTGAAACTAAGTTCATAATCCGAACCTATACTGACAAAAATCCGGGGTCCTTTTATTTATACACTATTAAGGACAATAAGTTAGTCAAACTAAGCGATGTCAACCCTTCGATCAATGTTGAAGAAATGGCTGAAATGAAGCCAATATCCTATAAAACCCGTGATGGCCTGACAGTGGACGGCTATTTAACTTTGCCTAAAGGCAGAAGAGAAACTAATCTTCCAGTTGTAGTTATGCCTCATGGAGGGCCAGATTCCCGGAACAGCTGGGGTTACAATCCAGAAGTGCAGTTTTTAGCCAACCAGGGCTATGCTGTATTCCAGGTTAATTTTAGAGGATCAAAAGGTTACGGAAAGAAATTCTGGATTGCTGGTTTTAAGGAATGGGGTGGGAAGATGCAGGATGATATTACTGACGGCGTAAAATGGCTGATAAGCCAAAAGGTTGCTGATTCCACGCGCATCGCTATCTATGGTTCGAGCTTCGGAGGTTATTCAGCTCTGCACGGATTGTGTTTCAGGCCTGAGCTGTACAAATGCGGAGCTTCTTACTCGGGTATTACGAATTTATTTACGTATTTAAAGGATATACCTCCGTATTATCGGCCGTACCTTCAAATGTATTACGAGACGGTTGGTAATCCAGAAGTTGATGCCGATTATTTCCGGGCTGTATCTCCTGTTTTTCACAATGACAAAATCAGGGTGCCGGTTTTAATCGCGCAGGGTGGAAGAGACCCGCGCGTCAATATGAATGAAACGAACCAGTTTGTAAAGGAATTGAAAAAGAGAAAGATCCCGGTTACTTATATCCTTAAAGAAAATGAGGGGCATTTTTTCAAGAATGACGAAAATAAATTGGAATTTTACAGGGAGCTCGGGAAGTTTCTCGATAAAAATCTCAGAAAGGAGTAAATGAAGGAGTATCAGCAGATTTACCGTAAAAATTCCTCCCTGATCATCACTTTCTTCATTTTAATAACAGCTTCTATGGCTGTTGCTTTTTACCTCGGCTACAATCTAACTACAAAATACGTCGAGAATGAATTTGTCTCTCAAAAGATTGAAGTCCTGGAGGAGACAGTAAAGCCGTATAATAATTTTTTTCAGAACAAGATCCCGGAAATTACTTTTTATCAGGGTTACCTCGATTCAAGTCAGGCGGTTAAGTATGTAGATACTATTTTCAGGAAGTTCAAATTTGTAGACCGGATAGTTTTTTACGATGCGGCAATTAGTAACCACGACATTCCCAATGGTTTAACGGTCAACAACTTCGCAATGGGACCAAAATCGGTTTATCAATTTGGTCGTAACATTGACAAAGATTCAACATTACTTTTTAAAGATACTTTTCCTAGCTCTTCCTTTTCCTTAAAAACTGGGGATGAATTCAATAAAATGGCGATAAAATTCTCCGGATTTATAGAGTCATCCGATACCACCAAGGCTCTTAGCGATAATGATAGATTCAATATTTTTTACACCATCACATCCAACAGGATAACATATATGAATATTCCAAGGAGAGAGGAGTTGAAAATTTACAAGGAGATAATGACCCAAGACTTGCCCAGGTCGCCGGTATACGAACTTGACATGCTGACCTTTTACCTCGATCCTCTTAAGCTAACAATCCGAAATACAAATCCAGAACTTTACCAGCATATAAGTATCAAACCCCTGGTATATGAATCGCTGGCGAATGATCCGGAGCTCGTAAGTAATGATCTTCCATTGTCGGGGCCATTTTCCGATCATAAACTCTATTTCAGCTCAAACAAAAAGTATCTGATGAGAGAAATAAACAGACGTTTCTTTCCAATAGCGGGGGGTATATTTATTACCTACGTAATGTTGGTCCTGATTGGTTACTTGATTTACCGCAACCTCAACGTGAACAGTAAGATGTTCAAGCTACAGTATGATTTTGTAAATAATCTGACCCATGAGTTCAAAACGCCAGTTAGCGTAATTAAGATCGCTGGGAATAATATCCGGAGTGCGGCTACGCTTTCTGAGCGTGAAAGACTGCATTATGGAAAAATCCTCGATGAAGAAGCAGATAAGCTTAATGATCTGATGAATAAATTACTTTCCTTTACACAAATTGAAAATAAAGCCATTAGATTAAAAGTAGAATGTATCAATCTGGACGTTTTTTGTCAGAATATGATTGATGCATATCAGCTTAAATACCCGAATTTTGACATTGTGTGTAAAATTGATGGGATAGAATATTTTAAGACCGATCCGGTGCTTTTGGGGAGCATCTTTCAGAATCTTATAGATAATGCATATAAATATTCGAATCCTGAAAAAAAATTTCTTATAATATCTATCAGAAAGGCGAAAAAGAACCTTATGATGAAATTTGCAGACCGGGGAATTGGTATCCCATCAAGAGATATAGACAATATTTTTAAGAAATTCTTTCGGGTGCAAAACCAATATAATCAACAGGGTAGCGTTGGATTAGGTTTGGCATTCTGTAAAGAACTGGTTAATTTTATGAACGGAACTATAACTGTTCAAAGTGTGGAAGGAAAAGGGTCAGAATTTACAATTGAGTTGCCTTACGAAATTTAATCATGTCAAAAGAAATTAAAGTTGCCGTTATTGAGGATGATGAAAATCTCCGTTTTCTGGTTATACACCGTCTTGAAACAGAAGGGTATAAAGTTGTTGAAGCTTCGGATGGTGAAACAGCCGAAGAACTGATCATGACTGAAAAGCCGGATATTGTTCTTTTGGACTGGATGCTTCCTAATAAACAAGGCTCAGAAGTATGTCAGAACGTGCGTAAGCTTGGGTTCAATAACATCATTATAATGATGACTGCCAAAGCTCAGGATGTTGACAAGATTGACGCATACAGCTTTGGTGTTTCAGATTATGTAACTAAACCCTTTAATATGGATGTTTTAGTGGCTTTGATCGATAATAAAGTAAAGTTTGTAATCAACAACGAGAAATCAGAAGTGTACCGGTTTGGAAATATGGAGCACCATCCAAATACTCATTCACTGATGCGCGATGGTAAAAAGATTGAGCTTACTATTCTTGAAAATCGAATACTTCTTTACTTCCTGAAAAACGCAAATACCGTTATCAACCGCGATGAATTAATGATGGTGGTCTGGGGTTATAATTCAGATGTGAATACCCGCACCCTCGATATGCATATCGTCCGGCTTCGGAAGAAAATTGAGAATAATCCTGACAGGCCTCATTTTATGCAGACGGTTAGGGGGGTGGGGTATAAGTTTGTAGCTGAGTAAGGCTGTTTTACGTTATACGTTATAAGTAATAAGTTATAAGTAATAAGGCTCGACTGTCACCGGCGTTTAAAAAACTTATAACTTACAACTTATGACTTAAATCTCATTCATTCAAAATAAGGGGATGTACAAAGAGGATACCAAATGGAGTTGTAGGTTATAAGTTATAAGTTGTAAGTCATAAGTCTGGGCGGCTGAGACGTTATACGTTTTACGTTATACGTTTGGGCGGCTAGTGCAGCGTTTAGTAACTTATAACGTATAACTTAAAACTTATAACTTAACAAGTTTCACCTCAAACATCTCTCTCCAGTCCAGGGAAAGCTCTTTCAAATCTACCAGTCGATGCAGCCATTCTTTATTACCAGGGTCATGATATCGAATATAATTCACATCCATAACAGATATTTTTTCAGGATGGCTGCTGAGGTGAATTAACTTGTCTGTTTTGTTCACAATGCCTGGTTGTATCGTCCGCAGATAATAGCCTGTAAATCCCGTTTGCTGC
>NZ_JBKJUM010000035.1:0-71861 GCF_046590655.1 Daejeonella sp.
AACTTTTCATTATTCCTGGCTTTAGAACTGGCTGCCGAACTACGCCTCCCTAACTAGGATCAGCGTAGCAACTTCTGTTATGTTTAATCCTTTTATTTAAATTCTTCCGAATCTACATCCTTAATAAATTTTATCAATCCGTTGAAGTAAGTTTTTGGGTCGTCAAATTGGGAAAAATGACTGCCGTTGGTAGTAACAGATCTGCCCCTTTGTACCTCGCTTGACATCCATTCCATATATTTTGGATCCATCGTATCATATTTAGCACCAATCACTAAAGTTGGTACTTTGATTTCTTTCAGTCTGCCAGACACATCCCAGTCTTTCAGCGAGGCATTACCAGTCATGCCAAATTCACTGTGACCTTGCATGAAAATATAGATATTTGGATTCAGATGTTCAAAAAGTAAGTTTGCTGATTTTGGCCATTTTTCTAAAGGCATTCTCAAAATATGTTGGGTGTAATAATGATTCATCAAAAGTTCGTTATACCTGGGGTTTTTATAATCCTCTTTGGCTTCCATGTCTTTAATTTCCTTAAAAACTTTGGGATCCATTTGTGGGCCCAGAATTTCATTGGCATACCTGGCATAGGCCGGAGCACTGGCCATCATATTAGAGATAATAAGACCCTTCAGATTATCCTGATATTTTAAGGCGTATTCCATAGCCAATATTCCACCCCAGGATTGGCCGAGCAAGTAAAAATTGTCTTTGTTTAAGTTTAAGGCCTTGCGGACTTGCTCTACCTCTTCTACAAAATGCTCGGTAGTCCAGAGTGTAGAATCATTGGGTTTATCACTATAGTAAGAATCGAGCTGGTCATAATAAATGTATTCAATTTCCTCATTAGGGAGATAGCCATCAAAGTTCCCAAATTCTTCATGAGTTCCGCCTGGTCCGCCATGAAGCAGCAATACACGCATTTTAGGATTATTTCCCATACGTTTTGTATAAACATTAAAAGTTCCTTTGGGAGTTTGGATAGGGATCATTTTAATGCCGCCAGTATTCTGCACATCGCTCCTGGAATAATCAAAATAGCTGCTTTTCTCAGAATTTGCATGGGTGTTTTTTCGTTTTTCCGAACAACTCAATATGATTAGAGTAATTATCATCAAGGGTAATACTGAAAGTTTCATGAATTTTAATTTTAGTTAAAAAAGTATTTTATGTACCACCAACCATGGAACATTTATATTTTAAATCGTAGATAATTAACCTATCCAGTCATACGCCTGATTAAACTTGATTGTTTTAGAGGCTTAAGTTACGAAGGAAAACAGTATCTGGCAATCTTCCACGCTTAAAAGCTCGAACAGTTAATAACATATAGAGATTATTTCAACGGCCTAAGATCTTTGAGGTAAGCTTTAAACTCTGTGCCCTTTCCCACTTCAGAAAAGACCTCAAGATATCCATGATGATGTTCTATAATTCTCTTAACAATGCTTAAACCGAGCCCGGAACCCGTACTTTGCTCAGTTAATCTTTTAAACGGCTGGAACAGTAAATTCAAATTCTTCTCAAGGTCTATGCCTATTCCATTGTCTTTGATTGTTAGAACTGTTAATCCTTTTCCCTTCTACGTTTACAAATTCATCAAGCTCCCGATTTAGGAATTCAAGTTCCTCGATTTTGCTTTTAAGTTGGTTTTCGACGTCAACCATCCGTGTCACATCGTTGACCAGCAGCAAATATTGGGGCACATCGTTGTCGACCATTGAGGGCGAAATATTTATCTCCAGGAATTGGTTGTTGACTTTTATGATTTCATGAATCGGCTCTGACCCAGGGTTCATTCTAACAGCGTAATCTTCGTCGGGGAACAGGTCTGACCATGTAGCGTTGGTCCGCAAATCCAGCTTGTTTCCAAAATATTGTTTTGCCTTAGATATTTAAGAACAACAAACCCAATTTTATAGCGGTGCCTGCAGTTCAGGGAAATATCGTGGGCTTTGCGCTGATGACACCCTTATAAAATAGAAGCATCAGTTATATCATATTCTTTTTCAGAAACTCAACAAACTTTTTATTGGTGAAGTCCGCTCCCCCTTCGTGTTTGAAAAGCAGTCTTCCATATTTATCAAAAACCAGCGTCGTAGGTAGGGATCCGGTATAATATTCGCGGGGAAGCTGACTCACTGGAAGGTATATATCCAGATCATATTTTCGTTTCAGCATAAATCTACTCGATTTCGCCCTGTCAGAATCCATATCAACCATAAGGAATGCTACTTTACTATCATCGTTAAGACTTTTACGAAGTTTATTAATTGAAGGCATTTCAGCTATGCAGGGAGGGCACCAGGTGGCCCAGAAATTCACAAACACCACCTTGCCTTCAAAATCCTCGAGGCTTACAATTTTCCCGGTCTTATCCTGGAATTGAACCGATGGAACATTCGTACTGGCAATTAAGCTTTTCTGCTTGCTCTCATCCGGCAATTCGGGCTGGAAAAACCCTATTTTCATAAGGCCTTCAAGTACAATAGCTTTGGTATCGGGTATTAGCAACAGTACCAGAATGAAGCCTATCATTACAACGCTTGAAATGGTTGACCAGTTGATCCAGCTTTTATAATTTTTTAATGCGATATCTTTTACCATTTCCTAAGTTTCTATAATCAAAATTTCAAATTTACCAATATATATACGGCGGATTGGTGATAAATGTAACGTTAACTTAATATATCTATCTTACAAAAAACATTCATCAAATGAAAATCGCCGTATTTAGCACTTGCCAATATGATCAGGAGTTTCTGGAACGTTATAATACCGGGCATGAGCTGAATTTTTTTGATTCCTCGCTAAATTTTGAAAATGTTTCGCTCACAAAAGGCTTTGATGCATTATGCTTGTTTGTTAACGATAAAGCCGATTCCAATGTATTAGCAGCTTTAAAAGAGAATGGTGTCAAATTAATATTGCTTCGCTGCGCAGGATTTAATAATATTGATCTAAAAAAGGCGGCTGAAACTAACGTTAAGGTGCTTAGGGTTCCAGCTTATTCCCCTGAAGCGGTTGCAGAACATGCTATGTCCATGATCCTTACCTTATCGAAAAACTCATAAAGCGTACAACCGGATCAGAGAAGGTAATTTTTCGCTCGAAGGGCTAATGGGATTTAACCTTACTGGTAAACGAAGTGAAATTGTAGAATCCAAGGGGTAATACTTCATACTTCAGTACGCTCCTTCCCCGGATATGATCATCGATGCCAGCCGTTCGTCCAGATCGTAGATATCTTTTCTGAAGTTCATACGATTGTCACGGTCAATGAAGGCAGTGAAGTAGGAGATAAATACCGGAACCTTTTTGTTGAGAGTAACAAAACGCTCTTTACCCGCATGCATGGCTTGCGAGATCTTCTCTCCATCCCATCCTTCAGCATCTCTTAGAAGGAACCCGGCAAACTTGGCCGGTTCTGCTATGCGAATACAACCGTGGCTGAAAGCTCTTGAGGTTTGATTGAATAAGGATTTTGAAGGAGTATCATGAAGGTAAATGTTGTAGCTGTTTGGAAACACAAACTTGACTAAACCGAGCGAATTCGATGGGCCGGGCTTTTGTCTCACAATCGGAAGGCCGTCTTTATACCCGGTGATTTCCATATTGTGTTTCGCCAGGTAATTAGAATTTTTCTTCATACCCGGAATAATCTCATTACGAAGGATTCCCGGAGGTATATTCCAGTACGGACTAAATACTACATATTTAATCTCACCGTAAAACAGTGAGGTTGGATGCACAGTCTTACCTACCACCGCATTACAGCTCCATAAAAGATTTTCACCACTGTAGACATGCAGCTTAAACTCTGGGATATTAACGGCTACATAATCGCCTGCAAGCTGCACGGGAAGCCATCGGCTCCGCTCCATATTCACAATGATCTGCCTGATCCTGCTTTTTAAGGGAACATTGATTGCAGCCATTGTTTCTTTGCCAAGCGTCCCATCCTGAGTAAGTCCGTTCCTTTGCTGAAAAATGATTAATGCGTCGGCAAGCAGCTTATCGAATGTTTGATCTGAGGTATCACCGGCAAAATCGCCGAGAAGGAACAGGCGGGATTTTATCTGCCTGATAAAAGCAGAGCTGTCGCCCAAGGCAAACATCTTTCGGCTGACCAAAGGCTCCCAACTATTCCCGGAATCCAGTTTCCTGTATTTTACAAGATATCCGCGAAGTAACTCATACTGACGATAGACTGGCTCTTTAATCTGTTCCCCTTTGGCTGGTGAATTCAGTAGGCTGTCCAGATAGGTGTTATAGTTAATTGCTTTCCTCGGCAAAAACCATTTATTGGATTTACTCACCTCTTTGCTCATACCATCCCAGGCCAGCTTCGAGTAAACGAAATACTCTGCTGTCAGCAGGATTTCAAGCATTACATCCGGCTTGGCCGATTTGGATGCGGCACTTGTACCGTGCATCAATGAATCAAGTGCTTCCTTGTAAAAAAGTTTCCGATAAATGCCTTCATTTTCAAGGTTCAAAATCCTGTTGGAAAGATTGTGAGCTGGTTCAATGAGCAGGCCTTTTTCAAACCATGCATAAGCAAATTTTCTTTCCTGGTAAAAACTTCTCACATCCTTTTCATACTCTTTCAAATTCGGATGCCCAACAAAAAAGCGGCTTACTTCCAAGCTGTCGAAAACCTGGGTGGTTTGACTGCTGAAGTTACCGCTTACGGTCTGGTCCTTATTTCCATCATTAGCATCTGTTACAGCCTGCGTATCCACAGTTTGTCCACAGCCTGGCTGAACGAAAAGTGACAGTGCTATCCAAATTAAGATCTTGACATACAGGGTTTTCATTACACGTTATTTAAATGTCCGGCTTTCTGTTTTCCAAAACGTACCTTAGATAATTCTCATCACTAATATAAAGACGATCAGACCCTTAAGGATGAAGCTCTAAGGAAAAACTCATGATCACCTCATCCCCGACTTCCATTCTCCGATTTTCACTTGGAGGCAGCTGAACTTTAAAGTCGCTCATTTTGATTGCCGTTGAACCAGTACAAAGAATATTCCCCTGCTCGTCGACTATGGCTTTAACTAAAAGCGGAGTTATCCTGGTAATCCCAGCAATGGTTAGGTTGCCTTCTATTTTTATGATGAAGTTATTTTCGCTTTCCACAGTTGCGGTAAATAAGACTCCTCTGTAAATGATACTTTCAAATGGATAAGATTTTAACGCCTTATAAGCCCAGCGGTTCATCCAAACGTTATGGCCTTTCAGATCTTCTGCTTTAACCCTAAAAGTGAGGGAACTTATTTTCATTTTATCTGCTGAAACTGTAATAGCCGACTGGCAGTACAGATCTCGCGTTTGAAGCGACCAGCTGCGCGTATTAGCAGTTCCGAGGACGAGAATATCACCCTGCGTTGCCGTGTAATTTTGTGCCGAAGCCAAATTGGTTTCCAGCATACCTGCCATAACGACCAAAAAAGCAACAAAATGTCTGTTCATAATTTAACTCCTTTTTCTAAAAATTGATTTAAACTTTGGATAGTCCTTTCAGCAAAAAACTCCAGGTAATAATTTCATTTTCGCACGATTTAATATGGTAGGCAGTTACTTCAATGTTGTGTCTTTATAAAAATCAAACTTAATGTATTTAACGCCGTCGTGGGATGAGGTTCATCAGGGGAAAAGGTGACTGTTGTCACTATTGGGAAGTCTTCTGATTCTCTCAACCAACAATTGGGGCGGAATTATTCTAAACTTGTATACCAAACCCTAAAAGATGATAACCTCGGCGCCGGCCTGCAGCGAATGATGGGAAAGAAAAAAGTAAATATTCTCGCTCTGGCTCACAGAAAATACCACTTTATGGAAGGCGTTTTTCACGCCAGCCTGAGCAAGCTTATGCCGGGAAAAGAAATTCCATTGCTGATTTTGCCGAATTCATTTATTTCGGAGGAGAGACTTGTTAAGAGTTGACCATGGAAATTTGAAAATAAACGGTTGACAATGCGTAGACCTGCCGGATAACCTTTCCCATAGCCAATAAATTGAAAGAGAAGTTAAAAACGGGTTGAAAGTGTCACACTGCCAACATTCTCATCCCCTCTTCATTCCCCTGCTGTGCAGCAATATCATGGACAGTTAATCCCCGGGCATCGCGGATTTCCCGGTCGGCTCCATGTTTTATAAGTCGTGCCATCACATTGTTTCGTCCAAACATTGCCGCAAACATCAGTGCAGTGCCCCCATTACCGTGCTGCCGGTTCAGGTCGGCGCCTCGGGTGATCAGTAGTTCAGCAATATCTGAATAGCCTTTAAAAGCTACGCCCATGAGCGCGGTGTTTCCGCCGCTATCGCATTCATTGATGTCGGCGCCGCGGTCAAGGAGAAGTTTAGCAGCATCATACCGGTTATTATAGCAGGCGATGATGAGGGGAGTGTACCCCTTTTCATCGCGTACGTCCAGACTTGCGCCGGTATTTACTATTTCTTCCAAAACATCCGCCCGGCCCTGCCGGGCGGCGTGTATAATTATTTCTGGTGTGATCTCCATACTTCTACGCTGGTACCTTCATCGGTTTTTCGCGCTCCCAGAAGCGGTGCATCGCGATCATCTTTACAAATGTCGGGCCGGCCTCGTTACTGATCAGAACACCGTCTGCCAATGCAGTTTCCTTCGTCTGGTCTTTGGAGATCTTCTTACTGAAATAGGTAGCTCCAATCACCTGGCGCGCAGCGTCGTCGGCTGCGATAGCTTTACAATGCCTGAAGGCTTCGTTCAGAAAATGAATGGCATCAGCATCCGCTTCCAGCGTTGCGGAACTGTTTACCCCTCCCGGCACGAAGACGGCATCGTATAGTACGGATGCTGCTGTAAGGAATGATTCATCCACGGGGATTTCCTCACCGCTTTCCGCAGTAATTACCCCAAGCTTAGGGGCTATCACTGATACAACTGCACCTTCTCCCTCGAGCGTAGTTTTCATGGCATTGAGCGATTTCCCGTCCACACCATCTGCTGTAAGAAATGCGATCTTTCGCGTTTTGATCGTATCCTTGATTGTGCCAGCCATGCTTAACGCCGGAGATTCCTTTACTTGGCTTTCCACTCCTTTTTGAGATTCAAGGCTTGCGGGATCAACATCGGCAGGAATGCTGAAATTCAATTGTGCAGGGTCCTTTGGAACATGTAAACCAAGGTGCAGGGCTACCGGTACAGCAAGGTCCGGGTCAATCTGGTTCAGGATGCCGAGCATGCGCTCACGTATAGCAATCGCTTTCACCTTTCCAAGTTCAAATCTCAGCGCATCGATTATGTGCTCCTTCTCCGGGTCCGACTGACTTTGAAAGAACAACCTCGCCTGACTGAAATGGTCGAGAAAGCTTTTGCTGCGGGCACGTATCTTACGGGCATCGATCCGCTCATTGTAGGAAACAAATCCTCCATCAGCTGCCTTTACCTGCATGGGCGCATTGTCCGACAATGAGTTCGGCCCATAACTGGTTTTTCCTTTATTGATAGTTTGCCGCATAAAGCCGTCGCGCTGGTTATTATGTACAGGCACCACCGGCCGGTTGATCGGAATTTCGTGGAAATTCGGGCCTCCCAAACGGATCAATTGCGTGTCGGTATACGAAAATAACCTTCCCTGAAGCAGCGGGTCGTTCGTAAAGTCGATACCGGGTACCACGTGACCTACATGAAAGGCAACCTGTTCCGTTTCGGCAAAGAAGTTATCGGGGTTCCGGTTTAACGTCAGTTTGCCAATGCGCCGCACGGGAACAAGCTCTTCAGGAATAATCTTTGTCGGATCGAGCAGGTCAAAGCCGAACTTAAATTCATCCTCTTCCGGAACAATCTGCACGCCAAACTCGAACTCAGGAAATGCCCCTGTCTCAATTGCGTCCCAAAGGTCGCGACGATGAAAATCCGGGTCCTTACCAGATATTTTCTGTGCCTCGTCCCAGGCTACTGAGTGTACCCCAAGCAATGGTTTCCAATGAAATTTCACGAAGCTTGCCACTCCTTCTGCATTAACTAAACGGAAGGTATGCACGCCGAAACCTTCCATCATCCGGTAACTACGCGGGATGGCACGATCACTCATCGCCCACATGATCATGTGCGCCGATTCAGGCATCAGGGAAATAAAGTCCCAGAAGGTATCATGTGCCGAAGCTGCTTGCGGAATCTCGTTATCAGGTTCAGGTTTAACAGCATGCACCAGGTCCGGAAACTTCATCGCATCCTGGATAAAGAAGACTGGCATGTTATTGCCTACCAGATCAAAATTACCTTCCCCGGTGTAAAACTTAACGGCGAAACCTCTCACGTCCCGCGCCAGGTCGGAAGAGCCGCGGGAGCCTGCCACGGTTGAGAAGCGCACAAACACAGGCGTCTCGCGACCGGCTTCACTTAGAAAGTGCGCACGGGTAAGGTCAGTTAATGCTTCATAACAGGTGAATATGCCGTGTGCTCCCGAACCACGTGCATGAACAATTCTCTCCGGAATACGTTCATGATCAAAATGGGTAATTTTTTCCCGTAAAATGAAGTCTTCCAGCAGGGTCGCACCCCGTTCGCCCGCTTTCAGCGAATTCTGATCGTCATTGATACGTATACCATGATTTGTAGTCATCATTTCACCTGCTCCCGTTTCGGTATTGCCCGCAAGATCATCGATCTTATCGTTTCCCCGTTCTGGTGCAGAATGCTTTAAATCAGTTGATTTTTTTGGAGGAGCCGGCTTCCCGGATTTCGACTCCACGGCTTTCGCAGATTTGGTTGGTCCTTTTTTCATAAACATTGGTATTGTATGTTCCAAACAAGGAAAATGGAGATTAGTTTTGGAATATGTGAGATCAAGACAGGTGTTTTTCAGACTGCTCGCTTGGTTCATTGCGTGCGCAGCGAAGCAATCTGAGCAGGCTGGAAATCCGTCGCAGCATCCGTCACGGGGGAGATTGCTTCGCAGCGCACTGCCTGCGGCCGACAGGCTCGCACTGACAGGCAACAAATCTATTGTCCTAACCTTCAAGCCTTTTCAAAATTCCTGCCCCTCATTCGAAACGCATTACTAAAATTATTAGTAATATTGACCTATCCAATTCCCCCACTCTCATGCTTAGAACCATAGAAACTTTCAACCGCCCGGATCTGACCCCAATTGCAGATCCTTCGCGGGTTTCCGGCTTCCAGTCGCCGGCTGATGATTATAAAGAACAACGCCTCAATATTATGGAAAAGCTGGTGCGGGATCCCTTGAACACCTATTTTTTTGAAAGCGATTCGGATGCAATGGAGGCTTTCGATATACGTGAGGGAACTATTCTGGTTGTTGATCGCACCCTGGCGGCTAAGGGCGGAAATATTGTGATCGCATGGATCGACGGCACATGGCTGGTGAGACAGTTGAGGGATATCAATGGCAAACGCGATCTGATCACTGGTATGCGGGATGAAACGCCGATCGTGATTGCAGGTGACGAAGGTATAATGATCTGGGGAGTAGTAACATGGAGCTGTTCACCTCAAATCGAGAAAAATGTTTGCACTAGTAGATTGTAATAATTTCTATGCTTCCTGCGAACGCCTCTTTCAGCCTGAATTTCGCGGTAAGCCTGTGGTGGTGCTATCCAATAACGATGGCTGCGTAATTGCCCGGAGCCAGGAAGCTAAAGATCTGGGTGTTCACATGGGAACGCCGTGGCATTTGGTAGACGCTGCAATTCGGGACCAGGTAAAAGCTTTCAGCAGCAATTATACCCTGTATGCGGATATGAGCGCGCGGGTGATGAACAACCTCGCTCGTTTCACGCCTAACGTCGAAATCTATAGCATTGACGAGTGTTTTTTATCATTGACGGGTTTCAGTAATCTTGAATCGTACGGCAACCAAATGCGGCAGCAGATAATCCGGAATACTGGAATACCTGTGTCTGTGGGTGTCGCGCCTTCAAAAACTCTTGCTAAGCTTGCCAACCGCATGGCAAAGAATTTTAATGGACTCTGCGTGCTTGAAACCCCGGAAAAGATCGACTTAGCCGTTAAAGACTTTAAAGTAGAGGAAATTTGGGGTATCGGGCGACAGTACGCTAAAAAACTTCCAAGTTTCGGCATACTGACTGCTCATGATCTTCGCTCCCAGCCCCTGGAATGGGTGCAGGAAAAACTTACTATCCAGGGCGTACGTATGTGGTATGAACTCCACGGCAAAAGCTGCATACAGCTTGCCTCCATGACCGAACGCAAGCAAGGCATCCGTTCCAGCCGCTCGTTCGGCAAATTGACCGGCGACTACACCTTTCTTGAAGAAGCCACCGTAGCCTACTGTACCCGCGTATCCGAAAAGCTGCGCAAAGACAAAAGCTGCGCCACCCTCCTTTCAATTCGTCTCCTGACCAATATTCACAGGCCTGAAACAACGCAGTACACCAATAGCGTCGCCATCACCTTGCCTCACCCTACCAACAACATTCTTGAACTGGTCAAACATGCGGTCCGGGGACTAAAATCAATTTTTAAACCCAGCTACCTATACTTGAAAGTGGAAGTCTATGCAACCGGGCTAATCCCCGAAAGGGAAGTTCAGTTGAATCTGTTCTCCAATTATGATGGAAAGCGTAAAAACGAAGTAAGTGAGTTGATGGATCGGTTAAATAATTATTATGGGAAAGGAACACTCATTCTGGCAGCGGAGGGGTTTGAAAAGAAATGGTCTATGCGAAGGAATTTTTTAAGTCCCCCTTACACTACAGAGTGGGATGCCATTTTGCGGGTGAGGTAAATTTGAGACCTGATAGCTAGCTGTTCCCGCTCTATTAAAGAGGAGTAATTTCCACCTTCCTAAGGTACATCTCTGCACTTTCCGACTGAATCTGAATCCTGCCTTTTGATGGTTTCACATTGTACGCCTGATTAACTAAAACTCCGTTCAGGTAATAATCCAGTTTATCCCCAGCAGCAATGATTTCAAATTTGTTCCATTGCCCTACCGGCTTTTCCACATCTTTAGCACCACGGAAATCTTTCACATCTTTCCAGGCGGGATCACGTCCCCACCAATTAATCCGTCCGCCATTGATGGTGATTGGCTCACCACCAGACATGAAGAAATTGCCCGGTACACCTGGTTTTTTAGGTTGTATTGGGCTGGTAGCAGAAAAAGTAAGGCTACCATCTCCCACAACAAGAATATCGCCTGTGCCGCCCTCGATAATTTGTGCTTCAATGGAATGCATCCAAATTCCGTCTTTGGCTCCGTCTTCTCCGATTGAATGTACGAGAATCCCATTATCTCTGGCTTTGTCTAGTCTTGGTGCGTAAGTAGCGTCGCCCCATTTAAATTCTACCAACAGCTTGTAATTGCTATATTCCTCATTTGTAGTAATACAACCCCACTCCTCTCCGCTAATGCGAATTAAACCCTTCTCAACGGTAAAGACATTTTTTGGATCAATATTCTTTCCTCTTTTTTCAACCCATTTATACCATCCTTCAAAGTTTTTTCCATTGAACAATTGAGTGGTCTTACCTGCAGTTTGCGCTAATTTTGTTGAACTACAACCTCCATATATAAATATGACCAGTAAGGCCAAGATGCAAAGATTTAATTTTTTCATTTTTTAAGTATTATTTAGGTTCGAATAATATAGATAATCATGACTATTTTCCAGCTTTGAGATAGGCAACTAAATTGGCCATGTCCTGTTTGGACATACTTTGTTCAAGCCCATCGGGCATGAGTGAAAAGCCGGAATTAGTAAGAGTAGCAATATCCCTGCGAAGTATGGACTCATCGGTGCCAAAGGCAGTACGTATGGTCATACTATTTTCAGTTTCAGACATTATTCTTCCAGAGAAAGACCGCCCATCTTTAGTCCCTATCATAACGGTTTGATAAGCCGGAAGAACTTCGTAGTTTGGAACGACAATATGAAGAAGCAAAGCTTCAGCTGGCTGGTTTTTAACACCGCTTAAATCAGGTCCAACCTTGCCGCCCTGACCAAGATATGTATGACAAGCGGAACAGTACCGTTGATAAGCCGCCTTTCCTGCTATCGCATTGGGATTTACACCTATTATTTTCCTGTATTCCTGGTAAACATTCATTCGGTCTCCTCCCTCTAATTCTTTGAATAAGATTGTTGCACGTTCGCTAATCTTTGGATCCTTATCTTTCATCAGGCGAACCCGGTCACCTGACGAGATTTCAGCTCCTTGTATCGTGCCCTTTTCAATTGCTGCAAATAACTCATTGGCAAATGCAGGTTTTGACACTAAAGAACCAATTACCGCAGCTTTCAGAGACGGAGTATAACTTGACCAAGCCTGCTTTTCGGTAAGTAGCAGGGCACCTCGGGCATCATTTAACCGTGTTAAAGAAGCGACAACAACCTTTAACAATTCAGGGGGACTACTAGGAGCAAGCAATTTTTGCAATGCCGCCTGTGCCTGATCATAGTTTGTAAATCCCAGCAAGGAAGTTGCCAGAACTCTTAGCCGTGTGCTTTCCGCCGGATTGCCAGCAATACTGGATAATCTGTCAACAAAATTATCTAATGAGGTCCGAACGCTATTGGATGCGTTTTCCCCCTGTATAGCAAATACGAGGCCTTTAGGAGATGTTCCAAACTCATTAACTCTACGGGAAACACCATCTGCCAATCCAAGAATTGTTGCGATTCTCCATTCAGGATTTCCGGGTGAAGAAAGGACTTCCTGGAAAAGATTACGGCTGTCTGCAACCGATCCCCCTGTTCCGTAAAGACGGCCTAAATCCTGCATTACCGATGCAAACGCCGCTGGATTCGGATTTGCTTGCTCGCGTAGGGCAGTTAGAAATGCGGGCATACGTTTTTCGATGCCACTAAGAACGGCTGCCCGCACCCATTGGTCAGCGCCATCCTTTGCGGCAACCTTTGCCAGTGCCTGCACAACGCTAGCGCCATCCAATGATCCTAACACCAGTGCACTGGTAAAACGTATACGGATGGCTTCGTCGCCGGCTGCTAAAACTAATGCCTGAACCAATTCAGGGTGTTGCCTGCTAAGTCTTTCAGCTAATAACACAGCCTGCTCGCGTACTCCTAAGACTTTATCAATCAGGGCCTTCTTTTCAGTAGTAATGTCCAGCGCCCCCAGGGAGTGTAGCAGCCATAAGGCACGGGTCCGGCTTTCGGGGCGAGAAGATTCAGTTGCCGTTTTTCTCAATAAGGGTGCGGATGCCATTTCTCTTCGTTCTAGTAATAATCGGTGAGCAGTGGAACGATCCCATTCTTCGGCAGAAGACAGCGCCGTAACCAATTGTGTAACGCTTGATCGCGAACTAAATTTGGGACGATTATTTGCATATCTATCCTTAAAACCTTCGCGTACAACACGATATATGCGTCCATCTGTTTTTCCACTTTCCCAATCCAATCCACCCCGCGCCTCTTCGGGTACATAAGCAGGATGATCTATAACCTTCCGATGCATATCCACTATATAAAGACCACCTTCGGGGCCATTTTGGAGCGACACCGGACGGAACCACTCGTCTGTTGAGGAAACGAATTCACGTTCTGTATACGGCAATTCCGTTCGGAAAGACACTCCCTCAGGTTTAACTATCTGACGTTGAACTAAATTCTGGGCGGACTCACAAATAAAAATATTGCCCAGGTGGGCTGGACTGAGTGCGGTGCCGTTATATACCAATAGACCGCTAGCCGCTGTAAAAGTTCCTGCGTGCGAACGACCAATCAATTTCGGAATAAAGTCGGCGCTAGTTACTGAACGGCTTATGGGGTAAACAACGGCTTCGGCTTCGACTTTCGATACATTCTGAACAGACTCATTGAAAAGAAGGTTGGAATTTCGCTTAAGATGCCATGGCTCTATTACCATATTCATAACAGGATGGCGGTTAGACGAACCAAAGCGGCGACCATAGGAATCAAAGGTCAAACCAAACTGGCTTTTACCTCCTGTAATTTGAAATTCAAGTGTTTCGGGATTAAAACGTCCGTCAGCTTGTGTATATGAAACGGCTGGGCGTTCGGGATGTTCAGGAGAAGTAATATTTCCGCCATTCAAACCAGCAGTAACATAAATCCAGCCATCCAGTCCAAGGGTTGGGTAAGCCATGCGAATTTGTGCAGTTTGTGTTGCAAAAAAACCGGTCAAAGCTACTTTTTTAACATCTGCTATCCCGTCCCCATCGGTGTCTTTGAAATAAAAAATATCTGGCGAACAGGTAATGAATACTCCTCCCTTCCAGGGTAAAACACCGTTAGGATACGTTAGACCCGTTGCAAATTCAGTCCGCTTATCGTACTTTCCATCCCCGTTCATATCTTTCAGCAATGCAATCCGTCCAAGTTTAGTGGGTAAGCCTCCTTCAGCTGGATCAGGATATCCGCGATCTTCCACGACATACATCTGACGGTTTTCATCAAAGGCAATAGCTACCGGGTCAATTACCAATGGTTCAGAGACCATAAGTTCGATACGCATTCCCGGCTCCACCTTAAAGCTGTCAAGAGCTTTCTTTAAGCGTGGAGAGCGAGGTTCATTCTGCCATGCCAAAATAGTAATTGTACATAAGATTAATAGCAATCCGGAAATTCGTAATACCTTATTTGGATATTTATTCATAAAAAACGCTTTAGGTTTGTCTAAAATTTCCATTCTCTCGCGTAGGTTCTTATTCACAGGAATAACAAGACTTAAATTCTATTTCAATCGTATTCTTTAACGAATTTAGTCTCTTTATTTTGCCTGTTCAGATTTAAGTTTGGCCAGCATTTCGAAAATATTTTGAGTGATCTTTGTGGAGGCATTCACTTCCAGGTAACTTGATCGGGCTCGCCAGGTTTCATATCCGCCTAATTTATGATGCTCACGAGTAGGCAAATAACCATTATATCCATTAGCAAGAGACACCATAAAGCTTGGTTTGAAAGGACTTTTTTCTTTGATTTCCAAGCCGATTTCAACAAAAATTTCGCAAGGTGCTGCGGTAATAGCCAAATCTCCGAGACGAAAAACCTGCAAAATGACCGGAACAGTCTTAGGATACTTGCTTAACATGATCGTTTCATGTGCATAGGACTCTTCCTGAGTATTCCGTTCAGATCCATTTAACCTGGCGAGGATTCCGTTCGCACGGACAATGTCCGATTTCTCAGGTAACCGTACTCCAAGGTTTAATTCCCTTTGCAGACTGCTTAGTGATATCCAATTCTGATATTGAATATTTTGATATACCTTATAGGCTTCCGCTGCAACAACATTGGCTACCTGCTGCATCTTGCCATATGCGCCATATTCAGGACCTCTTGGACCCTTTACTACTACATTATTAATGTCGCCGCTTGTTCCGTTTGACATCATGGCAACGAATGCTGGTTGCTTATTTTCGGCATCGAGCAAGTGTTTCATACGCTCAGCAAAATATCCATAATAATCAGCAGATAACTCCCCGGAGCCGGTTCCACCAACATAATGAAGTGAATAATTAGCAAAAAGAGCAACAGGGCGTCCTTCTGGTGTTTGTATTGATATAATAGGAAGCCCGGGGTCGATTGGACCAGCGGGTTCGGTAATATCAGGATTTCTGCCAGGATTCATTTTCACGGTCTCGCTCTGACCAAATGGGTTAAGGCTAGTCACACCGGGTTTTAACTTCCACCGGCGATTATGTACCTGTGTCGGCTCACTGCCAACACCCCATCCTATGCGGGCAGGTGCCAGGTTGTTATTTGCTCTGATTACAGCATCTCTTATCCGAACAATCAAAAATTTGAGATACGCTTCCTCCGGCTCACTTCCAAACACAGCGCAGGCTGTTCCTGAAGAATGCGTATGGGTTGCCGAAATCATTATATTTTCTACAGGTATACCTGTAATTCGTTGAGCACCTTGTTTGGCTTCATCACAAACCTCTTTGGAAACCATACAAAGATCCGTAACGACCATTGCAAGCTTGGTTTTTCCATCGTCCAATACAAGCGCACGTGCATAAGTTTCGTCGTGTATTTGCTTAATTACAATGGCTTTCATATTACCATTCATGGTGCTACCAAGATTCGGGGTTATCACGCTGGTGGCTGCACCGGCTTTAAATACCTGCCCTGACGTATCCTGCCCATTTGCATCTGCACTCGTGAATAATGTCAGTAGAATAAATAATACCACTGGAGTACATTCAAGTTTGAGAAATAATGGATCACTTTTCATGTTTGCATGCAATTTTAAGTTCATAAAATATTTGTAAAATAGTGGATAAAAACTTCGGTAAACTCATTAGTTATCCTCTTAGCATGTCCACTATCACTTCTTGTAAAACAGTTCTATTAAAGTTCGTACAGCAGCATCCGCTAACGCCTCACCTCCTCCGGAAGAATACCGCGCACTCTCAACCTCGTATGAACCTTCAGGAAATGCTTTTCTGTTAGGCATATAACTAATGGTTCCATTACCGGACTGTTCACTTACGACAGTGAATGGATAGGGTGAATTTAATTTGATACCAAGTCCTAATTCAACAAATGCATCGCCCGGAAATCCTACTAAAGCGATTTGATCTCCTAATACAATAGCAGAAACCTCACTTTCCAGTGAGGATCCGTCCGGTGTTAACGGTACTGTTGTCGTTAATTTATGTCGTGCTTCTATCCCACCCGGCATTTTAGCAATATCAATAAGCTTCCAGGCGGTCACAACATCCGTGAAGGCCGGCCCTTTAGCTTGTCCGAATCTTGACATTATATCCTTTGCCCATGCGACCTCCTTGTCGTCAACAGACCGTAAAATAGGAATTCTCACACTTTGAATGTTAGCTTGCAAGGAATTTACGGCTACAGGGCGAAGGGAGGAAAGTGATGCCAGCACTCTGCCTGCCAAAACAGTTCCGATACGTCTTGCTTCGTCAAGCCCGACTAGTTGCTTAGGGTCAGATACGTCCACGTGATTGATATTTCCTGAGGTCCCGTTTGTGAATATAATAACCGCTTCTTCACCTATTACTTTTCCAATCAATTCAGACATAACACCCGGAAAATCAGCTGAAAACTGAGTACCACCCACAATTGCAACATGTAATGCATAATTTACCAGAATAGCCAAAGGCTTCTTATCGGGTGATTCAAAATAAATAACGGATAAATCAGGATCAATGGGACCAAGTGGCCGGACGGTATTTGGATTTAATTTTCCGGGATTTGTTTTGAATGTCCCATCCTTCATCAGAAACCGGCGATTGAAACTAACAGAGTTTTCCTGAGTTTTACCAACTGATATCTTTGATGGCTGAAGTTTGGATATAGCTGATTGCACACTTTCCAGAACCAAAGCGGGGAGGTTTCTTGTATATTCAATACTTTTTTGTTTTGCGTCGCCGCCAACCGCCTCCCACATTAATGGATTTAATTGGGGGCCTGCGTGGGCATGAGTTGCATTTAATATGATATTACCAGGAGCAATTCCTGTCTGCTGATTAATCAACTGCCGGCTTTTCATAACCAGTTCATGCGGGAGACTAATCACCTCCAGGGTGATAAAAGCAACCTTCACTCCTGCATTCTGAAAAACCAGCGTCTTTATATTAAGGTTGTCATGGACACCTGTAGAAACCCTGATGCCATAGGAATCTCCTATAATACTACCAACGGGCGGTGTCATTTTAACCTTCGCCGCACCCACCATTACACCAGGAGCCGCGCTGTTTTGGGCTCTGACAGGGAATGTGCTAAGAATTAAAGCAAATATTAATAACAGATTTCTAGTTTGCATATAAACTCTGGCCATGTTCACTTTGACATTTCTTTATTCTTAAGTTTGTGTAAAAGCCTGAAAAGTACAGGGATGACTTAAATCACCATGGGTTTATTGTTTTACTTGATTGAAAAGTTTAAGAATTTCGCTTACAATTTTCTCCGAAGCGAGCGTTTCAACCTTGTTAGTTCCCAGCCAGGTTTCATATCCTCCCAATTGATGTTGTTCGGGCGTAGGAAGGTATCCATAACTGCCATTTGCCAGTTCAATGGTAAAGGAGGATTTGAAAGGACTACGTGCTTTTATTTCAAGACCTATTTCTGTAAAAACCTCGAAAGGAATCGCAGCTACACCAAGATCTCCAATCCGGAAGGTTTGGATAAGCACATCAATATTCTGTGGCCATCCATCCATTTGAATGGTTCGCTCTGCATAGGTTTTCTCCAGACGGTGAACGGGCGTTTCTGTCTCAGGTTTTGCAAGTACCTTTTGGGCATAAGCAATCATTTCAGGAGTAGGCTTGCGAACTTTCAAGTTCAATTCTGATTGTGCAGCACGTAAGGGCACCCAGTCTTTGTATTGTATAGTCTTGTACACCCGTAGAACTTCGTTGGCTAAATCATTGGCGACAATACGCATTTTGGCATAGGGCTCGTGGTTTTCTGCCGGACCACCAACATTTATATTGTTTACATCTCCAGATGTACCATTAGACATAATACCAACAAAAGGAGGATCCAGACGATCTGCTTTTATCAATTCCTGGATACGGTCGGCAAATACAGCAAAATAATCTGCTGAAATATGATCCTTTGGGACTCCACCTACATAATGAAGAGAATAATTGGCAAGTAAACCAATCGGACGCCCTTTAAGAGATTGTACCGAGATAAAAGAAACTTGAGGATCTGTACCGCCGGCTGGTTCCACTAAATCCGGATTCTTGATCCCCGGATTCATCTGTACCAGATCTTTACCTCCGAAAGGATTGATTACCGGGGATTTCATTTTCCATCGACGGTTAAAAAGATGTTGGGGTACATTTCCGGCACCCCAGCCAATATGTGCTGGCTCCAAATTACTCAATGCTATACGCACTCCATCGGCTATACGGCGAACAAGAAAACGCTGGTAATCATCCAGAGGTCTTCCGGCAGACCATCCTCCTCTAATCTCACCCACTCCACTGGCACTGCTGGCCGAATGTGTGTGATCAGCAGATATGAGAATATGGGCTGTGGGAATATTGGTTTCTGCAAAGATCAATTGTTTGGCTGCATCAAATACTTCACGAATAATACCTACGTTATCCACTACAACAAAAACCAGCTTTGTTGTACCGTCGTCCAAAACAAGGGTGCGCGCATGCAATTCGTCATGTACAAAATTGGCCGGAGGCGGCACACCGAAATTTCCTACTAAGCCTGAGCCCAAAGGTGGAGTTATGTTCGCAGTCGATGCACCTGCGCGGAAAGCAGGAGTCTGCGCATACAGATCAGGATCTAAAAGTATAAGACTGAAAATCAATAGTAAAAGTCTGCCAGCACGGCCTTCATTAAAAATTTTAATTGTTCTTTCCATATTCATATTGTCTATAACTATTTAAATTTAAATCAACCTGATTGAAAATTATGCTTAGAGCAAGGCGCGAGTTTACAGCTTCCTAACTCCCCTGTCTAAATGCTTTGCCGGTGGCCACATATGCGATATGGCTATTGGTCAATTCAATAATCAGGGTTGTTCTATACGGATAATACTTCTTAAGGGCAAACCTAGACTACATTGTTCATTTTCAATACAATTTAATTTAACTGGTCTGTTTAACTAATAACCCGGGTTTTGATCTGAAGGTTTAAGGGCCTCATTAAGAGAAAATTCGATTGCAGGAATTGGCCATAATAAGTGTTTGGCGGCAACATCACGGTCAATGTACGTTTTCATAACAGAATTAACTCGTCCAGACCGCACCAAATCAAACCATCTTTTTCCTTCAAACTGAAATTCATATCCTCTTTCCTTTACAACAAGATCAATAAAGCTTGTTTCATTATAATCAGAGAGTTTAAAATCAACGGGCGAAGCCACCATCGGATCATAACCGTATGCCCTGCGATGTACCATATTTAATTTTTCAACGGCATTTGCAGTGGGTGCCTTATTGGCTCTTGTTTCCGCCTCGGCGTAAATTAACAGAATATCAGCATAGCGGTAAACGGGTAAATCAAAAGCAGCAATGGTAGCTGTAGGATTATTATATTTCTTTGGTGAAATTAAGGTTACACCCTTCTGTGGAAAAGCAGTTTGACCAGCCAGAAATCTATTTGCTGCTTTAGGATCCTCATACCAGTTGAATCGTTTTCGCAAATCCTTGTCATCCCATTCAGAAAAATATTTTGACTCTTTAAACCAAGTGAAAATACCAAATCCTGATGTTCCAAACCAAGGAGTTGTAATTTGCTGAGTAAACAAAATAAGACCGCTAGGATTCTGGGTATTAAATTTAAGATAAAACACTTCCTCTGGTGAAGTTGCACCTATCCCGAACAGTTTATTAAAGTCGTCTGAAACAGTAACTTTTTCAAGCGAATATCTTTGTAATTTAATTACTTCGTCAGCTTTTTGACTAGCATCTGAGTACATTCCCATATAGAAATATACATCAGCCAAAACAGCTTTGGCGATACGTTTCGATGGCTTTCCAAGCAATGGGGCATTGTCAGGAAGATTAGTCTCTGCGAGTTTAAGATCACTCACAATTAACTTATATATCTCATCTTTGGTACTTTTTGCCACACCACTTGTCTTATCCATGTTAACCTCTGTATATAATGGCACTCCACCCCAGGATTTTACCAGTTGGAAATAAATAAATGCACGCATAAATTTAGCCTCTCCAATATATCTGTTCTTTGCATCTGTTGTCAGTTCTTTGCCATTTGGAGTGTTCTTGATTACCAGGTTTGCATTCCTTATGCCTAGAAACAGGTTATCCCATATAGGAACAATATTATTCGAAGGAACAGCGTCAAGGCCTTGCATTGTCTTGTGCCCATCAAAATTAGTTGCACCACTTATTCCTGCACCCCACTCCGTTTGACATTCAATTGCTCCAATCATCCAACCAGCCAACTGGCCTCTGATCGGAGTATAAATTGAGGCAAGGGCTGCTTCTACCTGACCATTTGTGTTATAGAATTCCTCTACAACTAAAGTTTTAGGATTTTCTGTTAATATATCTTTCTTACATGAAATGAAGAGAGAAAATATTAAAACTGTTATTATCACATTTATCTTTTTCATTTTTACACTTTTTCAGATCTGATTCCTACTAAAAATTAATTCTCAATCCACCGGTAATCGATTTGGTATTTGGATAACTGGCATAATCAATTCCCTGATCTAATGAATTTCCACCACCGCGAGTATTTACATCAGGATCTAACCAGGAATATTTAGTTAGAGTAATTAAATTTTGGCCGCTAAAATATAGGGAGGCGTTCCTCAGACCAAAGCCCTTAAACTTTGATAATGTATATGCTAGTTCTATATTTCGAAGTCTTAAATATGAACCATCCTCCACGTATCGATTTGAGAATAATAATGGATTGGCAGCATTTGCCGGGAGTGGTGCAGGATACTTAGCACCCGTATTTTGTGGAGTCCAATAATTTCCCACAACATCTTTCAACTTATTTGTTCCATTAGTATTATCAATACTATAAGCAACGGAGCTCATATTAATAACACTATTGCCCTTAGAACCGATTGTAAATAATGATAGTGAGAAGTTTTTATACGTCATATTTGAGTTTATTCCATAGATAAATTTTGCATTCGGGTCTCCGATTTGAACCTTATCCTTTAGATCGATTTTACCATCAGCATTTTGGTCAACGTATTTAATAAACCCATTTGATTTGTATCCGTCTTCCTGATATCCATATATAATCCCCAGTGGCTGGCCTTCTCTATAAGTGTTTGCAAAATCAGTAAATCTGATCATTTGTAAAAGTCCGGCTTGTATATCTACACCTCCGTATAGTTTGATAACTTTTGAACGATTAAATGTGATGTTCCCATCCAAATCCCACTTGAAATTATTTGAATTAAATATATTGGCGGATGCTCCAAACTCGAAACCCTTATTCCCTATTACTCCAATATTTCTAAGTGAATTCTGATAGCCTGAAGAACGCGGAAGCTGCACTAAATTCAGCAGGTCTCTGGTTTTCTTTGAATAATAATCGGCAGAAAATGTGAAACGATCATTCAATAATGATACTTCTATACCAACATTATTTTGCTCTGTTGTTTCCCATTTTAAATCGGCAGCTAATCTGGATGATGGGGACATGGTGGTATACAATGCAGTACCAAAAACGGTAGAACCTGCATTTAACTGATTTAATGTTGAATAAGGAGCAATCGCCTGACTTCCCGCTTTTCCCCAGCTTGCTTTAAGCTTTAAATCACTAATAATTGTTTTATCAAAATCAATAAATTTTTCTTCAGATAATCTCCATGCAAAAGCTGCAGAAGGAAAGTATCCCCATTTATTACCTTCTGAATAAACTGACGATCCGTCAGCACGATAGCTAACAGTAAACAGGTAACGATTATCAAAGCTATAATTTACTCTTCCAAGTCCCGATAATAAAGTTGCTTCGGTTAATGATGAATTAGGAATTCCAGGAAGCCCTGCAGCAGCCAATGACCATGACTCAGTTATATCGCTTAAGAAATTTCTACCTCCTGCGGAAACACTGGAATTGCTAAAACTCTGGTATGTTCCGCCAGCTACAGCAGAGACAGAATGCTTTCCATTAAAAATTTTATTATAACTTAAAATATTTTCATTCAGAAGACTAGTGTATTCTGTTGAATTCAATGAAGCAACTCCATCTCTTACATTTTGGAACTTCTTAGTCTGATAAAAATCAATCAGGCCATTCCTGCTTTCAATACCCCCTGAAACTTTTAAACTTAAACTTTCAAGGATTTTATAAGTAAATGAACCGTTTGCTAGAACGTTGTTTTGTTTTAGAATATTTTTAGTTTCATTAATAAAGTTTAAAGGATTCCAGAGTGCCTCTGATACTCTGGGGTCTAATAATACGGGCTCCGCTAGACTACCGTCCGAATTATAAACAGGGAGGTAAGAAGGTATTCCATATGCTCTTCCGATAAGGGAAGTACCAAATCTTCCTTGTTCAGATGATTGTCTTGCACTATTGTTTTTCGATAGAGCTAAAGTAAGATCAACGGTGAACTTTTTACTAATATCGTGATGAAGGTTACTATTTAGAGAATAACGTTTGTAATCACTATTCTTTATAATGCCTTGTTGCTCAAATATACCTCCCGTCAATGAAAACTGTGTTTTTTTATCGCCACCACTTATGACCAGTGAATGGTTTTGTATCGGAGCACGTCTAAAAACTACATCCTGCCAGTTTGTACCTTCACCCATTGCCGCAAATTCGCTCAATCTTGATGCTGAAAATATTGGGGCAACTCCCTGAGCAGTTTGTATGTAATTGAAATACTCAGCATACTCTAACGGATTCATCATCTCCATTTTTTTGATCAATTGCTGAGATCCGAGACTACTATCAAAGCTTACTCTGGTTTCTCCAGATCTGCCTTTTTTGGTAGTTATCAAAACAACTCCGTTTGATGCACGAGAACCATAAATAGCAACTGCTGAAGCATCCTTCAAAATCTCTATACTTTCTACACTGGCATTATTTATACTTAGAGCATCATTTACTGGAAACCCATCTATTACATACAGAGGCTCATTATTCCCTACTATTGAATTTGTACCTCTAATTCTGATACTTACAGGAGCTCCCGGAGAACCATTGTTTGACTTAACCTGAACTCCTGCGGCTCTTCCCGCTAAAGCCTGCATTACGTTTGCCGCCGGAACTGCATTAATATCTTTGCTTGAAATAGAGGATACAGAGCCAGTAATATCGGATTTTTTGAGTGTGCCGTACCCTATGACGACTACTTCATCTAAATCTGCAGCATCCTCCTGCATTGTAATATTAATTGCACTTCTGTTGCTTACGCTAATTTCCTGGGTCAAATAGCCTATATATGTAAAAACCAACGTGCTATTTCCATCAGGAGCATTTAAGGTGTACTGACCACTTGCATTGGTACTGCCTCCAATATTTGTACCTTTGACTTTAACACTTACTCCTATTAAGGGTTGTCCCGCAGGATCGGTTACTTTACCGGTAACCACAAACGCATTTTGTCTTTTAGCATAGCTTTTCTCCGCAAAAGAGATACTTGTAAATAGCAGTCCAATAATAATTTGACATAATGTATACTTCATGATCCTACACCAATCAAAATGATTCTGTAAATAAAGTTTCATAAATCTTTTCTTTTAAATAGGTTAACAAAAACTAGATAAATTTGGAAACACCTGTTTTCAGATCAGCAATGCTAAAATATAGACCTGTGGATGGGGAACTTTCTCTTTATAAAAATAGCTTCCATCTGCAGATCAATCCGATACTTCTGTTCGCATTAATAATACTATTTTTCGGAAATTTGAATTCATTAAGGAAATACCCGTCCATACATATAAAATCAGAACTATGTACAATTAAAAAAAAGTTCTTTACCTCAAAACCTTTCATTTTTGCAGACAGTTCGAAAAAAATCCAGAAGGTCTAGTGGCCGGGGAGCAATAGTGATTATAAATGGTATGAATAGCAGGATTGGGAAGCCGGCTTCATTTCAAAATTGTCAATAAATTTTCAGATAGCTTTATCAACTTTCCGAATCTTTAACAAGTTACCATTCTGTCTCTTGCAACAACATCCCAGGTGCTATAGCTGCTTTCTGCATCTTCCACAACGAAAACACTTTCATAAAGAGCAACCGTAGGACAAATATGTACAGGAAGTGCGTACAAAATCTCCCCTATCTTAAAACCATGGACTTTATCGACGGAAACAACCATATGCTCCTCACTATGACTCAAAGGCTTAAGGCTAGGATGGTTTAAAAAGTAAACCCTGTTCTGAAGTTCATTTTCAGAGGCAAGGGCCTTGTACCCGAGGTCAATACATATCTTATTTTCATCCGGGATGGACACAACCCTGGTAAGAATCAATGCTGCATACTGAAAATCTTGTTCTGGCAAGCTGTCATGATAGCCTTTATCCCAGAAGACAAATGTACCGGGGCTACATTCAACATTATCTTTTATTGAATGAATGGAAAATGTTGGTGTTCCGCCAGCTACAAGCAATGGAAGTTCGTTCTCCTCCTGCATTATTTTTCTACGAAGCCTTTCAACTTCGTAGAAATCCCTGTCGCACTGAGCAATACGCTCATCAAGATTAGAGACCCTGATATGCCCGTCGTAAGCATGAAATCCTTTAAATTCTATTCCAGACAGCTTTTGAATTTCCCGGTATAAATCATAAGCTTTGACAGGATTTATACCCGTCCTGTCCATTCCAACATTCAGGTCGATGAAAACCGGCATTCTAGTGCCATTTTTTACTTCATCAGAAGCCGAGAATAGATCAGAAAACAAAGCCGCGGATTCAAAATTGTCAATCAGGCAGGAATATTTTGTATCCGGGTATTTGCTGATCAGTTTCAAAAACCGGAGAAACTTCGGTTTTACCGGCTGATAAGCCAATATTACATCTTTTGCACCGGACATGCCCAACATCTCCGCCTCCGCAATCGTAGCAGCCTTAAATTTTTTAATTCCTGATGCAAGCATCATGGTGCACACTTCTGTAATTTTATGGGTCTTAACATGCGGACGCAGCTGTTCTGGATTTTTTACCATGGTCAGAACTTTACGAATATTATCCAGAACACAGGCCTTGTAAACCAGAAGTGCAGGAGAGTCTATTTTTTCTTCGTTTTTTATAGTATACCACTCCATATATAGTAACTTAGATCAGGCCCAGGCTTTTCTTAAAAACCTCAACCAATTTTTATAGAATATATTCTCAATATCTTCAACTGAATATCCCCTACTGGTAAGCATCCCGTTTAGATTTTGAAGATCTGAAATATCTTCAAGATCATACGGCGATTGTTCTTTACCATAGCCTCCATCGAGATCACTGCCAACAGCCACATGCAGGCTGTTACCGGCAAGCTGGCAAATATGATCATAGTGATCAACTATCAGTTCAATGTGTACTCCTCTAACTTTAGGATCATCTTTACCTCGTACCCAGTTATCAGTAAGCATCCAGTTATCAAATGCACCGCCGATTACAGCATCACGCTCAATCAAAACCCGGATTTGTTCATCGTTTATCTGCCTTGAGTGATCAACCAGTTTACGGCAGTTGTGGTGGCTTGCCCATACGGGGCCTTTGAACATCGAAGTTGCTTCTTCGAATCCCTTATCCGTAAGATGGGTGACGTCCAAAATCATATTCAAACGGTCCATTTCCAGAACAAGTTCCTTTCCCAATGCTGTGAGCCCTTCTGTTCTGCCAGTCCCCGCCGCATACCTCCCGGGACCATAATGGGCCGGACCGCAAGCGCGGAGACCGTAGTTGTAAGCCTTTTCAAGATAGGAAATATTGACCAGCGAATCTGCACCTTCCAAACTCAGAATATACCCGACAGGCTTAATCTCATCCGCAATGGCTTTGTTAAACCAGAGTGCCAGATGTTCTTCCATCTGATTTAAATTGACGATTTGCGTCATTTGCCCCTGTTCTTCCATAGCCCGATACCAGGCCAGTTGTCCTTGTGAAATACCCCAGGCAATTTCAGGTGAATTCCAACCCGGAATAAGACTGCCTGCTTCTACATAGCGGGCTATCTGGGTGGCAACAATCAACCCAATATTGCCTTTCCGCAATTCAGGCAATGCCACTGTCCCTAAACCCCGGTCTAGTTTATCTGTCATCCCCCTTTCAAGGTCCCGGATCTCATATACAGACCTTTTAAGATCGCGATTCCATTCAATCGCATTCATAGACAGATCGAGATGGCAGTCAAAGATAAAAATTGGTTCACCCGTCATTTCAGAATATACTATTTCTTCTCCTGACGAAATGCAATCGCATCAATCTCCACTTTAATACCATGTCCTAAAACTGACTGTACTGTGGTTCTGGCAGGCTTAACCTTGGTGAAATAGCTGGCATAAACTACATTGTAGCGATCGAAATCACTTATATCACTCAGGTGAACAGTACATTTCACAATATCATCCAATGTAAATCCAGCAGCTTCGCAAATGCGCTTTACATTATGTAGAGTCCGGTGTGTTTCCTCTTCAATAGTGCCCAGGACAAACTTACTGGATGTGAAATCCAGAGCAGCTTGCCCGCTAACAAATAACCAGTCATTTGCTACCATTACACCAGCAGAATACGCGCCTGTATTGAATGTTTTATCGGCTTTATCGGGGTGGTGAATTTCAATCTTTTCCATGTTCATATTTTAAATTGTTCCTTAATTAAATTCGAGAGATCTGAAAAATTCAGGGCGGTGAAAATCGGGTTCTTCTGTTTTTATTTGATTCCAGGCCAGGTAGTGAGGTTCAGGTAAATCATCACCGCACTTATACACATTAGCCCTTGCTTTTTTCCCATTCAGGCTTTTTATCTCATGATAATAAAATATTTTAAATGGAATTTCCACCGTTAGTTCCCATGAGATATTAGCTTCGGCACACGCTGATGGCATTAATAAGGATTGATGACGAATTCGACCGATTAGCTTTTCTGATATTTGTTGTCTTTCATTTCTGTCCTTGCCAAATCCAAGCAGGCAGGTACCTGCACAATTGAATTCGAAATTGTAATATCCCCTCCCATCATCGAATGAAATGAAGAGCTCCACACAACTGTCTTTATAAACCGGGTCGTTAGGTTTTGCATAGATGGCCCGGACTGTCTTTTCACTTACGTAAAATTTGAGCAATAAAGCATAATCTGTATGTGCTACTGCAAAATCTACCTTAGGCTTATAGCTAAATGCTTCCCATGGCACATATGAAATATTGTGTTTTTGAATAGTATCCAGTTGTCCAGATATATCGTTCAATGCCGCCTGTTCACCGATCGGCAAAAATGGTACAATAAGATGCTTCTGTCCAATCACTTCAAATATGATCTAACTGTTTATCCTTTTCCTTCGCCTGAAGTCTTCGTTTTACAATATCCGCAGGATATTTCAGGGCAAGCTTTCTAATTTCATAAGTAAAATCGGCAAAGGTTTCTTCCAACATTTTAGCCTCTTCGGGCGTATAGTTATAAAATCCATGACCATTGCTCACACCTTTCCCGCCCGCTTTTACTATATCGTCGATTAATTTTGGCATCCCGGTATTATTACAAAGGGTCGGATTCAGGTCTTTCATGACATTATGGTACGCAGCAACGCCGGTTAAATCCATCCACCCAAAAACACCAACAAATGTCATCCAATATCCTGTATTATTGCGACAAGCTCGGTCTACATCTTCAATAGTGGCGTAGCCATTCTCGACCAGGTAAAATGCCTCACGATACATCGCATACATTAACCTATTGGTAATAAACCCGCGAATGTCCTTTCTTACCAGCGTGGGTTCTTTTCCCCAAAAATTCGAAAGCTCATACAGATATTCACCCTTCGAAATATCACTCAATTCTCCGCATATTACTTCCAGAAAACGCGTCGTGTGAGAAGGCTCCGCCCAATGTAAACCGAAAAAACGTTCGGGATGTAAAGTTAGCTTTTGCAGAATACTAATAGGAATTGCGGAAGTATTACTTGCCAGGATGGCATCCTCAGCTATTACAGTTTCGACTTTTGAGTAGACGACCTTTTTTATTTCCTGATCTTCAAGAGTACACTCTATTACCAATTGGCATGCCTTAAGAAGGGAATAATCTTCCGTGATAACCAAGTTCTTAAAATAGAAATCGGGCTCTTCATTTACCATGCCCTCTTCCTTTGCTTTATTAAAATGGGCACGAATCCGGGATTCAGCAAAGTCTATGTCGATACTGATGGGAGCCACCGCGACTACCGGATGTCCGGCCATCAGTAAACAGGTTGTTATACTACAGCCCATGAGGCCTAAACCGACAACTCCGACTGGAATTTCATTTGTTTTGATAGTCATTTTTGCAGAATAATGTTAGATCAATTAATTCCGGATTAAGAGAAGTAAACCACTTTACCTGTCCTGACGGATTCATCACAGGCAAAGGCAATTCGCAGACTGTTCACGGCATCTTCGCCATGAGCGGTCAAGTCCACATCTTCATTAATGGATTTTAGAAAATACCTCTGCTCCCGATTACAAAGCTCCTGATGATCCGGCTCATCTTCAAGATTGATCCAGGTATCAGCTTTTGAGAATTTTTCGTCTTTATCCAGATCGGCATGGTGAAATCGTATCGACTCTGTTTTTGTATGGGATTCTATGGAGGATGACTTTCCCTCGCCGCCAGCGTCTTTTGCGACAATAGATACCGAACCTTTGGGGCCAAAAACATCCTTCACAAAAAATGCTGTTTCACTAACCATAGGACCCCACCCGGCTTCATACCAGCCAACAGAACCATCTTCGAAACGTATTTGCAATTGGCCATAATTATAATTGCCGTCAGGGATTTCCTCGGTTAATCTCGCTCCAATAGCATATACCTGTGTTGGTTTAGACCGGGTCATCTGGCACATAACATCGATATAGTGAACGCCGCAATCGACAATGGGGCTAAGTGAACTCATCAAGTTACGATGCAGGGTCCACATAGCCCCGTCGCTTTGCTGATTAAGATTCATCCTCATTACGAGAGGCTTACCCAACTGTCCGCTTAGTTCTATAAATTTTTCCCAGGAAGGATGGTGCCGCAGGATATATCCCACCACTAATTTCTTATTTGCTTTTTTCGAGGCAGCGACGACCCTTTCGGCGCCTTCAACAGAATCTGCTACAGGCTTTTCGATAAAGACATGACAGCCATTCTGAAAAGCTTTCAGTGCATAACTTTCGTGTGTATCCGGATATGTAGATATACAAACGGCATCAGGTTTTGTTGCATTAAATGCCCCATCCACATCGTCGAACAACGGATATTCACCTCCCAACTTTTCGTTTAAAATTTCTTTTGTCTTTCCTTTAGAAACTAGTCCGCAGATCTCAAACCCAGGCAGGTTGTGATAAGCAGTTGCGTGAGATGAGCCCATGTTCCCGCATCCTATTACCAGGACACGTAATGATTTTGATTGATTTTGCATAAAGTCTGTTAATTATATAGCATATAAGAAATTCAAGTATTCTATGGGAGCTTCTGAATTTTGATATTTTTCCACCTGACTTTAATACCTCCTGCTGAATGTATTTGAAGAGCGATTTTTTAACATACCATTTCTCGGTACCATATATTTTCCAGCCGGAAAGATCCGAACCATTAAATGATGGTGAAAATTTTGGGGAACAACCAATTGTAAATAGAAAGAAGAATACTGCAGGAAACAAATATAGATCTGACCATCTTTTCAATTTTTAAATACATTCAAAAATACTTTTAAGGGCAAAATACAACTGATACTTTTATTTCGAATAATAATACAATCTTCAGAGAACCGGGGAAAGCTCTCGGACTTCCACTATTGCGATTCGAAAGAATAAGTATACTTGTCGTTGACCTATTTAGGAGAACTGGTGTCTATTGGCTGGTTGATTGGATTGGTGAGAAGTCGCTCTTCCTAAGCTCCCGGTTTGCGGCACGTTAACGTTGATTGTTCTGCGGTATTCGCTTGGAGTCATTTTTTTGATCTTTTTAAATTGTCGGTTAAAATTAGCCAGATTATTGAAGCCACATTGATAAGCAACCTCAACTACATTTTTATCAAGTTCATTTAAGTATCTGCAAGCATGCCCTACTCGAACGATATTTAAGTATTCAACGAAGGTAACCCGGTAATGAACTTTGAAAAAAGTACAAAAAGTGCTAAGCGCCATATTTGCCAATGAAGCTACTTCCTTAAGAGTAATTTCCTTGTCAAAGTTCTTCATAATATAGGAATTTACTTTGCTGAATCGATCAGTGCAATCTGCTTTACCAGTGTCTAAATAGCCAGGACTTGCTAAAAGTTCATAATCAGCTGTACTACTGAGGAGATCGAAAATGGTAAATAGTGCCGACAACCTTTGAATGCCATTCATGGCGAGCATCTTATTCATTATTGAGGCGATCCTTAACCTGGTAATACCCTGAATTACCAAACCGTGCTGTGATAATGTTAAGAAAGTCCTTAAAGAGCTCATTTCAGGAATGTCAAAAAAATTTTCCCCTAAAAAATCTTCAAGAAAATGAATAACTATTGCTTGAGCGGATTTGCTAGCCTTACCATTAATATATTCAGGATCGTTGATCCACAAATGAGGAACTTTAGTTCCAATAAAAACCAGATCCCCCTCACCGAAATAACCAACATGATCCCCAACCATTCGGACTCCGGTACTTTTATTTACCAATACTAATTCATATTCTGAATGAAAATGCCATGGGCAGGGGAAAAAACTTCCCTCTTCTTTAAAAACGATAAATGATTTATCAAATTCTTGCGGCAAATGGCACTCAATAGCTTTCATAAATTGTTTACATTTAAGAACATATCTCTAATTTATGAAAAAAGTAACTGAAAAGTACTTTTAGAAAAATAGTATTATAAATGTATATAATAGTAGCAGCTTGGTGAAACTAACTGCGATAGATTTGAAACTTAAAGCTGATTATTTTACAATTAATTAAGTCGAATGACTACAAATAGTTACATATCGGCTCGGATAGCCGGCAAATGGATAGTTCAGTGCAATAACCTTAACAGTAGATCGTGCAAAAACAAATAAAAATCAAATTGGCAGTTTTCATGTTCCTTCAATATGTTATTTGGGGTTCATGGTATGTAAGTATGGGAACGTACCTCAACAAGGTTTTGTTATTTAATGGTGAGCAGATTGGTCTTGCTTATGGTGCTTTTGCCATAGGTGCTATGATCTCACCCTTTTTTGTTGGCTTAATCGCGGATAGGTACTTTGCATCAGAAAAGCTCCTTGCTTTCCTGGGTATTCTGGGAGGATTATTATTATTTATTCTACCCGGATTAACTGAGTTCAACTCATTTTATCCCATGCTCATTATTTATTGTGCCACTTTTGTGCCCACTCTTGCATTGGGAAATTCGATATCGTTGCACCATCTTTCAAATCCTAAACGAGACTTCCCACTTGTCAAAACCCTTTCTGCTGTAGGTTGGATTGCTGCAGGTCTTATGCTAAGTTTCATCTTTAAAGGTGAACAGTCGGCCGTTCAATTTTATGTTGCCGGAACAGTCTCTATCCTTTTTGGGCTATTCTCACTTACACTACCACATACTCCGCCTTTGAAAACAGGTAAAGATGTTAAACTCGGAGAAATTCTTGGCCTTGATGCACTTGCCCTTTTGAAAAAGCCCTCCTTTGCCATCTTTATTGCCTGTATGTTTCTGATTTGTATCCCCCTTTATTTTTATTTCGTGAATATGAATTTATACGTCACTGAACTTGGATGGAGCTTTTCTGCTGCAAAAATGTCCCTGGCTCAGGTTTCTGATATCCTGTTCCTAATCTTATTGCCTCTAATGCTGAGGTCATTTGGTTATAAGAAAACAATTTTCATCGGTATTCTTGGCTGGGCCCTACGCTATTTTCTGCTGGCAGGAAGTGTGGACTCTGCTTCTTTTCAAACCACATTTGTTTTTGCCGCAATTCTGCTTCATGGAGTGTGTTACGACTTCCTTTTTATTGCAGGCCAGCTGTATGTAGATGAAGAAGCGAATGAACGGATACGCGGCGCAGCACAGGGACTGATAGCCTTTATACTATGGGGTGTCGGAGCCTTTGTAGGCACCCATCTTGCAGGTAAATCTCAAGCATTGCATACCCTACCGAATGCAACAGGAAGTGTGCAACACGACTGGCAGGGCATCTGGATATATCCGGCCTGGGGGGCATTGGCAGTTCTGGTTATCTTCATGATATTTTTCCGGAATCCGGCAAAGGCATCTGTGGCACCAGTAATTGCAGGTCGTAAACAAGATAATTTAGAAACGCTATGATCATTTTGATGCAGTATGTACTTAGTTCCCATTCAAGTTCTAACCAGTCTTAGCGTGTTTTAAAGAGCCTGATTTTGATGCCGCATATATTCTGGGACTAAGGTAACCCCAAATTCCACTACGGCCGTCTTCATGGAGTAGACGAATGGGTTCAAAAAATAACAGCAAATTTTTAAAACGATGTGGGATTTAGGATTTCTGAAGAAGTAACAAAGTAATTAACGGGTAGGGAAATTGTTATTTCATAAGGAATACCCCGTTTATTATATATTCAATTTAAGCAGGCATTAACATGAAATATTTTCCTTTAAACCTAAAAAACTCCTTTACAAAAGTTATAGGAACAATAGCAGGTTGTTGTACCTTCTTATTTTTTGTTGGTACTACAGAAAAGGAAATGGCAGTTCAAGAACTCGACGGACTAAAAGTCCCGGAAGGTTTTGCCATTGAACGGGCTGTTGATCCCAGAATGATTTCCTATCCTATGTTTGCTTCATTCGACGGCGATGGTAGGTTGTTCGTCTTCGAATCGGATGGTAGTTCGCCGACAAACGAAGGTATGTTGAAGAAACCCCCATACCACATTCGTTTGTTGGAAGATACTGATGGCAATGGGAAATTTGATAAGAGCAAAATTTTCGCAGACTCTCTTTCCTTCCCTAAGGGCGGCGTATTTTATAATGGTAGTCTTTATGTTTCCTCGTCACCTGATCTATTACGTTTAACCGATACAGATGGGGATGGAGTTGCAGATAAGCGCGAGGTAGTTCTGACAGGTTGGGTTTTGAATTCCAACGGGGCATTATTGGGCGGACCTTTTCTGGGTCCTGATGGATGGTTGTACCTGACAGACGCCCGTCGCGGTTTTAACATCACAACTAAAGAAGGGGAGAATCTAAAGGGAAGTAGTGCCCGCATATGGAGATGCCGTCCGGATGGCTCTGGTCTGGAATCAATGGCTGGTGGTGGTTTCGACAATTCGATCGAACTGGCATTTATGCCTTCTGGTGAAACAGTCGGAACAATGACCTATTTTATTGAGCCTCAGGCTGGTGTGCGTGATGCGATTATGCACTGGGTGGAAGGCGGAACTTATCCGAAATATAATCCAGTAATTGAAAAGGATAAATTTATATTAACGGGAGATCTGATGCCCGTAATGAATAAGATGGCCCGAGTATCTCCTTCCGGAATAATGCGTTACCGTGGAAACGCTATGGGAAAGGAATTTCAGGGCAATCTTTTTAGTGCTGAATTCAACACAGGTCGTATTATCCGTCATAAAGTTATTGCAGATGGTTCGACTTATAAAACTGTGGATGAGCCGTTTGTTACATCAAGCGTTCAGGATATGCACCTGACAGATGTGCTTGAAGATGCTGACGGCAGCATGCTGGTGATTGATACTGGAGGCTGGTTTATTCTGGGTTGTCCTCTTTCAAGGATAGCAAAACTGGATGTTCCAGGTGGGATTTACCGGATCCGAAAAACTGGTTGTGCGAAAGTGAATGATCCATGGGGTACCAAATTGAACTTAAGATCAATGTCTGTTTCCGGACTTATTAATGCCACTACGGACTATCGAATAGCCGTTCGTGACAATGCTATCGAACTGTTAATCGACAAGAAAGAAGCTGCAGTCCTCCCAATCAAAAACTCTTTGCAGAAGTCGGCTAGTGAAGAAATGCGTGCTGCCGGGATATTCGCGCTGTCGCGTATCGCAACCTCAGATGCAATGAATGGAGTGCGTACAGGCCTCGCGGATCCTTCAGCCTTAGTAAGAACTTCTGCTGCCCGGGCCTTGGGATTGGCGAAAGACAAAGCCGCAGTAGACAAACTGATGGAACTGGTACAGAAAGAAAGATTTGCTGTCCGAAGGCAAGCTGCAACAGCATTAGGTCAAATCGGGGATAAACGTGCCGTTCCTGCACTCTTAAAATCGGCAATGGTAAATAATGATCGCGTTGAAGAGCATGCCATTATTTACGCTCTTATCAAATTGAATGCTCAGGCTGCATTGCAGATGGCACTGAAGCATCCTTCGTCCAAAGTAAAAAGAACAGCGCTGACCGCTCTCGATCAACTAGGAAGAACAGCATTAAAAAAGGAAAATTTATCTCCTTTTCTGACAAGCAAAATTCCGGAGCTACAAAAGATTGGTATATGGGTTGCTTCTCATCATCCGGAATGGTCGGATATTGTTATCAGCTTTTTGAAAGGTCGTTTGGACGCTTCAGAAATTTCTGGTGAGGATGTTTCAGCAATACGGAATCTGATGATCACCTTCAGTAACGATAAACAATTACAAATGTTCCTTTCTGATCAGCTTGGAAGTCAATCAGCAACGAATGCCAAAAAGATCTTCTTATTAGACGTCATCACCCATGCTTCGGTAAAAGAAATTCCTGAGGTTTGGATCCAGACCTTAGCAAAACTGCTTGACAACGGCAGCCCGGAAATCAAATCACAAGTTTTGGGACTGGTCGAATCGAGAAGAATTAAAGCCCTAAATAATCAACTAAGTCAGATGGTTCAGAATGTAAATACTAGCCCTGAATTTCGTTTGAAAGCACTCAGCTCGAAACTGCTTTCTGAGCCCTCATTGTCGGATGGGGAATTCAGTATGGTATATTTTTATCTTTCGAATAAAAATGAATCGCCGATTAGGCAAATGGCCGCCCGTGTACTTTCCAATGCAAATTTGACCGTTACTCAGCTGGTTAAACTTGCTGCAGAGCAGATCGCAAAAACGGATGTTTACCTCTTGTCGAGCCTGATAAGTGCATTTAAAAGCAATAAAAGTGAAATAGTTGGAGCAGCTTTGATAGTTGCTCTAGGCGCCGGGCCTGATCGTCTTGATAATGTTTCAGAGGAAGAACTGAAGGGATTGCTGGGTGGCTATCCTCAAAAAGTTAAGAGTCTAGCTGAGCCTTTAATGGCCAGGTTAGCGGCGAAAAATGCAGGGAGGTTACTGGAATTGACTAAAGTGGAAGCCAGTTTAACCAGGGGTGACGTAGCCTATGGAGCGAAAATCTTTTTTGGCAAAGGCACTTGTTCCTCTTGTCATGCTGTTGCTGGTAAAGGTGCTATTTTCGGACCAGATCTCACTAATATTGGAGGGATCCGATCGGGACACGATATCCTGGAAGCAATTTTATACCCTAGCGCTAGCTTTGCCCGTGAGTATGAAACCAGCAGAATTACCACAAAAACAACAACATATACTGGTGTTCTGAAAGAGCAAATGTCTGATGCTGTAATCATTGAAATTGGACCGGGAGCACAAGTTCGTATTCCGAGAACAGAGATAACAGGTATTGAGCCGCTCGACATCTCATTGATGCCTCCAGCCTTGGAAAAACAGTTGAGTCCTCAAGAATTATCAGATCTGATGGCTTATCTAAATACTTTGCCGGATGGTTTAGGAAACTTAGTAAAAAGGAAGTAATTGTTATTTAGCCATCGATCATAACATAATATTAAAAAAATATTTTTATTCTCTCTTGTAAGTTCTCGCTCACACGTAACGTAGCTCCTAAAAAAAAGGAGGGGGAAATGTATATTTACCAACGGCGAATCTCTCACTACTAATAAAGGAAGGATCGACAGGTTTGGCCATGTTCCGAACTGGAAAGATGTTTTGGGCTTCAGGGGTGAAAAAGATGTTGAAAAGGAAGTCGGTACATGGAACAGAATTGAATGTATTGCCGATGACTACAATTTTAATGTTTACCTGAATTGCGTGCTTGTCAATCAGGCTTATCGTGTAAGACCCAGCCAAGGGAAAATACAGATTCACGGAAAATGCAGAAATGTTAGTCTGAAAGGTAGAAATTATTAAATTAGCGTCAAAATACATCAATTAAATTTATCAGAGAATATTGGCTGATATAAGCTATAACTTAAATAATAGAAATTTAAAATTATCAAATGAAACTTTCAAATCAACTAGGGTCTCTGCTTCTCGCAGCATTGATAATCCCAATGGTACTATCGTTTAAAGCGCTTCCAAAAGTGGAAGCAAATACGGCCAAAATGCTTCAAAGGGAGGGTTTTGTTCCACTGTTTAACGGAAAAGATCTGAAAGGTTGGAAAGGTTTGGTTGGCGATCCCATAAAGAGGTCGAAAATGAATGTTAAAACCCTGGCAGTAGCCCAAAAGAAGGCCGATGAAGAAATGCGTGAGAGTTGGAAAGTGGTGAATGGCGAACTGCAGTTTACAGGGCATGGAAATAATATCACCACAATAAAGAAATATGGTGATTTTGAAATGCTTGTCGACTGGAAGATCATTAAAACTAACACATTGGATGGAGATGCAGGTATTTACCTGCGAGGAACACCTCAGGTACAGATATGGGATAATGCCAATTTAAAAGTAGGAGCACAGGTTGGATCAGGCGGTTTGTACAACAACAAAGAGAATGAAAGTAGGCCGCTCAAGGTTGCTGACAAGAAGTTAGGAGAGTGGAATACTTTCCATATAATTATGAAAGGTGATCGTGTTACGGTTTATCTTAATGGTGAGTTGGTAACTGATAATGTAATCCTTGAAAATTATTGGGACAGATCGCAGCCGATATTTGCCGAAGAGCAGATTGAATTGCAGGCGCACGGATCACCTATTTCGTACCGCAATATTTACATCAAAGAACTTCCCCGCGTTAAACCATTTCAACTGAGTAGTCAGGAAAAGAAAGAAGGCTTCAAGGTATTGTTTGACGGAACCAATATGCACAGCTGGATAGGTAATACCAGGGATTACATCGCCGAAAATGGCAATATGGCTGTTCGTCCCAAACCGGGCGAAAATTCTCTTGGTAATAACTTATTCTCGAGGGAAGAATTCAGTGATTTTGTATTGCGATTTGAGTTTCAACTGACTCCGGGTGCTAACAATGGTTTAGGCATCAGATCACCTTTAACCGGGGATGCAGCTTATGAAGGAATGGAATTGCAAATACTGGATAACGACGCTCCTAAATATAAAGATTTAAAGGTCTATCAGTATCACGGTTCTATCTATGGCACTATACCCGCAAAAAAAGGTTACCTGAAACCTGTGGGGGAGTGGAACTATCAAGAGGTATTTGTCCAGGGACCAAAAATCAAAGTCATCCTGAATGGTGCCGTAATTCTGGACGCAGATATTACTAATGTTAGGCAAGATGGCGCTGCTGATGGTCTAAAGCATCCAGGATTATTAAGAGATAGCGGACATATTGGTTTTCTGGGCCATGGTTCGCCCCTTCAATTCAGGAAAATAAGAATATTGGATTTGAGTAGAGTGAAAAAGTGAGTTGGTTTGCAAGATTCCACCGCGCTTTTAATTCCGGAAACAGAAAACTTTAGATCATCGATGACATATCCAATACCGACCAGTAAAACAGTGAGCTCCACTCACTTTAGAATATACACCAAATTATAAATTACGACCCCAAGAAAATCCGGGTTCATACGAAGAAGCGGTTAAACTGTTGTTTGAAACATTAGACGCGGTCTAACAAGAATTCAGGTAAAACTGTAAAAAACAGGTGACGTCTAGAGAACAACCTCGCCTAAATATAAGCTGTCCGATTGTCTGCTTCTGTCTGCAGCTATAAAAGCAATATACACATGAACTACAGTTCCGGGTTTATAATCGTGGGATAATGGTAAAATATCTTTTCCTACAGATCTGAACTGGCCCTGGAGAACATAAGAAACATGCATATCCCGAATATTATACGCCACCATAAGTACCTGATCCTTGACATAATCGGACCCACTGGTTTCAGGTTCCCACGTAAAAGTTAATTCGTAAGGATTAGTGACGCCTACTGCCGCATTTTTAGATATCGGTAGGTTGCCAAAGCTTATTCTCATAAGACTCGGATCGATGCTATGGGTATCTCCCTCTAACTTTAGCGCATGCTTATATAGATAAGATTTAGCGGAAACAAAACCCTGAGATTTAACACTATAATTTTTAAAGCCAAGCCTCACGACCTCCAAAAGGGGTTTTAGCCAAGCCTGAGCAAATGCAAATTTATCCCTGTTTCGGAGTTCCTTTTCGCTGATATCAGTTTTTCGCGTTTTATAAGGGCCCTTCATATAAGGAACACCCCGGCGAGACGATCCAATAACGGTTCCTACTTTTCCGATAAAAGGACCGTTAATACCATTTATAAGCTTTCCCATAAAAAATGATCTTGATTAAACCTAAGAAATAATTTAGAAAAAACAAATCAAATCAGAATCAAATACTAATGAAAGAGAAATATAAAAAGGTAAAAATTTGTGTTTGATCCCTGTTTGATACCTATTTGATCCCTGTTTGATTTCTCTTTAATTCCTGTTTGCTAATGTAATTTTACTGCATAGAAAAAGGGAACCCTAAGACTCCCTTCTTGAAATGCATCGATAATATTCTATTTCGAAGTATCAACCAGAAAATATCTGTTTAAAAAACAGACATAACATTTCTCCAATTATACCCTGCTGAACGGACCCCCTCAGACCTCAGACTTCATACCTCATACTTCATACCTCGTATCCCATACCTCCTGCCTTATAAATTCCCTTTCTTCAACTCCCTGGCCGCATAATCACAAGCCCTTGCAGTAAACGCCATATACGTTAACGACGGGTTCTGACAAGCACTGGAAGTCATAAATGCACCGTCTGTTACGAAGACGTTCTTGACGTCGTGCATTTGGTTCCATTTGTTAAGCACGGAAGTTTTGGGGTCGTGACCCATGCGGGCAGTTCCCATTTCATGAATAGCCATTCCGGGTACTGCTGGCCTGTCGAATGAAGTGACGTCTTTCATACCGGCAGCTTCAAGGATTTCAGCGGCATCGTTTTTCATATCGATGCGCATTTTGCGTTCGTTTTCGCCGAACTCACAATCCACCGCGAGGAGGGGCTGGCCCCATTTATCCTTTTTGGTATGGTCGAGGAATGCGCGGTTTTTGTATTCTGGCAAATGCTCGCCGAAAGAGCCAAGTCCCATAGACCATGAACCAGGTTCAGTAATTTCGTCATTAAACTCCTGGCCAAAACCCATTTCCGGGACAAGTCTTTGCCATCCGCTTCGGCTTGCACCGCCTCCATAGTGGAAACCGCGAAGATAATCGCGCTCTGGCTTATCGCCCAGGTTGCGGAAACGGGGAATATATATTCCAACCGGGCGCCGTCCGTAATAATACTTATCATCAAATCCATCTGCCCTGCCGGATGCCCCGATCTGGAAATGGTGGTCCATCAGGTTGTGCCCCAGGTGACCGCTGCTGTTACCAAGTCCGTCCGGGAAAGTGTCCGATACCGAGTTCAAAAGAATATGAGTTGTACCAAGCGTTGAAGCGTTCATGAAGATCACTTTAGCGAAGTACTCTATGTGTTCGTTTGTTTCAGAGTCAATGACCAATACGCCCTTCGCTTTTTTTGTTTCCTTATCGTAAAGCACAGAATTTACGATGGAATACGGGCGAAGTGTAAGGTTGCCAGTTGCAACAGCTGCGGGAAGTGTGGCAGATTGGGTGCTGAAATAGGCTCCGAACGGACAGCCCCGATTACAAAGGTTCCTATTCAGGCAAGATCCTCTTCCATTATGTGGTACCGTAAGATTAGCCATCCGGTAAACGGTCATCATCCGGGCCTTACTATAATGTTTCTCAATCCGTTCTTTAACTGCCTTTTCCACACAATTCATTTCATATGGCGGAAGAAATATACCATCAGGTAGTTGAGAAAGGCCTTCCTTTTGCCCGCTGATCCCTGCAAAACGCTCGACATAATCATACCATGGCGATATATCTTTGTACCGAACCGGCCAGTCGACACCATAACCATCTTTCGCATTGGCCGAAAAATCCATCTCACTTAAACGCAGGCAACCACGGCCCCAGGTCAAAGACCTGCCGCCCACATGATATCCTCTGTACCAGTCGAAGCGCTTTACTTCGGTATACGGACAGTCGACGTCATCAACCCAGAATTTAGCATTGTGCTCACCATATTGTCCCCCGCGGGTTTGCACCAGGTGGCGGCTGCGTTCCTCCGGAGTGATTCGTCCCCTGTGTTTAAACTCCCAGGGTTTCATTAAAGCAGTATCATAATCCTTCACATGCTCCACATTTCGTCCGCGCTCTAGCATTAAAACCTTCAGACCCTTCTCCGTTAATTCCTTTGCAGCCCATCCTCCGCTAATCCCTGATCCAACTACTATCGCATCGTAGGTATTCTGCTGTTTTGCTTTTATATTGATATTCATCCGTATGCTAAAAAAAAATAATCGATTAAGTAGCCCATGCTTTTTGTCCTGGTGCCAGCGGCACACATGCCTCATATTTGCCGGGTATATGCACATAGCGCAAGGCTTTGGTAGCACCGATCTCTGAGGTATAATAACCAAGGTAGGTTAGATCGGCCATGAGCTGAAAGAAATGCGAAGGAGCAATTTCGGTTTTCCGCGGGGTTTCAGCTTCTGCTTTAAATACTCCGAATATCTCTTCACGCTGCTTCAGGCTGAGCTGAGTAAAAGATTTTTGGAAGCGGCTCTTGGATACCTCCTCCACTTTTGATAAGCCTTCCCGAAAGTGTTTTTGGATATCAGGCGTGTAGCAATCCTGCATCATCATCACGATAAAAGGACCCAGGCCGGCAGCTTTCGCTCCGGGAACTCCTTTATTATCGGGAATGAATGTATTGGCAATCTCTGCAATCAATGCCTCGCTGGCGGCTAACGATTGGAGTGGTATTGAACCTGAACCTTCCGTATGCAGCACATCCGCAAAGGCCCCAAGTCCGGAAGTTGTGAGAGCTCCACCCAGTAAAAGGGTTACTCTGCTAATTGCTTCTCTTCTGTCCATCTTTCTGTAATTTCCTTTTCGCGGTCCAATTTAGTAAAAGGATTTAATATTGGTCGAATATATGGGAGAAATGGTGTGTAATATTTTTGGAAGAATATCGCGCTAGGAACGCCGTAACGGCCTTCAGGACTGTCTTTCTACCGATCATACGCAATTTAAACGCGGAGGACGCAGAGAACAACTCAGAGAGCGCAGAATTTGGGCAAGAAAAGTTCGGTTTAAGGTCCAAATTACTTCTTATTGTTTAACAACACTGCATCCTTAGATTTGTCTAACTTTACAGACAAGCCTCCACCATAAACAAATTATTTTCAATGACTCCCTACGAACAGCTTTTCGAAAACAACAAAAGATGGATTCAGAGCAAAACAGGTACGGACGCTGACTTTTTTAAAGAACTGTCCAGCGATCAAAACCCGGATTATTTATATATCGGCTGTAGCGACAGCCGCGTAACGGCAGAAGAGATCATGGGGCTCGGACCTGGTGAAGCATTTATCCACCGGAATATCGCTAACATGGTTAATAATGTCGACTTAAATGTACTGTCAGTAATTAGCTATGCCATAGTCAATCTGAAAGTGAAACACATAATTGTCTGCGGCCACTATAACTGTGGAGGTGTAAAGGCCGCTATGCAATCTAAAGACATGGGCATTCTTAACCCCTGGCTCAGAGGTATCAGGGATATCTACCGGCTTCATAAACAAGAATTAAACGCTATTTCGGACATCGCTAAGCGTTACGACCGGCTTGTTGAACTCAATGTTGAAGAACAGTGTGTAAATGTGATTAAAACGGCAGTCTTACAACTAAGTTACTTGCAAACAGGGTATCCTGTCGTTCATGGTTGGGTATTTGATATTCATACCGGAAGGATCATTGATCTGAAAATAGATTTTGAACGAATTTTGGAGAACATTAAAGATATTTATAATTTAACGGGGGAGGACTAAAGTCTGAAGTCGGAGGAATGTTTTAAATTGCACCCTTGCTTTAAACAAATAAATAAAACTATATATCATATGAGAATTCTATTAGTACTTATTTTATTATGCGGCAGTGCTGTAGCGCAGGAAATCCCTGTGCGATGGGATGAATTGACCGCAAGTGATTTTCCGCTGGCCGTGCAAAGAGCATCCGGCACCTGTATACTTCCGATCGGGATACTTGAAAAACATGGTATGCATGTCCCTATGGGTTCTGATCTGATACATGTTCGTGAGTGGGCTAACCGGGCTGCCAGAAAAGAGTATGCTGTAGTATTTCCCGACTATTTCTACGGTCAGATAAATGAGGCGAGACATCAGCCAGGAACGTTTTCACTTCCCAGCAATCTGATCATGGACCTGCTGCAGGCCACAGTTGAAGAGATTGCCCGCAATGGCTTTAAAAAGATTGTTATAATTAATGGACATGGTGGGAACCCGGAGTTCATACGATTTTTCATGCAGTCCCAACTTAATAAGAAGCATGATTATGCCCTTTACTTTTTTGAACCAGGACGCGATGAAGCTTTCAATGCTAAGGTTTCGCAAATGCGCAAAACTCCGGCAGCGGATGATCAGCACGCTGGTGAAAAGGAAACATCAATGAATATGTTTTACCGTCCCGACCTGGTAAAATTAAGCCGGGCTACAGATGAATCCGGAAAAAATCAGGCCAGACTAGCCATCCCCGCTTATACTGCTATTGCATGGTATTCGAAATTTCCGAATCATTATGCAGGCGATGGTTCTAATGCCAATGCTGAACTCGGAAAGTTATATGCTGATTTCGAGATTGATGCGCTCGTTAAAGGGTTAAAAGAAATAAAAGCGGACACTAAAACTCTTCAGCTCCAGAATGAATTTTTTGAGAGAGTTGAAAATTTGAATAAGAAGCGTTGAAATTAGTATCAGGTACCAGGTACCAGGAACATGGCGACTAAGATTCCGACCCAGGCCCTCTCTAACAACCAACCTGCCTGACGGCAGGCAGACAATGAACAACGAACAACTAAACTATACCTTAACAAATATTTTATTCCGGTAAAGGAAATATAGCATCAGCCAAACCAGTGTAAAAGCTCCCAGAGCATCAAAAACGTTATGCCATTCTTCGGGAAGTGGTGCATACAGTCCGGATAGTATCCGGTGTGCGGTATATTCAAAATCAATAAACCGTACCGCCATGTATATCGTTAGGGAATTCAGCCCGATCACCTGAAAAAAGAACGCCCATCGCTGATATTTTAAAACATCTATGACCCAGTAAAACAATGTCATGGTTAAAAAGGCCATACCTGCTGTAAGAAGAATGAATGAACTTGTCCATAAGCGCTTGCCAATTGGAAAGTGCAGACTCCAGATGGATGCGAGTGCAAGGCAAATTAAACCAGCAATAATGAGAGTCTGGATTTTCTTATACTCTTTCTTATTTGACCGGAGCACATCGCCGGCGAGGGCGCCAAATACCGTGAGACAGAGCGCGGGAAATTGTGTGAGCAGCCCCAGTTCATCATAGGTTTTCTGAAGAAGCCGGCCCGGAAGAAAATTTCGGTCCAACCAGCCAACCAGGTTTCCCTCAAAAGTAAGGTTTCCGACGCCGTAGCCAGGTACGGGAACCAGAAATATCAATGCATAATAAACCAAAAGTATTCCGCCAATCCAGGCGAGAAGCCCTCTCCATGAAAAATTTAAGTAAAGTATTGTGCAAATAAACCCGGCCATTCCAATCCTACCCAGAACACTTCCAAGGCGTATTTCCTGAGGATCAAAAAAAGTGAATGGGATATTTTTATCGATCATCCCCAAAATAATAAGAATAATCATCCTCCAGAATGCCTTGCGGTACATCACGGCTTTTGTCAGGCCATTTCTTATATCCCTGCTTAATGAAAACGCTACAGAAACGCCTGAAATGAACAGAAATAGAGGGAAAATAAAGTCGTAAAAAGTAAACCCAAACCATGCCGGATGCTCCAGCTGGCCCGCCATAGTATCGATCCAGGGCCAGGTGGTCTTTCCCTCCATACGGGTAATAAACGTGCCTCCGCCTGTAATAAATAACATGTCAAAGCCTCGTAGGGCATCCACAGACATCAATCGTTTAGATTTTCCGGCATCGCCAGCAGTAAGATCGATAGTGCTCATTTCTGAAAGAATTGGTTTAGAGTTTTAAGCCTTTGTTCTATGCCCCAAGTTATATTCGCCATTGAAAATCAATTGTTTGAGGATTCCAGTTCATGATGTGAATTTAGCATTGATATAAAAGCAGAACGGAGTTTGATTCCTTTGGCCTTGTAATAATTCAGAATATCATTACCCAGGCGAGTGTCGCCTTTTGAATCGGGCACGGTGTTGGATTCGGATATCTCCATCCCATTTCGCACCATAATCCCTCCTGCAATCAAGTAATTTTTATAAGGAACAAATTCAGGAATGATCGTCGCGCCCGGCCGTATTTGGGCAAGCAACCTGGCTTTTGCCGTCGCATCAAATTCCAGAGTTACTAGCTGTTCCCTTGGCAAAACCAGAAAGCGATTGACAGTTCTTGTATTGAATTTTTCATCAATATGAAAGATAGTGTGACCCCACTGTACGCTGGTCAGTATTTCGATGCCAGTAGTCTCCTTGATCCAGAATTCGCCATGAGTGTTTACGATAGGAAGGTTCATCTTGTTGGCATAATTATGCGCGGCCTTAATTTGAACACCATCATCATTCTGTCCGTCGCCAACTGTACCAAACATTGTATAATTCACGCTTGAAACATTAATCAATGTGGCATGTAGTCCAGTTAAAAGGCTGATGGTACCTGATTGATCGGCTGCAGCAGCTCCGGTGATCATATACTCCGCACCGCCCCCATCACCAGATTTATGATATCCCAGGACTCTGACGAAAGCACCTTCTTTTAAAGAAGTATCCAGCTTCATTTCTGCAATAGTGGCAAAAACCGAATAAACAATTTTTTTGGGAGCCGATTCCGTAGAAAAAGCAGGCAAGGTTCCGGCTGATAAGGTCGCGAGACTTGCCAGACTGAACGCTTTTATCGCATTTCTTCTATTAAAATGCTCACTCCGGTTAGCATCGGAACTATTTGTAAATTTTGGAGATTTAGACACTTTAATTGGATTACATGATTATCAAAATAATTCCCTCTTTAACTACCAATCTCCCGTAGTAATCGGGCTTGGGCGCTCAGCAAACTTTGTATTCAATCGCATCTGTTTCCTCTTTCCTAAACTTTAAGCTCCCAGCCATTTTGGTAATCGCGCGACCATAATTTCATTGCTTTTTTATCATTCAGGATATGGCCATTTTCGGGATTGATATTCAAGCTTCGTCCTGAACGCAAGGCTATATTTCCTAGCTGCATCAGCAAGCTGCTTTTATGCCCTTCTGCTATTTCAGAATTCAACCTGGCACCGCTGCGAATACCGTCAAAAAAGTTACGGATATGAATTGCATCCAGCTTTTGAGAAGGTGTAGACAAGCTGCGGGAATCATTTTCAAAGGCCTCCCCTTGGACGTGTCTAAGCAACTTACCTGTGATATCAAAAACTTTGTAGGAAGTACTATCCGCGATTAATATTGACCCTTTTTCGCCATGGAACATCACCCCAGCTCCCCCACCTTCGATCGGCTGGCGATTGGCGCTCCGGCCCTCCCAACTGATCATGGTGTTATTGCCGAATTCCATGTTCATGATCTGGGTATCGGGCGTTTCCCAGTCGTCATTAAAATGATAACGGCCTCCCGACGAACTAACTCTAACAGGGAAATCTACCCCGAGGCCCCATCGTGCCAGGTCTACGGTATGTGTTCCGTTATTTGGCCCTTCGCCCGTACCCCAGTTCCACATCCAATGCCAGTTGTAATGGATTAAATTATCTTTATATGGCCGGCGGGGTGCGGGTCCTTGCCATAGCTCATAATCTAGCCACGAAGGAACATCGGTGATCTTACCAACTCCAATGGGTGCGCGGTTATTTGTATACCACGTCTTAGCCAGATAGGGTTTGCCTATAGCACCATTTTTTATTTCAGCAATTGCTCCAACAGAATTTGGCCAGGACCGCCGCTGATTTCCCATCTGAATCTGCCGGTTATATTTCCGGGCTGCTTGAACTACCAATTCGCCTTCAGCAGGGCTGTGGCTGCAGGGTTTTTCAAGATAGACATGTTTACCAGCCTGAACTCCGAGGATGGCAGCGGTTGCGTGCCAATGATCCGGAGCCGCTACCATAAGTATGTCAACATCCTTATCTTCCAAAGTACTTCGAAAATCAGGAGCAGCTTTCGGCGCCTTGCCTTGTATCTTACTTACTTCTGCTAAAAATTTATCGGAAGCCCGCTTATCTACATCACATGAATACAGGACCTCACAATCCGGTTGATTTGCGAAATTAGTACCGACGGCAAAACCACGAGCATTAACACCCATGCAGGATACCATCAGCCGTTCATTCGAACCTATAATCCGTTCGTAACTTTTAGCGCTGAATCCTGGTAAAATGCCACCCAGAGAAATAGATGTTGCTCCGATAACCGTCTTTTTAACAAAATCTCTGCGTGAGTTTTTCATTTTCTAATTTGAGAATGCAATATATATATATTCTCAAATTATTTTTTTTCAAACGATGAATCCATCCTCTTGCTAAACCCGTAATTCATCTCAACCAAAAATAAATTATGAAAAAAATAATTATACTAGCCATCGCATTAGCAGCTTCTGCGATCAGCACGACAAGTTTCGCACAATCAACTAAAATGGTTGGCGGAGCAGAAATGTATTCAACAAAAGACATTGTTGACAATGCGGTTAATTCGAAGGATCATACCACTCTGGTAGCAGCTGTTAAAGCAGCAGGTCTGGTTGAGACATTAAAGAGCGATGGCCCATTCACGGTTTTTGCTCCGACCAATGCTGCTTTCGACAAACTTCCTGCTGGAACTGTAGGCAATCTTGTTAAACCAGAAAATAAAGCGACCTTAACCAAGATTCTTACTTACCATGTTGTTGCAGGCCGTTTCAGCGGTAAGGATATCAAAAAAGCCATCAAAGCTGGAAAAGGAACTGCAGAGTTTAATACTGTTAGCGGCGGAAAGCTCTTCGCAATGAGAAGTGGCAAAAATCTGATTCTGAAAGATGAAACTGGCGCTACCTCAATGGTAACGATAGGCGATGTTTTTCAAAGAAATGGAGTTATCCACGTCATCGATACGGTGGTTATGCCTAAGTAATTTCTTAAGAACAATTATGACAGAAAGCCCCGGCAAAAGCGGGGCTTTCTGTATTTTAAAATTTCCTGATCCATTTTCGCGGTTATCACAATCACTTAATTTTCTATTGTTTAGCATTTTTAACGAAAATTATTCGACCTTAGAGGCAAGGAAAAAAAACAATTGAGCAGGATCAGTAAAATATCATTATCAGAGCCTGAATTAGTTCAGGCCATTCGAACGAGAGATAGAAAAGGCGCTGAAGCTTTGTACGACATGTACTCTTCGGCTCTTTACGGAGTCATCTACCGGATAATACAGCACGAGGAAATCGCCGAAGATCTTTTACAGGAGGCCTTCGTTAAGATATGGAATTCAGCGGCATCTTATGACGAATCAAAGGGCAGATTGTTTACCTGGATGGTCAATATCGCCCGTAATTTATCAATCGATAAAACACGTTCAAAAGATTTTCGTAATCATTCAAAAACCGAAGACATAGAAAATATCGTATTATCTGTGGACAAAGGTTTCACCACATCAATTAATCCTGAAACCCTTGGCTTGAAAGAACTCGTAAATAAGCTAAACCCGGATCAAAAAGTAATTCTTGACCTCGTTTACTTTAAAGGTTTCACACATGTAGAAGCTGCCGAGGAATTAAACCTTCCTTTAGGAACAGTTAAAACGAGACTTAGAAATGCAATTATCACGTTAAGAAAGGTATTTAATTAAGTGAACGACCTGAAAACATATTTGGAAAGCGGTATCCTGGAACTTTACGTTCTGGGCGACTTAAGCAACGAAGAGATTCGTGAAGTTGAAGATTCGATTGCGAACCACCCTGAAGTGAAGGCTGAATTGGAGGCCATAGAGGGCGCACTACAAGCTTACGCATTATCAAATGCTATTCAGCCTTCGGATGCCGTTCGAAACAGGACTATGAACTCTATTGGAGATTCTAATGTTTCTGAAACCCCGGTCGTTCAATTCCAGCCAACGCGAAGTGCGTCAAATTTTTATAAATATGCCTTTGCCGCTTCCGTTGCATTGCTCCTTGTGAGTGTGATTCTTCTTATAAATTTAAATAACAGATTAAGAGATTCAAATACTCAGTTAGCAGTACTGCAGACAGAAAATCAGCAATATTCAAACCGCGTAAACTTCATGAATCAGGAATTGGAAGACAGTAAGAAGTTTCTTGAGATCTATCAGCAGCCAGCGCAATATAAACTCGTTAGTTTGAAGGGTACACCTAAGGCACCTGCAGCAAGTCTGACAATAGCTTTCAGCGCGATGAAAGAAGAAGTAATGATTGACCTTTCCTCGCTTAAAATGCCCTTAAACGATAATGAACACCAATATCAACTTTGGGCGCTCGTAGACGGTAAACCAGTAGATCTGGGAGTTTTCGACTCTACCGACGATAATTCCGGTATGAAAAGAATGAAATCTGTAAAAGGCGCACAGGCCTTTGCTGTAACACTCGAACCAAAAGGTGGAAGTGTCAATCCTACCATGGAGCAGATGATGGCAATGGGGAATATCTCCGGTTAACCTTTCCCGTTACGGTGACCGAGTTTTAAGCTGCCAATGAACAGGCTATTCGGATAATTCGTCAAAACATTAATATTTTAAGTAGCTGTTAACGTCTGCTCTTCCAAATTAGTTGTTCCGCAATTTTCTTCTCATATATCAGTTCAAGCGTTTAGCCTATCCAGCCTGGTAACTGTTAACAGGAAACTGAATAACAGGTAACTGATAACTGGTAACAGGTAACTGATAACTGGTAACTGATAATTGATAACTGGCAACTAATTATTCGTGACTGGGCACGGGTGGCTGGTAGCTGTTTTATAAAAAAGGGTCGAATACAAGTACTCGACCCTACATCTACCTATGAAAAACATGCCCTTTTGGAGGGCATAAAGATATATTCAAATCATATGCCAGAGAATTAGCAGTTCAGCAGGCTCTAAATAGAGCCCTGTATGAATATCCCACTTCCCAAATTGAGCATTTAACACCCCAATAAGAGTTAGTTTTTCTACACTAAGTTAATGAAATAACATTTTTTATATAATATAGTCGTTTAACTAATTTGCGCAAGTGTATTCCAGGGTCTGGCCAAAGAACTTATTAGGAGCTTATTGGTTTAAAAATCATTAATGTAACTTTAAACGGTCTTAGAAAAGATATTTGAGCTGTACTATGAATAAATTCTATTTTCCTCTGATAAACTGTATTATTTTTCAGTTTCTATTTACTACTCTACCAACAGCTACTGCTCAAAATAGCAGTTCAGAAAACCTCTCCCGTAATGACCATATTTTCCCCCCGTCTAAAGAGGCCTCTGCTTTCATTGATTTCGACAAGCGGGGTTTTATCATCAAAGGAAAAAGAACGTTCGTTGTTTCTGCAGGGATAGAGTATGCCCGGGTGCCTCATGAATTGTGGAAGGACCGTTTGCTTCGGTTAAAGCGGGGCGGTTTTAACACCGTTGAAATATATACTTTTTGGAACTTTCACGAACCGGAAGAAACAAAGTTTAACTTTTCCGGCGACCGTAACCTGGACGCATTTCTAAAGCTTGTGAGAGAGCTGGATCTGTATGCAATCGTTCGAGTGGGGCCATATTACTGCGGAGAATGGAACTTTGGAGGCTACCCTATCTGGCTGAAATTTAAACCTGGCCTGGTAGCGCGAAAAGATAATCCCCAATTTCTTAATGCAACCGACCGTTTTTTCGAAAAGCTTATCCCAATAGTTGCTCGGAACCAGATCCACCACGGGGGATCGGTAATTATGGTGCAACTCGAAAATGAACACCCCGAGAGCTGGGGCACTGTCGTACCAAACGCCTATTTCAAGCACCTTATAGATAAAACAGTTTCGCTCGGCTTACAGGTACCTTATTTTTTCAGCGGCCTCCACCCCGGCAATGATCCTGCTGGCAACAAGAAAAACCTTGATGATCCGGCTCGACCAAATCCCTGGTTCTCCACAGAATTCTGGGGAGTTTGGTTTTTTAATTATGGACCGCAGCCACAGGATTCAACCCTTTACGACCGGCGTACGTGGAAGATTATCGCACATGGGGGAAATGGTTATAATGTTTACATGGCCCATGGAGGCAGTAATTTCGAATATAATAACGACCGTGACATGGCAGCCTCCTATGATTACGGGGCTGGTGTTGGTCAGGCAGGTGATCTGCGACCGATATATTACGGCTTTAAACGGGCTGCATGGTTTGCACGGAGCTTTCAGGAAATTCTCACAAATAGCATAGACGGCGGAGACGAAAGCCGCTGGATGGTCAGGGATACGTCTATTAAAGTTAATTCAAGATTAAGTCCTGCCGGCAGTATAACTTTCCTGGACAACCCGGATAAAACTCCCAAACGAACAGTAATACAGCCACCAAAAAACATTGCAGGAGCTTTACCGCTTTCCCTAACCATTGCGGGCGGCGAGATCCTTCCCGTTATACAGAATTTCGATATAGCCCCGGGCCTCAGGTTGGAATGGGCTCCATCCAGACTATACAACATTCTGAAGCAAGGGGAAACGACGACGTTGATTGCTTATGGCGGGGTAAACACACCCATTCAACTTCATTTTAATGCCGATAGCGAGATAAAGATTATAAAGGGAAATGAAAACTTTAAGCGCAGGACAAAAAAGCTACAGTTTTCTGCCTTGGTGAAAAATTCAACATCAGAGTTTATTTTTGAAACTAAAAATCATATAGTTAGAATACTTATTATGCAAACTTCTCTGGTAGAGCGAACCTGGATAGCAGAAAGCGAGGAAGAACTATATATAATTACCGGACCCTCCTATGTTGGCGATGTGCGCGTAAGCGATCAAAACATCGAAGTTGAGACAGAAGAACCCTGGAGTGTGAAATGGGACAAAGCGGCAACTGTTTACAGAGCAAATGGAAGTGTAAGTCTTGCCAACACTGCCTCGCCAATGGGGAGCAGAAAGCTTAGTTTGAATTTGGCGCCCTGGCAAATTAAGCACGCAATAGAACCTGCCGCGCCCGATTATAATCACTCAAATTGGAAGTCGAGCCTCGAACCGCTACAAATGGGCGCCGACGGAGATATAACTGCAAATGCCTGGTACCGCACAAAAGTGCACGTGGATATTCCAGGAACTTACACACTCCGATTTAAGAACTTAAAAGAACGAGCTTCTCTTTTTGTGAACGGCTTGATTCAGGATTCAGAACTGAGCGAAAAATCTTTCACCTTCAAACTGGAGGCCGGAAAGACGAATATCCTGAGCATATTTACAGCCCATAACGGCAGGAACAAACAATTATTTTACCTTGGCGGCTTAGATACTATAGATGTTAAAGGTATAACAGGGCCTGTTGTTCTGGAGCGTGCTGATGGTAGTAATGTGGGAACAACAGTTTCAGGCTGGAAAATGAAGGGCGGCCCGGGAGATCCATTTGCACCTTACGGCTGGACGGAAACGGGTAAAGGTAACTTTTCGGGGCCCGCATTTTACAGGTCATCGTTTACTTTACCCGAAAATAATGGCAGTTACACTACTATTTGGCGGGTCAATATTACCTCAATGGGCCATGGGTCGGTTTGGGTAAACGGACATAACTTGGGAAGGTATCCTGAAAAAATAAAAGTTTTTGGTTTGTATATTCCAGAAAGCTGGCTGAAGCAGGGGAAGAATACAATTGTTGTTTATGATGAGGATGGAATTAATCCGGGGGGAATTTCCATTCAGGCAGAAAAAGAGGCAAGCAGGGATTTATTCCTGCTTACCGGAAAATAGTTATTTCTTTACGCGGCTTAGCGTGCCTTTCATATCCTGGCCTTGAAAACCAACCAGAATATCAATTTTATCACCCTGCAGTTTTCCTTTCACATAGGAAACTGCAATGCCTTTATATGACATTTCATTAAAAGAGATATCATTTCCAACAATTTTGCCGCCAGTTAAAGGTGCTTCTCCAAGATCGGAAACAATGGTACCTGATAGCTTACCGTTGACCTCTTTGATATTTACGGTCACGTCAAAGTGTCCTTCAATATTTCCTTGCCAGCGACCGTCAATAACGGACGCTGCGAAACACAAAGTCGTTAAAAACAGACTTAATAACATGATCGAAAAAATCCCTCTCTTCATAATCTCTTTCTTTTGGTAATTATTATTTAGCCCTGCTTAAGGTAATTTTTACAGGCTGCTCATTGAAGGATGTCGTTAAAACGAGCTTTTCGCCAATCATTGTACCTTTATAATTAACGGGCTTTCCGTTAAACATAGTCGAGAACGCTATCGCCTCACCTTCAAGCTTTCCATTTGTTATCACATTTTTTCCAAGTTGTGCCGCTACGAATGGACTGTATCCGCTATCATCTGGATTTTCAGATTTTGCGTTATTATCAATAATTGAAAATGTGCCAGTCAAATCTGTCCCTGCTACCTTAAGATCTGCAGTTACGTTATACTGACCTTCAACGTATCCCTTCCAGGAGCCATCAACTGTTGCGGCTACAAACAGTGCCATAATTAAGAAAAGTGTACCCGACGTTGCTAATAGTTTTTTCATTTTTTTAATGTTCGATTTTTAATGTTTATAAAGCTACTTAATGTATAGATATTTTTTTGCTAAACTCTTGTAGTAAACGTAGTCTCGGCCTTTATATTATTAGTAAAACACGAATCGTGCCTGGTTGTTCCATTCATTCGATAATAAAATTATTTGCCTTGTATCAAATTTAAGAACTTAATTTTACTTAAAGAAAATAAAGGCATCAGTTGCGGGGCTTTGCTGTTTTTGAATACAAAATAAACCGTATGAAGTCCCTTTACCGGAGTAAGATCAATTTTACGCGGTGCTGACTTTTCGCCGAGTACTTCGTCTGACACGGCACCAACCGCTGTACTGCCTACCAGAGTTCCAGTTGGTGAATCCAGCCTTAGTTCTATCAGCCCACCTGGATTTTCTTCGCGGACACTGGTTGTAACCTTCAGTTCAATTTGTTTGATGCCTTCAAGATCCATTCCTTTAAAGCCAATATACCCATTTGCAACAGGTATTACATTGACGACACCGTCGATACCGTTTACTTTTATGGTTACTTTTTCAGTTATATCAGCTGAAGATGCTTCAATTAATGGCTTCTTAAGAATGATGTTATTCTCAGAGCTGAGCTTCGGGATCACTCCTTTGCCCCGGTCGGTATACGCTGCGCGAATTAAATAAGTGCCAGAACCGCTGTCGTTTTTAGGAAGCTTTACAGAATAAGTTCCTTTTACCGGCATTGTGACTGGCGATTTGGATCCGGCATTCATTATATACTTCGCAATGGACCTCGCATCGTTATCAGTGATAGCAGAGTGCGCCGGCATGGCAATAACCTTAGTCCATACTCCGCTGCCGCCGTTGCGAATCTTGCCTGCAAGATATTCTTCAGCCTTCGGATCATCCTTATATTTCTCAGATATCTGCGTAAATGTGGGACCAATGTTAGTCACATTCAACGCGTGACAGTTATAACAATCTGATTTCTTCATAATGGCCTGGCCAAGGGCAAACTGAACAGAAGCATCCACACTTCTCTGACCCTGAATTATTTCTGCATAATCGAATCCCTCCGAAATATAATCTATGCTTACAGCAACTTGTTTAGGATCAATGGTTCCGGCCGCCAAACTTCCGTCTTCTTTATCTACAACTGAAACTGCATAACCGATTTCTGTATTATCAAAAAAGAATGAGCGGTTGCCGGTGAGATTGACCTGAACATCCGGAGTACTGTTACCAGCAGTAATAGCTAAAGATTTGCTGTTAGACACACGTCCGTCGCTGACAGTCAATGTTGCTGTGTATAAGCCTGGTTTAGCTAACTTCAAAACTGGATTTGCTGTCTTATAAACCTGATCCGGTGCACCAGGGGTGCTTATTTTCCAGCTGTACTGTAGTACATCTCCGTCGGCATCTTTCGTGTTTTTTGAAGAAAGGTTAATGGTTAGCGGTACAGCGCCGCCAGTCTTGTCGGCTGAGACAGCTACCAGCGGTTTACGGTTTCCAGAATTATACTCAATCCGGACTAATTTAGCGCTTGAGCTCTTGGCAAACCAAAGGCTGCCGTACTCTAATACATACAAATCGCCATCCGGGCCGAATTTCATATCAATCGGTTCAACGGGGCGGTAATCTGGAAGGAACCGTTCCATAGACTGATAATCCCCATTGGGAGACATTGAGATAGACATAATCCATCCCCGGGCAAGATCTGTTGCCAGCCACTTTCCTTCATAATATGCCGGCCATGGGCGCTTAGGCTCTTTAAAATCGGCGCGGCGGTAAATTGGCCCACCCGTTGCACTCCGGCTTCCGCTGCCAAGCAGAGGAAATTTATCTGAAACCCCATAAGGATAATATATAAATGGAGGGGCAACCGGCGGTAATGCCTTGATACCGGTGTTGTTCACTGAATTATTCAGAGGTTTCAACGGATCTTTAGGATCAAGCAGCTCGCCGTTCTGATAATCGAAAATATTGAAAGCCGCGTTTGGTCCTACAAAATACGGCCAACCGTAAAATCCGGGCTTACGTGCCTGGTTAAGTTCATCATAGCCCCGGGGGCTGATATCTGTATCTTCATTAGCGTCGGATCCAATATCTCCCCAATACAAAAACCCTGTCTTACTGTCAATAGATGGCCTCCAGGGATTGCGATGCCCCATAGTATAAATCTCTGGGCGTGTACCCTCGGTTCCCTCAGGAAAGAGATTCCCGGATGGGATTTTATATGATCCATCTGCCTGCGGGCGGATACGAAGTATTTTTCCGATCAGACTGTTTGCATTTGCAGTTCCCCGCTGGTCATCCCAGTTAACACGGTTTGGACGTTCGTCTGTAGACGAGGAAAGCGATGTGCCGGTATTGTTTCCAACCGTCAGATAAAGATTCCCGTCTTTATCCCAAGTCATTCCTCCCCCTGTATGACAGCAGGTTTCGCGTTGTGTGGCAAATTCCATGACAAGCCTTTCACTGCCGCCGACTAATCGGCTGTCTTTGAAATCCCAGCGACTTAGTACAAACTTACTTTGTGTAGGGTGGGAATAAAAAGTGTAAACCCAATGATTTATATCAAACTGCGGATCAACAGTTATTCCCAGTAATCCTTCTTCAGCCTCTGTAAGTGCACCTTTTGCATTGGTGTACTTTGTATTCACTGCGATTGTTCCCACAACACTGGTCCTTCCGTTAGAAGGATCAAATAACTTAATATCGCCCTTTCTTTCACTGATCAGGACCCGCCCATCTTTCAGGACTTCGAAAGTATTAGGTTCATCAAGGTCTCCGGGCTGGGTAAGTGTTACCGGGGTGAACCGGCTCCCGTCAGGCTTCGACTGGATTAAAACAGAACGATTGCTGGCCGCAATAAATGCAAGTAAGCCGGCAACAGATAGTAGGGTAACAGATTTTTTTAAACTCATTACTTTTAAGAACATCGATGTCATTCGTGGATAATGTAGGCAAAAGTAGTGCATCTATACTTGTAATAGTTAGCTACGATCAATAAATAGTTTAATATTTGGTGCCTCGATTATAACTCAAATTTAATTTTATTCTACACCAAACCAAAATATCCCATAAACATTATATCTGCATATTTTGATAAATTTTAGTGCTGACACAGCCAAATGATACAAAATCAACGCTATCAGGCTTCAATGGCTCTTAATTAACTCTTAAAGGAGTAGCTATTATTCAATACACTTTTAAAGACGTAAAACCAACACGTGCTAGAAAGTGTTAATAATAAAAACATTACATATGGAAAACGCAGAAGACCACATCAAAAACCTCTCGGGCCCGGAGGCTAAAGCAAAACTAAAGGAACTAGTAGAAAAGGCGGAGAATTGCTTTTTCTGTTCGAACATAAAAACTGGACTGCCCTTTTCAACCCGTCCAATGTCTGAACAGTTGGTGGATGTGGACGGAAATATCTGGTTTCTGAGCCGCAAGGACAGTGAAAAAAATGCTGAAATAGCTCAGGATCCCTTTGTTCAATTACTATTCCAGGCAAATAAGCATTCCGGATTTGTTAGTATCTACGGAACCGCTGAAATAATCGACGATCAGCAAAAAATTGACGAGCTCTGGCAGCCAATGTTTAAAGTCTGGTTTGAAAAAGGGAAAAACGACCCAATAATAAGCTTAATCAAAGTAAATCCTGGCCAGGGTTACTATTGGGATACCAAGAATGGACAGGCAATTGCTTTCCTGAAGATTGCTGCGTCTTTAGTGACTGGGAAGGCAATGGATGATAGTGTGGAAGGGAAACTGATTGTTGATTGAGAAATTCCCAGAGGAAACTGATGATGGCTGCCATTGTATAGTTGATTCCCATAAAAAGTTAAAAGTATTGTGTGTTCACTGCAGGTTAGGAAAGAAATATACCTAATGCGAACCGAAAGTTGAACAAAATTAAATAATTTCAATCCGGGTTAGCTAGTCCTTTTGTTTTTTCCTTTTCCTTCCTTTTGAAATAACCCCTCAATAAGAAACTTTTTTTAAGGGCCTCCATATTCTGATGAAAGCCATCTGTGCCCTTCTGAATATTATCCAAACTGGTATTGAGTTTCTGAACCAGTACAGAATCTTTAAGCAGGGCATTTGCTGATCCCTTACCTGTATTTACATCCAGTTGTATGCCTGCAACCAGGGTACTGATCTCAGCACTTAATTTATCTGCATGATCACCTATCATTTTGAGCTTGAGAACAGCTTCATTCAGATTATTGGCAAATGAAGTATCGTTCAAAAGAGCCCCCACAGAGCCTTTCCCACTCTTCACACTCCCAATAATCGTATGAAGGTCATCTGCAATCAAACCTGCTTTACCTGTAGCCTGGCGTAAGTTGGCAACAGATGTTCTCAGATCCCGGGGTAAAGTCTGATCATTTATTATTTCCCACAGGGCACTACTTCGGTTAATACGCTGAACTGTCGTTTTCAATTCGGAAACTATGATGGCAACGTCCTCGTTGGTTGTTGAAAGGGTCCGCATAATTTCGTCTGTATTAACCGCTTTCTTAGAAAATAGTATATCGCCTTCAGCAGCCTGGTCTGCCATGGCATCTCCCGGAACAATATTAATCACTTTATTCCCCACAAAACCATCGTTTGCAATAGATGCAACGGCATTTTTTCTGATTATACCCTGCATATCCCTGTCAATTAGCATGGCTACTTCAATTATTGTATCATTAAGAATATAAATTTTCTTTACAGTACCCGTCTGAATACCTGAATAGCGAATATTATTACCGGGAATAAGTCCCTGCACATTTTCAAACCTCGCTTTTAGCAAATAGGTAGAGCCAAAGAGACTTCTGTTTTTCCCTATCATATATAATAATAAGATAAGGAATAATAAACCTCCCAAAACAAATGCTCCCAACTTTACATTACTGACAACTTGCTTAGCCATAGCTTTTTATTCAAAAAAATGTTTCACCTTAGGATCCGTATTCCGTATTAATTCAATATAAGTACCACTGGCATAACACCTGCCCTCAATTAACATAATAACCCTGTCACTGGCTGTTCGCACACAATTCATATCATGTGAGATAATAAGTGACGTTGTATTATATTTTTGTTGTATTTCGATCATCAGTTCAATAATTTCCTTACTGGTAATCGGATCGAGACCAGTTGTAGGCTCATCATATAATATGATCTCCGGCCTTAAAATTAATGTGCGGGCCAGGGCAATTCTTTTCCGCATTCCACCTGATAGTTCGACAGGCATCATATCAATTGTATGAGCAAGTCCAACATCTTCCAAAGCTTCGGTCACCAAACTGTTCACTTCATCCTGCGTAACTTCAATCCAGTGCCTTCGTAAAGGAAATTCAAGGTTCTCGCGAACTGTCATGGAATCATACAGTGCATTACTTTGAAATAAAAAGCCCACTTTGGCCCGGATCTTATCCAAATCTTCATGATTTAGATCGGGTATGTTCTTTCCAAAAATTTCAATGCGGCCACTATCCGGCATCATTAAACCAATGATGCACTTTATCAATACTGATTTTCCTGATCCTGACTTTCCGAGTACCACAACGCTTTCACTCTTTTGTAACACAAGATTGAAATCAACAAGCACATGATTATTACCAAATGACTTACACAGGTCGCGAATTACCAGAACCTCATTATTTAACCTCTCTTTACTCTCAACCTTCATTTGATATAACTAATATCCAAATATGTTAGTAACCTGGACCGCCAGTAAATCAATCATAAAGATCAATATGGATGATACAACTACTGCAGAATTGGCTGAATGTCCAACACCCTCAGTGCCTTTGCTGCTATTATAGCCTTTATATGAACCTATAATTCCAACAGCAAATCCAAAGAAAAAACTTTTTACAAATGCCGGCAGCACATCACTGAATGAAAGGTTATCAAACACCTGGGTCCAGAATAAATTAAAACTCGTATTGGTATGGATATTTACCCCAAGATAGGAACCATACAAAGAAACTGCATCACCAAGCATGACCAGTACAGGCAGCATAAATGTACAAGCCAGCACCCTTGTTACTACCAGATATCTGAATGGATTTGTTCCACTTACTTCCATCGCATCGATCTGCTCGGTAACCTTCATAGAGCCAAGTTCGGCCCCGATGCTGCTTCCGATCTTACCTGCAAAAATCAGTGCAGTTATTACCGGGCCAACCTCCCTAATAATTGCGATCCCTATTATGGCAGGCAACTGCGACTCCACACCGTAATCTGCCATGGATGGCCGAAGCTGCATCGTTAAAACCAATCCCATAATGAATGCAGTTAAACCAATCAGTGGCAGTGACTTATAACCTATCACATAGCATTGCTTCAGAAATTCAGAAAATTCGAAGGGAGGATGAAAGCCTTGCTTAAAGAAACGGGCGCTAAAGCCGGCTAATTCTCCGGAAACGGTTAAAAAAGATTTAAGGTCTGACTGTATAGACATAATGCATTTAATAACAATATACCTTTAAAATACAAAACTAAATTTAAGTATCTGCTATAATCCTGACAGCAATCATCAAAAAAACTGTGTAAACTAATTCCAGTATTATCACTCAAAAGCGACAAGCAAAACCAGGACGAGATAGCCCCTGTCATCACCAGCTACAATATACCACAACAAATTTTGTAAAGGTGCCAGAGTATAATCGACAAAACAATCACCACTTTCACCAGGCTTAATGTAATATACTGTGAATCAAATACTGAAGAAAAAAAACTAATCGGTTCGATGTTCCCGGAAAAATTCACTTTGGAAAATCTAAAATATCGAACCGCTAAGGTCAGCGATCCGTACAACTGCATATCAGATTATCAGCAAGTTAAATTTAAATAAAACGGGGCAAAATCTTTCTAAAAAGACTTTGCCCCGTTACGGGTGGATGGTGGTGCAGAATTCGAACCGTTTTATAGATAAATTGATCGAAATCGGCGATTTGTCTAATATCCTTGCTAATTGACAAAAGTTAAATTGACATACCAAGACGAAATTCGTCCCAATTCAAGACTCGTTAGGCAGCCATTTTCCTGCATTCTTCAGCGCAGAGCATACATATCCTGCTACACTCTTTGCAGTGTTCAGTATCATGCTTTCCACATTCATTACCACAAGCTTCACATATCTCTTCACAAATAGCACATATTTGTGCAGCCTGTTGACTACCCATACTCATTAATTGAGCTGCGCTATAGCAAATAGTGGCACATTCCATATCCAGTTGGATACATTTTGCCATCATTTTTACATCATCCTCCTGTGTGCATGAATTTGCACAATGATTACATACTGCTGCGCATTGTAAACAGGCATCAATACAACTTTTCCATTTATGATATCCCATAACATTTAAGTTTAACCCATAGAATTAACAAGATATATTCTTTGGGGTTTCAATTCTCTTTAGAATCCTGTTTGATAACAGCGTAAGAAATTTAAATTTTTGAAATCTAATCGTATTAATTAATGTTGTTAAGTTATCCTTCAAGCGCAGTAGCAGACACTAGTAGGGGGTGTATTAGTTATTATTTTTAACTTGCCCATGATATGAAATCAATGAAAGAAGCGTCTGCAGATAATTTCATCAGTGATAAAGAGGTTTTCTTGCCAAGGCTAAGATCCCAGCATAAATCATTGGATTATATTATCTATGATATATCTGAAAATGAACTTAGAGCCAGACAAAATCCCTATAAGTGGTCTATATATGAACACTTGGTACATATAGCTGTTTATCAGGAAGTTTTCCGAGAACGTGTTGACATCATATTAACAGAATCAACCCCGGTTTTTGCACAATATCGTGCCGAAAAAGATGAGAATTTCGCGCGGCGTGTAAAAACGCCATTTGAAATACTACTACCTTATTTCAATAAATCGCGGGAAGAATTGGTGAATAAAATTGATAGTATTTACCCGGAAGATCTGAAAAGATTTGCATTTCATCCTGTTTACGGCAAAATGAATATGAATGGATGGATAGAATTCTTTCTGTTGCACGAAGCTCACCATCTCAATACCATTTTTAAATTAACAGCGAGATACCGATATTCATTACAATAAGTTAACGCCCTTTAAATATCTTCTTCAGCGAACTGCCAACCCTGGCTATCGTACCACTCTCTGAAATCTTTTCTAATAATGAATGTTCAGATTGCTGAATATTCTCCATGTTTATACCTTGCTCCAGCTGTCTAGGGTATACAATAATGAAGCTGTTACTTTTGAAATAAGAGCCTAAATAGTAAGGGAGCTTCTCAAGCTTTTCATTATAAGAAACGTTATCCTTTCTTGAAGTAATGACGATAAACAGGTCATCTGATTCCAACTCACTGTTAAAGATTAAAAAATCGTCCCAGTTGTTAAATTCCATTAATATTATTTTAGCTGAATTAATAAGTTTTTGGCCAGCCCTTTCCAGTTCAGGGATAGTATTTTGATCTGCATAGAAAAAGACCGGCATACCTGCTTCCTTTGCTATAGTGGTAAGTTTGATAAACCAATGCATAAAGCCCGGCTCCAATTCGGCACCAAGAGGAACTGCTACAAGCATTCTTTTTAAGGTATTAAAAGGCTGGAGAGATTTATAAATATAAATGGCTTCAGGTACTCGTTTCAAGATATTCTCTGCCTTGGGCCCGAAAAAATCCTGCGGCTCTGAGTTATGGTGCAGACCTATTAGTATATCGGTTATATTATGTTCTTTGATAGTATAAATAATCCCATGGCTGATATTGATATCATGCCTGGTAACAGGGAACAAAATATTTTCGGTAGCTGCGGCATGCTTCACTGCTTTTTCAATTATTCTCCTCCCTTTTACAGGTGAATTCCCGTTTCCCTTTTCGTCATCAGTCACATGTAGAACATACACCGGGATAGTACTTTTTGGCGGCCTGAGCATTAATCCAAGATCAACCAGTTCCGTAACCGTTTCCGGATACGCCAGCGAAATAAGAATTTTTTCATTGGTTTCGTTGGTGACGCTCTCATTATCTTCTTGTTTTAACGCCAATACCTGAGAAGCTTTTTCTACGGCAAATGAACTGATAGTACAAGTAACCAGAATCATGAGTATAGTACCATTTAACACATCCTCACTCAACAGCCTGATGGGTTCACCTGAAGCAGTTTCAGACAAGATGATGTTGTATCCTACCAAGACAATGGCCAGGGTTGCGCCTACTCTCGCGGTGCTTAGACCGAAAATGAGCTGCCTTTCATCGCCCGAAAGGCTGAAGACTTTTTGCGTAAGTAAGGCCGAGAGGTATTTAGATATCACTGCAACAGCTATCATTACAGCCGCTACAGTAATAGCCCCCCACCCATTAAACAGTACGCTTACGTCTACCAGCATTCCAACGCTGATCAGGAAGAAAGGTATAAAAAATGCATTTCCTACAAAGTCTATCCTGCCCATCAACGTTGATAGGTGCGGAATAAAACGGTTTAATGCGAGTCCTGATAAAAACGCGCCAATGATGGCTTCCAGGCCAGCTACTTCTGCCAGAAATGCTCCTAAAAACACCATCGCCAGCACAAATATGTACTGTGATATATTATCATCGAATTTTTTGAAAAACCAGCGTGCTATCAACGGGAATATATAAAAGATGATGCAGCCAAAAATAATGCAGCCAAAAATAATACGCAGCCAAAAAGCAGGGCCAATATCCCCTTTTGTCATCCCGATAACCAATGCAAGTGCCAGCAATGAAAACACATCGGTTATAATAGTCCCGCCGATAGTTAGAGTAACTGCACGGATACGGGCAATCCCATATTTACTCACTATAGGATATGCAAGTAATGTATGTGTAGATAACATACTGCCCAGCAAAACAGATGACGGAATACTGAACCCTAAAAAATAATATGCAGCAAAGGCGCCGAGCAGCATAGGAATAACAAAAGTAAGCAGGCCGAACACCATACTTTTAAGCTTGGTCTTCTTAAACTCTTCCATATCTATTTCAAGGCCGGCAGTAAACATAATGTACAACAAGCCTACTGTGCCAAATAACACAATACTGCTGTCCCTAAGCAAAAGGTTTAAGCCGTAGGGGCCGATTATGATGCCTGAAATAATAAGGCCGATGATGTGTGGCACCTTGATCTTATTGAAAAGTATCGGGGCAAAAAGTATAATAAAAAGTACCAGTGAAAAGATAATTACCGGGTTCTTTAAAGGAAGCGAAAGATCCAGAGTAGAAAGTAATACCATGTTTAGATGTTAAGATTATAGTTTTTCTGCTTTCAGGGCGTACACTATTCTGCACTTGCCTCCCTGATTTATTATACGCTGACCTTCCATTAATCCAACTGTCGACTGATGCGGGGTTAGTACCACATCCATATGCGTCTCCGGATTAGGGGTTTGTGTTGCAGTGAGCCGCAGAGTATTTTCCTTGAACAATCCGGTATAGGTACGTATCAGTTGCTTATTGGCTGTGGCCCGAGCAACGATCTTGTTATTTTCATAGGATATATTCCATTGTTCTGTTTTAGTATCCCCTATTGCAGAGCCCTCGCACGTTGTTTCTGTACATTGCATGGTAACTATCCATGTTCCAACCAGATTTGGGTCATATACTCCAATGGTATCTGATCCCGTTTTCAAACTATCTATCTGGCGCTGTTGTTTTAAACCGTCTTGTTCTCTTAATTCCAATTCCTGCTCCCGGATAAGTAATTGCTGTTCTTTTGCCTGAATTTCCTCTCGTTGTCTTTCAAGGCTTCTTTTATCCCTTCCACCGCAAGAGATACATAACATTATCAGGATGAAGTAATAATATAATCTGTACAATTTCATGATTGTTCGCTTTGGTTCTTGTTTTTTAAACCTATATCAATGCTTTAAGTAAGCCACGTGCCTCTTTATAATTTCTCAAATAGAACCTGGCCGCGGAAACATTGTTACCAACTTTTACGGTAAGCGCATTTTGTGGCAGGGCCTTAAAAACATCTTCATCTGTATGGTCATCTCCCAACGCCATAATGAAATCAAAATCATTATGTTGAAGCATGGAGAGAGCGGCCTTCCCTTTATTAATTTCCACATTCTTTATTTCCAGGACTTTATTTCCGGAAAGCAGTTGTAATCCTTTGTCATTAATCAGGTAGCGTAAATTATTCACTAGTTCATTTGTTCGTAATTCACCAAGTCTCTTCTCAACTTTACGGTAATGCCATACCAACGAATAGTTTTTTTCCTCAATAAATGCACCAGGTGTACGGTCTACATAAGTTTCCAGGACAGAATAGATATCCTGCTTCCAATGGTCTGTTAAACCAGGGATACTTTCCCAACGGCCTTCATGTTTTTGCCATGCGCCGTGTTCAGCTATGAGACTGAGATTAGTATGTCCGAACCACTCCTCTAATTTTTGATAGTTACGGCCACTAACTACTACCACCAAATTTGCGGGGTCTGACCATAACTCTTCAAGAATCTGATATAATTCTTCGTCAGGAATTGCTGCATTTATATCGCCTTGAAAGCCAACTAGCGTACCATCATAATCTAAAAATATGATCCGTTTGGAAGTTTTATCATATATCTTCTTTATAGCCAGTTTGGTAACGTCGCTTATATGCCGTGTACTCATTGAAAGTTGTAATTGCTTCACTTCATTTAAGCGCTCCATAAATATACGCACCCAGTGATTTATGTTAAATTTTGATACGATTTGCCGCATCGGCTTCATGCGTTGTTTTTGTTCCTCTACAGACATGTTGAGTGCCTGTACCATAGCATCGGTCATTGATTTAATATTGCTCGGGTTAACTATTAAAGCATCGGTCAGCTCTTTTGAGGCACCGGCCATCTCACTTAAAATTAATACGCCTGTATCCTGTGAGCGGCTTGCAACATATTCTTTACTCACCAGGTTCATTCCATCACGTATTGGTGTTACTAGACAGACATCTGCATAGGAATATAAGGCTGATAATGTTTCTATCGGAAATGAGCGATAATAATAATTGATCGGATTCCAACTAATAGTACGATATCTCGCATTGATATGGCCAACGCGCTTATCAATAATATCTTTTAACTCTTTATATTCCTTTACTGTATCACGTGAGGGTACAACGATCATATGCATCGCTACTTTTTCAGTATATTGCGGATATAGCTCTAACAGAAGCTCATAGGCTTGTATTCTCTGTAATATACCTTTACTATAATCAAGTCGATCTATTGATAATATTATTCGCCGGTTCTGAAAAATATCTTTTAACTGCTCTACCTGTTTCTGTACACTTTTGCTGGTTGTTAGCGATACATACTTATTAAAATCTATGCCCATTGGAAATGACTCGATGGCCACAGTCCTGTCGTCAATAGTGATAGTATTGGATAAAGAATTTACAGGCAAAAGTCTTGTTGCGGCCTGAACAAAGTGACTCGCGTCATCAAAAGTATGAAAGCCGATCAGGTCTGCCCCCAGTAAACCCTCTATTAATTCTGCACGCCATGGAATAAGGCGGAAAATCTCAAATGAAGGGAAAGGTATATGAAGAAAAAACCCGATAGATATATCTGAATGTCTGGCACGTATTAATGACGGTAATAAAAGTAGTTGGTAGTCATGTATCCATATGGTATCGCCGGGTTCAGCAACTTCCATGATGGCAGAGCAAAATTTTTGATTTACCCTGCGGTAATAATCCCAGTTTGAATCTTTGAAAGTCATATACGTAGAAGCGTAATAATGAAATATAGGCCATAAGACTTCATTGGAAAATCCTTCATAAAACTCGCTGATCTCTTCTTTGGATAAAAATACCGGGATAAGACTTTTCTCTCCAAGCTTTTGTCTGATCGATTCCTGATCTGTTTCTTTAATTTCAGTGCCCGGCCAGCCTATCCATAGGTTATTACCATCCTGATATATTGATCCTAAACCGGTAGCCAGGCCTCCTTCGCTCGTGCTAAATGTAAATTCCCCCTTTTGTTCTGATAACCTTACAGGCAGGCGGTTCGAAACTATAATTATCTTACCCATACTATTTCAGAATTTTCAAACGATTAACAACATTAAAAGTGTTTCTTTTGAAGAGCTTTTTAAGGATAAAGAATCCTACAATACCTGCCATTAAAGAAGTTATAAGTATCACAAATTTAGCTTCGGTTTGATAATCAGGATTCTGATAGGATTGCATAGAAATAAATATGGACATAGTAAATCCTATCCCCGCAATAATTCCCAGCCCTGCTATCTGGCTCCATTTTGTTCCCTTTGGCAGTTTACCTAAGCCTGTTTTCACAGACACCCATGACATAATGAATATACCCACAGGCTTTCCAAGCAATAATCCTAACATAATGCCTAAGCCTAAATCGCTAAATATGCCCTGCACCATTCCACTCTCAAACCGGATATTGGTGTTTGCCAGAGCAAAAACAGGCATAATCAGGAAATTAACAGGCTTGGTTAATACATGTTCGAGCTTTTCAAGGGGAGACTCAACATTATCAGGCGTTGTTGGAATGGTTAAAGCGGTGAGGACTCCTGCTATAGTTGCATGTATGCCTGAATGATGAACAAAATACCACATGAATATCGCGGGAATAATATAAAAGATATAATTCATCACCTTAAGCCTGTTTAACACGATAAGGAATATTAGTACTCCTCCTGCGCATGCTAAATAGTCTAAATGAATATCAGAAGAATAAAAAACAGCAATGACCAGTATAGCGCCAAGATCGTCTACAATAGCCAGGGCAGTTAAAAATATTTTAAGCACCAGCGGTACTCTATCTCCAAGTAACGACAAAATAGCAATTGCGAAAGCAATATCTGTTGCCATTGGTATACCCCATCCGTTTGATGTAGGTGTATTATTGTTAAATAAGCCAAATAACAATGCCGGAACCACCATCCCTCCTACCGCAGCAAATACAGGAAGAGCAGCCTGCTGAGGAGAGGACAGCTCACCTTCAACAAGCTCACGTTTAATTTCAAGCCCAACCAAAAGAAAGAAAATAGCCATCAGGCCATCATTTATCCAGAGAAGTACAGGATATTTTAGTGTAATGTTGCCGAAATTCTTTCCAATTTCTGTATTCAGCAAGTTGGCATAAGAGTCACCAATAGGAGAATTAGCAATTAAAAGACTGATTATAACACATACCAGTAATAATATACCTCCCCCGGACTTTGAAGCAAAAAAGTCTTTAAAAGCGTTAAAATTAATAGTTCCCATATTTCGGGGGATTAAGAAGGTTGTAATTAAGTGTACTATAGAATAACAGCTGACGATATTAGACAGTCACTGTCGTGTTTTATGAGTTGAGAAGCAGTTAACAAACTGTTCAAATCAGCATAGTACAATTTAAGAGGAAGACTTTATCAGAAAGCCGCCTATGAGGACTAAAAGAAAGCGGTGTTATACAATCCAATAAAATACGATAATCCAGCCTAAAGTGATATACAAGGCTGGGAGTTATATCAGTTAAATATTGAGAAACACATAAAGAAACATGAACTGCTCCTGGGCGTACGTAAGTATTATAATCATCAGCATAGAAACTTTCAACCTGTTTCCTTTCTGAGAGCGAAGCAAATACCAGGCTTAAAATTGTGGAAGAAGTTAAAAAGAATACGAAATACTTATTCTTCATCTTATACGGGGTATATAATAATAATTCGACAATAATCTAACTTATACACGGGCATTTGTTAACTCTTATCGGTGCAAATAGCAAAGATAACTATAGCGGCTGTTAGTAACAGAAATAGACCCATAATATAATAGGATCTGGAATGGGCAAAGTTTAACGTCCAACCGAGGCCAATACGCTTCTTAACCCAAACGTCTGGATCATTAGGATTGTTATAAATCAGCCCTGCTTTCAATACTTACGATTATGCTCATCCAATTCGTTCATCGCTCTATTTTAACAGTAGTATGGGTATTAAATAACCAGAACAGGAAATAATATAGCAAAAAAAATTAGGTACCATGACCAATACCAAAATGGTTGTCGACAAATAAAGAAGGATCATCGGGATTATAATAGAATAACCCCAACTTGTAATGTTTTAAATTCCGTTTTGGGCGTACCATAATCAAATTTAATAATATTCATTCAGAAGCTGCAATCTATTACCCTTATATCTCCAATAATTAGAGAAATGCAGGCCTGTCCAGTTTAATCGCAATACGATAAGCTGCATTCATCAATCCGACATGACTATACGCCTGCGGGAAATTCCCCCATTGACTGCCTGTATTCTCATCCACATCTTCGCTAAAAAGTAACAAGTGATTTGAATACTTAATAATATTTTCAAATTCCCGGATAGCATCATCAACCCGTCCAACACAGGCTAATGCTTCAACGTACCAGAATGCACAAATCAGAAATGTAGTTTTTGGCTTCCCAAAATCATCTTCATGTAAATAACGGTAAAATAAGCCTTTAGGGGTTTTTAATTCTGCCTCAAGAGCCTTCAAATGGTCTTTAGCCCTGTCGGATGATGGGTCCAGATAATTCATCATGATCAACTGCAAGGTGCTTGCATCCAAATGAGTCCCTCCAGCACTATTAGTATATACCTTCCGTATGGGATCATAACAGCTCTCGATATGATCCGCAGCCTGCTTCTGTAATGCTACTGCTTGTTCCTCCAATTCTCTATTTTCAATTGTACGAGCCATTTTCGCAGCTGCCGCACAGCCCGCCCATTGAAAAAGGTTACTGTAACAGTGTATATTAGCTATATTCCTGAATTCCCATATACCTGCATCCATTTCATTTATGGTGCGTTCAATTTTATTAAGGATTGATTTTATCCATTTAATAGAATCTGTTCTTTCCTTGAAAACAAATCTGTGATCAATATATAAAGGCATGATTGAGATCATTACTTGTCCATATATATCATTTTGGATATGCTCTGATGCTTGGTTGCCTATCCTTACAGGCTGGTTTCCTAAATAGCCATCTAAATGATCCAAAATATTCTCGTTTAGCTCGCTTTTGCCATCTATAGTATACAAAGGTTGGTAACGAAAATCTTCAGAAACAGAAATTCCAGCTACATAGTTAAAATATCTTTCCATTTCTTCGAAATGACCGATATGGTTAAGTGCTGATATTACGTAATATGTATCCCTTAACCAGCAATAACGATAATCCCAATTTCTCCCGCTCCCGTCATATTCTGGCAAACTAGTGGTACTAGAAGCGATAATAGCACCTGTATCTTCATACTGATGTATTTTTAGCGTCAAGGCAGATCGTATAACATATTCTTGGTAAAACCCGGCTATACTGGAATGCTTGATCCAGGTCTGCCAATAAGCAATGGTTTCCCTTATAAAAGTTTCTGCAGTGCTTATTAACGGGGCTTCCAATGGTTGTCCGTAGGTTAAGACCAAATATTTAACTTCATTTAAAACGAAATAAGCATCTTCCGACAAATAACTAATTGGAATGTTTGAAGTTAACCGGATTGAATCATCACATCCCTCAAACTCCAGATGATTACTACCACGATGTGGTTTTAATTTGCGTCTTCCGTAGTCACATACAAGATCACATTTGACTCTGATTCTTGGATTGCCTTCAATTAACTCAATTTTACGTATAAGCATTAATGGCTTAAAAAATCGATCATACCGCTGGAACCTGGGTGCTATATCAGTAACTTTGTACTTTCCATCGGCACAAGTGATTTCAGTACATAATACATTAGTATTTTCCAGATAATACTGATCAGATGTATAATCACCGGAAGGAAGTATGGAAAACTCCCCTCCTTTATTTTTATCCAGCAAAGACCCCAAAATAAATGAGCTATCAAAGCGGGGCCAGCACAACCAGGAGATATCAGTGCCTTTGTGAACATGTGCGAGAAAAGCACAATTGCCGATTAAACCATAGTCATATATGTGTTTATCCATTACTTTATTACATATTAAAGGCAAACAAGTTTGCAATTCCCCTAATCCACAGTCCCAATCATTCTATTGCTAAATACATAATGGTTGGAACGAAGGGCACTAATCTATTTCCTCAGTATCTCGCGTTAGAGTTTCGTATAGATGGAATTTTTATAAAAAAAGATGCCGAAATATTCCTATTTCCAATTGTTTTATCACGTTATTTTAATCTGATTCTAATATAAAGTTTCCAATTTGCCCCTGTACTAGCACAGTTAATTTATGCGGACGACGACGGGAAACTTAATGTGCTAAACGAGTTTTTGAGTTGTTAGAGTAAACTTATAAAATATGAGGGGTATTTATTTTTTATTTTTTTCATAGGCTTTGCCATTAGCACATATGCACAGAGCGAGCCTCCATTACCATCTCCATGTTATAGTCTGGGAATAATAACAAAAATAATTTGACCGTGATTGGAAATACTACCTTTACATTTTCCAATTTAAGCGCTTTTGATAGCGCTCAGGCTTTAAATAACATCACCGTAACTGTAAAATCTTCACAAAAATATAGGTTATATATTGCAGGAGTCATGACTTCCCCTGCCGCCTCATCCACAAATACCCCGATACCTATAAATACATTTACTATAACATCTAGTATATCATCAATTAACTGCGGGAAATCTCCAGCTACGGTTACTTTATCAAACTCGTACATGCAAGTAGCTCAATATGGTTCTTCCACTACTGGGCGTAGCCACACCCTGACCATCACCCGAAATGCTATGAACACGTTTACCCAAGCACACTGAACTCATACACTTACACTTCACATTCGATATTGCCAATATTAGCAAAACAAGATGTGTTATAGAGAAAGGAACCCTTCTCGAAAAATACATCTATATGATAATCAGCGATATAAAACAAAAAGCAGCTCCTTTTCAGAACTGCTTTAAAAAGGGTGGATAACGGTGCAGAATTCGAACCATTTCGTGGATGAATTGATTCAAATTGGCAATTTTGCAATAACATCACCTAAAACGTGTCACTAAATGTGTCAGTTATGTCATTCAAACTTCGAATCGTCACTTCAAATAATTTAAGCAAACGCAGTTACAATATGCTTCTACAAGGACGGCAAGCGTATAAGAGAGTCAATGGTACATTGTAATGACACAGTTATTAAACAAATTAATATCTACAGCAATTTATAGGCTCATAATTTTTAGAAGCTTTCGTCAAACACCTGGTAAAAAATCATTTATAAAAGCCTGAGGGTCAACCGATAACTTTACTGATTAAAATGGTATTCAATATTTTACCAGGTTTTTTCTCCTTTTTTCATCTTGTCAAAAAGATTATTAAAGTCACCATTGGTTCCGCCTGTAAGTTCAACGGCTTCTCCAACCAACTTGATAGCTTGATCCCTCTGACCTGATTTGTACATCAAATTGCAATATG
>NZ_JBKJUM010000092.1:0-3973 GCF_046590655.1 Daejeonella sp.
ATAATCCGGGTAAGTGCCGGTGATCGCGTTGACCAGGATTTGCTTCAAAGCCAGGTTATAACTCGTGGTGTGCCCCTGCTTGATTTTGCTGAAACCAGCTTCCACCTGCAATTTCACAGGCCGAAGAAAACGTACAGCTAAAGCAAATTTTGCCTGCTGTTCCAGTTGCTTCTGGGTTTTAGGTTTATTACTAATTCTCAGAATCCCCTTGATGTAATTGATATCACGCCAGTTCGATCCAATAAAACTCCCGGCTTTGCCGGAGAAGGCTCCACCATCACTGAAGCCACTTAGGGGAAAAATAATAAAGTAATGGAACCAATGAAAATTTTCGGGTAATGAACACCTGAAATGCAGTATAGTAGTCTGGTTGATTGGAAAAGCAATATTTATCGGTATCCGACGAGTAAAAATATAACTCCTTGATTTTCTTGCAAATACAGAAAAAATATAATTATATTTAATATAAGTTAAATTACTTTTTTTCAAACCAAACCAATTAACAAAATGAAAAAATTATTGTTTCTTATGATGATTATACCTCTGGGAGGTGTATTCAGTCAGACCAAAACTCTGTATTCCGTAGGCATGATGCAACCCAAGATTGGACAAACCCTGGCGTTCGAGTCGGCATGGAAAACTCATTTAACCAAATTTCATAATGGCGAAAGTAAGCGACAGGTTTATGAAATTATCAGCGGTGACAATGCCGGCTGCTACCAACTGGTAGAAGGTCCTATCGGCTTTGCAGATATGGATATGGAATCGCCTGATGAAAAAACACACAATCTTGATATTTACACAACCATTTCGCCGAAAATCGCAATGGAGAAATTAGGAAACACTTACCGATGGATCGATACATTAAGCCGCAATTACAGTGATCTGACTGCATCAAAATTTATGCAGACAAATTATTATGTTAAACCGGGCATGATGCCTGATTTAATGAAAGAAATTCGTAGAGGAGTCATTATAAACGATGAAATAAAAAACCCTGCAATTTCCAGAGCATACGTATTAACCAATGCGGGTTCAAAACCAGTACTTGTGATAAGAACGGCCCTGAAGGAGGGTTTTAAGCAATTGGAGCCCGGCTATTTACCTTCAACAACCGCTGCGTTTAAAACGGCCTATATCAATAAATATGGTCAGGCTGAATGGGATAAAATGAGAGGTTCAACCACCGCTGTCTATAACCATGTTAATGAAACGGAGACCATGCTGGTAAAACACAGACCAGATTTAAGCTCACCAATAAAGTAAGTTGATAATATTGTTTTCCAATCCCCTGGATTGAATCCAGGGGACTACTTAAATATATTGATGAAGGTATACCCGGACCTGGAAAAGGGCGTATTATTCTATCTGTATTCATCGTCCTATGCAACTAGGGAGTTTTCTCATTCGCCTTAAAATTGGTTGAAGATAATACCATGAAATAGAATAAGAAAATATGGTTGGAAACTGCGAAGAAAACTATCGAACATTTAGAGCCCCCCTGTGAAGGGGACAGTAAAACAAAGCAAGAAAATTTGCTTATGAAACGATCACTTCTTCTACTGGTGCTAGCTTCATTGCTGTGCCTGACCAACAGTCAAGCACAAACAAGCGCAAAGGTTAGGGGATAGCCTAAAGGTCCTACTGCAAAAAGAAAATCAGGATACCAGCAGGGTAAGACTGTTAGACGAACTTGCCTTTTCTTATTATGAGTCTAAACCGGATACGGCCATACTTTTGGAACTGGAAGCCCTGGAGCTTTCCCGACGGATCGGATTCGTCAAAGGCGAGGCTGTTGCTTTGAGCAGAATGGGTACGATCTATGTTGTTTTGGGCAATACTACAAAATCAATGGAACTTTTTGTACAGGCGCAGAAATTAAATGAAAAAATAAAAAGCCCCAGTGGCATAGCAGAAAGCCTTAATAATATAGGAGGCATTTATAAAAGTTAGGGACAATTTCAGCAGGCGATCGGGTATTATTTGAAAGCAAAAAAAATCATTGACAAACTAAACCTTAAAAAAGAAATTGCCAGAAGCTTTAACAATCTTGGGCAATGTTATTTGGCGCTAAATCAGTATGATTCTGCAAGGGTCTATGCTCAACAGGCTTACGAAGTAGCTAGTAAGATCAACTATCACCGCCAAACCGGATTTGCGTTAAATTCAATGGGAAATATTTATTCAAGAACAGGACAATTTAAGCTTGCTCTTGAATATTACCGTCTAAGCATACCTTTTTGCAAACTGTCGGAAAACAATGTGACTTTGGGTTCTACATTTTTAGGCATAGCCAGATTGTTTCAAAAGGAAGGACAACTGGATTCAACCCTGCATTATGCAAAGCAGGCATTTGGAATTGCCAGTACGGCTGGTTTTACAGCTAGAGAGGCCAGTAATCTCCTCTATTCTTTTTATAAGAAAAGAGGAAATGCAGATAGCGCCTTATTCTACCTTGAAATAGCCAAAGTAGCTAATGATTCTACATTCAGTCGGGAAAGATCCAATCAACTTCAGAGCATGATTTATGACGAGAAATCCCGGCAACAAACAATGGAGGAAGAAAGAAGACATAATCTTCAATTTACAGCTCTGGCTATTGGCCTGATTACTTTCATCATCTTATTTTTCGCCCTGAGCCGAAGTATTATAGTCAAAACAAAGTTTATAGAGTTTTTTGGTGTACTGGGTTTGCTGGCTGTATTCGAATTCATCAATCTGTTTATTCATCCTTACCTGGCGCATCTGACAAATGATTCTCCGGTTTTAATGCTGGGTGTGTTGATTGCTATAGGAGCCCTGTTAATTCCGCTGCATCATAAACTCGAGAAATGGATCACCAAGATAATGGTCGAGAAGAATAAAAAAATACGGTTAGATGCAGCAAGGAAAACTATTGCAAGTCTGGAGCCCGCCTTCGCTGAAACTACTCCGGCTAATACTAAATAGAATCTTTAAAGATTATGAAAAAAATAATTCTGCTTTTTTTAATTAATTTCTTTTTCCTGACAACAGTGGATGCTCAAACACAGGTTAAGGATAGTCTTAAACTATTACTTCAAAAAGAAAAAACCGACACCGGGCGTGTTTTACTTTTGGCCGATCTGGGTTTCGAATATATGGGATCAAAACAAGATACAATTATGGTGCTGGCTTTAGAAGGCTTGTCACTATCTCGCCGCATAGGTTTTATAAAAGGCGAAGCTGTAAGTTTGAATAGAATTGGTAATGCCTTTAATGGTTTTGGTAATTATCCCAAGGCAATGGAATCCTTTCTTAAGGCGTTGAAAATTAATGAAAAGATAAAAAATACGGATGGTATACAAAGAAATCTTAATAATATAGGAGTAGTCCATTTATCACAAGAAGATTACCAGCGTGCCTTGGCATATTTATTTAAATCTAAGGAGTTAGCAGAAAAAAACAATAATAAAAGATCTATCTCTATTTCACTCGGTTATATTGGGCTAGCTTATTTAAATCTAAAAAAAATTGACTCTGCAAGGCTTTACACGCAACAAGCGCATGATGTAGCATATGAGATCCATTTTCCCAGGATAATTGGCAGTTCACTAACCACTTTGGGAGGCATACATTCTCAAACAGGACAAAACAAACTGGCACTGGAATATTACCGGCTAAGTGCTCCTTATTCAGAAAGAGCGGAAAATTTTGCAGATCTAAGCAACACCTATCTGGGTATGGCAAAATTGTTTAAAAAAATCGACAGAATGATTCTAGTCTTATTTATGCAAAAAAATCTTTTCTAATTGTAAAGAAACGAGGTCTCACAAAACCCATTCTTGCCGCCAGTAGCTTCCTGGCAACCTTTTATAGAAAAAACCGAAATTTGGACAGCCTGTTTTTTTACCAGGATGTAGCTAAATCTGCTTACGATTCTTTATTCAGTCAGCAGAAAACCATGCAACTTCAAAGTATTGGCTTTGAAGAAAGACTCAGACAACAAGAAATC
>NZ_JBKJUM010000030.1:0-41714 GCF_046590655.1 Daejeonella sp.
AGATACGGCACGTAATTCCATAGAAAATAAAATTATTGGTGGTGTTCGTTTAAGTGGCAAATTGACTAAAGACCTGAGAGTAGGTGTTTTGAATATTCAGACGGCCAAAGATGAAGAAAATAAAATTCCCTCCAGCAACAATACCATGATAGCCCTTCAGCAAAGGGTTTTTTCGAGATCAAATATTGGGATGTTCTATATCAATAGGCAATCATTTGAAAAGAATGACTTTGTTGATCGGGAAGATGAATACAACAGGGTGGTTGGTCTTGATTATAATTTGGCATCTAAAGATAATAAGTGGACAGGTAAAATGTATACCCACAAGTCGTTTCAGCCCGATGATAATGTAGGTAATTTGTCTGCCGGAGCAATTCTTTCATATCAGTCTAGAAGATATAACTTCGACGTTAAAGGAATTTCGATAGATGAAGATTTTTCATCTGATTTGGGCTTTATCAGAAGAACAGGAATTTTCAAAGGCATTGTAGGTGCTGAGCGTGTCTTTTGGCCAAAAAAAGGTATTATTCAAAATCACGGATTTCGATTTTTTCCTATTCTTTTATGGGATCCTAGCCTGAATTTTAAAAATACAGATTATGACCTTATGAGTTCTTGGAAAGCAACTTTTAAAGATCAATCACAGTTCGAGATAGAACTAACGAATAGTTTTACCTTTCTATTTGACAGCTTTGACCCTACCAACACGGATGGTGCATTAGAACTACCTGGCGATCAAGGCTATCATTATAATAGTGTAAAATTTGGTTATCAATCAGATATGCGAAAACGTTTTGCTGTTAAAGGAGGCTCTGAGGTTGGTCAGTTTTACAACGGAAAACGTTTTTCTGTAGAAAATATGATGACCCTGCGCTTTCAGCCAAAAGTCTTTCTTTCACTAGTTTTAAATTATGATCAAATTACATTACCAGACCCTTACGCCAGTGCTGACATTTGGTTGATAAGTCCAAAAATTGATCTCACTTTTAGTAAGTCTATTTTTTGGTCCACATTAATTCAGTATAGTAATCGAAAAGACAATTTAGGGTTCAATTCAAGATTACAATGGCGTTTTGCTCCGCTCTCAGATTTGTACATTGTTTATAATGATAATTACTTTGTGAATAGTTTTCAGCCTAAAACCCGATCTATCAATTTGAAATTAACTTATTGGTTAAACCTTTAATAATAAGGCTTTAACAAGGCTGAGTTCAACCGATAAGTGTGTTGCACTTATTAATGAACTTAGATTTCACTTAAATTCTATTCTAAAAATATCTTTTCACACAAGGAAAATATCGTTTAAGTAAACTTACCATTTTACCCATCAATTGGGACTAGAGGATATTACAACCGAGTTAATCCTATAGCAACTGCCTTGGCCTTCGTCATTCATAACTTAAGTATTTAAATTAAGTTTTATTTTCTCGAGTTTAGCCTGAATATTCGCGATATTGCTGTTGATACCCCTGGGATGGAAGCGAGGCGTTGAAATAATATTGAAATAGAAGATGAAGAAATTACTTTTTATAACTGTATTGATCTATTCGGCGCTAATTGGTTTTTCCCAGCAAAAGCAGCCGGGACGGCCCAATGTTATCATTATATTCATGGATGATATGGGTTACGGTGACCTGGAAAACTACGGTGGGCTTGGTTATCACACACCTAACCTAAATAAACTGGCGTCTGAAGGGCTCCGGTTTACTAATTTCTACACCCCGCAAGCCGTATGTACAGCCTCGAGGGCTGCCTTGCTTACCGGAACGTACCCCAACCGGCTAAACATATTTGGCGCACTTCAACCCAACCGGGGTTTGGGACTGCATCCGGACGAAGAAACCATTGCCGAACTCCTGAAATCAGCAGGGTACAAAACCGGGATGGTCGGCAAATGGCATTTAGGCAACGAAAAGAAATTTTTACCCACCAGGCAGGGCTTTGACAGCTATTACGGTTTACCCTATTCAAATGATATGTGGCGTGTGGATTTTGATGGGAAACCAGTTGGCCCCGATCGTCCTAATTTTAAAAATCAGCCTCCATTACCCTTATTACAGGATAAAATCAATCAGCAAAATGCAGATACTGTGATGATCTTGAAAACCCTGGAAGATCAGGATAAGTTAAGCACCCTATATACAGAACAGGCGGTTAATTTTCTTCTTGAAAATAGCAAAGATCCATTTTTATTATACCTGGCACATTCAATGCCGCATATTCCGCTTGGTGTTTCATCCAAATTTAAAGGCAGAAGCGAACAGGGCTTATATGGGGATGTAATGATGGAAATTGACTGGTCGGTAGGCGAGGTAATGAAAACACTGAAAAAACTGAAGTTGGAAGAGAATACACTCGTTATTTTTACGAGCGATAACGGCCCGTGGTTAAATTTCGGAGATCACGCTGGATCAACCGGTGGCTTAAGAGAAGGAAAGGGTACCAGTTGGGAGGGAGGAACCCGTGTACCATGTATTATGCGCTGGCCAAAGTTGATTGCAGCCGGAACCATAACCAATAAATTATCCAGTACAATTGATCTGTTGCCAACATTGGTAAATATTACAAATGCTAAGCTGCCAAAAAATAAAATAGACGGGGTAAATATTATATCCATTTTAAAGGGCGAAGATAAAAATCCACGTAACGAGTTATACTATTACTATAACCGGAATGATCTTGAAGCGGTTAGAATTGGCTGGTGGAAATTGGTGTTTCCGCATAGCTATCCGTCATACGAAGTAGTGACGCCGGGTCGGGGAGGATTCCCGGGACCGCGTAAAGACATCAAGACAGATTCGCTTGCCCTTTATGATCTAAGAAGAGACCCTGGCGAGCGGTATAACGTGATTGCTACCAATCCGGAAAAAGTCAGGGAACTGGAACAACTGGCAGAAAAGGCCCGCAGAGATCTGGGGGATGATCTGACCGGCTTTAAAGGAGACAACCGGCGCCCCGTCGGAAAGATAGAAGAGTAGCGCTGGTATGCCACACTATACCAAATAATCACTTGAATGAACTATCAATTCACTACATTTCATTTCACCATCATTTGCCTCCTTGCAGCCCGGGAGGTTGGAAGGGGGAGACTATCAACTAGTCAAGTATTACCCCATAATCCGTAGCCTTCGCCATCCTAAAATAATACTCGTAAAGTGTTTTGGAAATATTAGCCATAACATCCTGCGACGCGGTGCCGGCTTTGTAGTTTTCCATTACAGCAATTGCGTAAGGTCGCTTTGCAAGATACACCACTGCCCACTCTGTTGAAACTCCGCCCATACCCCCTGGTTTAAAAGCTATCTTAACACTTGAAGGAATACCCTTTGCTATCTTGCTATTTTCTACGGGGTTTTTCTGAAGCGTTATGAGTATTTCATCTGAAATATCTTTGCTGATAAATTTGCCATCGTGTAAGAGTTTCATAATTTTCACAGCTTCGGCTGGAGTGGAAATATTCTCTTCATTTCTCAGAGATGCCGGCTGATCGATCATCTTACGCTGCACGCGAGTGTTCTTCAAACCGAGGTCTTGCATGGTTTTATTAATATTTTGCATGCCTACAAGGTCGATAAGTGTATTAGTTGCCGAATTATCACTCAAACCAATCATCAGCATACAGTAATTTCGAATGCTCAGGGAAACCGGGTCTGCCATAACATTTAATATACCGGATCCTGCAACCGTATTTGCTGAAAGCAGAGGTCTGACATCGGTGAGTGCGAACTTCTTCTCATGAGCCTGTTTATATACCTCCATCAGAATAGGAATCTTGATTGCACTTGCCTGTGCGAAAACGACATCCTGATTTATCGAAAAACTTTCGCCGGTAGTCAGGTCGATTGCCATAAGTCCTGTCAAATAAGAAGAGGTCTCTACTATATTCTGGAGCTGGCGTTCGGTTTTCTGTTTTAGAATTTCTTTTGCAGTCTGGGCGAGGAGGAGTTGAGTGGAAAGAAGGAGGCAGAGAATGAGGGGAAGTTTTTTCATTAGAAAGGTCCTTGAAATTTTAAGTTCTTAAATATATAAATAAAGGTGAAAGACCCCTCAGTCCCGCGAAAAGCGGGACAGCTCCCTTGAAGAAAGGGGAGCAGAAAGGTGCCGAAGCGTTTGGACCGCCCAGTCTAACAACCAACCTGCCTACCGGCAGGCAGGCAACGAACAACTAACAATCCTCTATCTGAAATCCAAATTTTCAGTAATCCTTTTTCCTTTGTGTTTAAACGTATCAATATATTTCCGAATCCGCTCTTTCGCCGTGGCGAGATCCAAATTATTCAGATTGATATTCAGAAGGTCGACAAACCAGGGTATCTTAAATTCATTAAATACATAGATGTCTGCTATTTCTTTTGAAATGGGTAAAGTTGTGGTTTTTGAAGCATCATACAAATCTTTATTGCCGGCCTTCAGCAATTTTTGATATTCTTCATCCATCAAACGTACAAGCAGTTCCTGTGTAAGTGCATCTCCGGCCCTCACTCCGGTCTCAACATCATCCTCCGTGAATTTCGCGCCCTTGCTGAGCCATTCCCAGACGATGCTAAGTCTTATCTCACCAGTGGCCATATCTTCCATCAGATAAAGGATATCATCATTTCCAAAGTAATCTGCTGCCTTAAGCGCTGCTGCCTGCATTCCCTGCCCAAATGCATTACCATATTGAAGCGCCACACTCAGCAGGTTTCGGGCACCTCTTATTGTTATCGGAGCAGGTTCGATCAAAATTAAGCCATCTGCGTCCTGCTGTGTATAGGTTAATGCCGGGAATTTCCTGCCTAACTGGTTCGACTGGCCGATTTTCTCCCAAACAGGCCTTACGATATTTACCATTTTCCAGTGTGCTACCCATTTACCACTGGCACCTTCGCGTTGTTCGCGCTCCGCCCCCGCTATAGCTTTTTGCATACTTGAAGAAACACCCTCGGCCGAACCCACCGGGATATTGGGCTCCATCCCACCCTGCCATAATGCGTAATTACCGTTTAGGTCAGGAGTATTTACAGCGCGTCTAACCCGGTCCTCGTAATTACGCATATAGCCATATGTCATAGTTATCGACTCGATATTGGGGTTAATGAAAGTTTTATTCCATGCCATCGCATCAGAAACACTGTTAATATAATCCCATCGTCCGGTATTGTATCCTAAGAAATGTTTTCCAAGTACTGCACGGATCTCCATTAACATATGGGTCGCTTCAAGCTGCTCAACTAAAAGGTAGACTTTTATAGCTCCCTCTCCTAAGCCAAGATGACTTTCGAGAGCGTTTAACATTTCATTCCATAAGGCTGCCTCTTCTGCCGTTTGGATTTTTGGAAGATACAAGACTATGGATGATCCAGCCTTTTGTAATTCGTCAAAATTATTAACCACGTACAGGGTAAGGTCGGCAATTGAAGCTGCCAGTGCCACTCCTTCAGAATCCCTGATGTGCCGGTCGTCGAGATGTAATCCGCGGCAGCGAAATATTTTTGTGGTAAAGTCAAGCTGTTTTTTCCAGTCTTTTACCATCGGGTATCCCAGGAATCCTTCTGACCAACGGTTCATCTCCAGAGCGACCTGCTCAGCTACTTTAAGAAAAACAGGATCCTTACGTGTAGCAAGCTTTAAGTTCCGCTGATTATCAAGTGACATGCTGTCGATCTGGCCGAGTGCATCTTCACCGTCAAACATCCACCCGTCAGCCCCTGATAAGAGTGCGTAGGCCACATTGCGGATACTGCTCTCCAGTTCTACGGTAGGTTTGGCTGCCGGCCCTGTTCCCTGAATCCATTGACGCTGCAAATCTGCAGGAATTACAGAGCCTATGAACTTGCCTTCGCGGGCGTCCTGGACTTTAATTTTTGTGCGTGGAATAAAACTCTCCGGGTCGTAAAAAGCAATCCGTGTTTTGCTTTTTTGACGTTCAGATCTTCTTTTGATCCTCTTGTCCATCAACTCCTTTACGTCTTTGTTAAAATGGGCCATCGCCGATAAGGCATCAAGTACTTCAGGGGTGTAAACATCACTGTACTCCTTCCGCAAATTATCGCGGATAATTATATCCTGGTCGTTCATCAATCATATTGGTTTACTGCGTAAGCTTATTATTCTTTTATAAGGAATACTGTCATGCTTAAAGGGCCATGTGCGCCTAAAACCAGGGCTTGCTCGATATCTGCTGTTTTAGACGGTCCGCCGATGAAGCCGCCGAAACCGTAGTCTTCTGAAGCAATTTTCGCATAGGCATCATGCATGGTCGAAACCAGACTGCTTTCAGTTACTACTACCGCCAAATGCTGGCAGATGTAAGGAATAATCCGCTGACCCATCACATCCTCTGTAAGCCATACTGCACCGTTTTCCGCCACTGCAAATCTTGCTTTAATAATTGCCAGTTCTACGTCATCGTAGCTGTGAGGTTCGGCATCCAAAGAAATTAGTTCCGCAATGTCACTCAATTCCTGCAATGTGGTCACCATGCGTTTACTTATATCGAAGTGTACGGGAATAATTTCCTTAATGGCATCCAAAAGGGTAAGCGTAAAGACTTGTCCTCCAATTCCGGTAAATGTATCGGTATATTTTAAAGCTATATCCACTTCGGATACTTTAAACATGGATATATCCGGAAGTGGTGATAAAGAGGGCTGGTTTTGCTTCACAGCCGCAAGAATACTCTCTCTGCTACTCATTATTCTTTGTTTTTTCTAAGACGTTTTTCTTATACCATTCTCCAAATGTCTGCTTTGGGCTCCCGGGCATGTCGCGTTGTTTATACCAGGGATTAAACTTGTTATTGATGGCAAATGGTGCATGATTTAAGATCCAGCGACCGGTTATGCCGGCTGTCCGGTACATATCTGGGGAGGCAAAAGTCAGCGACATCGCCTTCATGCTGAAAGTCTTGCGATTGGCTACATAACCTTCTTTAACGATAACCTGTCGCCATTTATAGAGCTGGTCATGAATGGGAATTTTTACAGGGCACACGTTAGAGCAGGAACCGCAAAGCGTCGAAGCAAAGGGCAGATCAGCATGCTGCTGCATATCAAGATTGGGTGCCAGGATTGCTCCTATGGGACCAGAAATTGTATTATGGTAGCTCAAACCTCCACTTTTTCGGTAGACAGGACAAGTGTTCATACAGCCTCCGCATTTAATGCATTTAAGTGAATCTCTGAAGTCCGGGCGGGCAAGTAATTTGCTCCGTCCTTTGTCTACCAAAATGAGATGCATTTCCTGTCCGGGGCGCGGTTTCTTAAAGTGGCTGGAATAAATTGTAATGGGCTGGCCAATAGCGCTTCGTGCCAGGAGCCTCAGAAATACGCCCAAATGCTTCCTTTCAGGGATTAGCTTTTCTAGCCCCATTGAAGCAATCTGAACCTCAGAAAGGTGCGCTCCCATATCTGCATTGCCTTCATTTGTACAAACCACGTATTCACCAGTTTCGGCGACTGCAAAATTAACGCCGGTCAGCGCTGCACGCCTGGTAAGAAAAACGTTTCTCAAATGCTTACGGGCGACTCTGGTTAATAAGGTGGGATCTGAAAGACCCTTTTCCGTTCCAAGATGCTCGTGGAACAGTTCCCCTATTTCTTCTTTCTTTTTATGAATGCAGGGCAGAACAATATGGCTGGGTGGCTCATTGTCAATCTGCTGTATATATTCGCCAAGATCCGAATTGATTACCTCTATTCCCCTTTCATGCAAGTATTCATTCAGCCCGCACTCTTCGGTCAGCATGGATTTGCTTTTAACCATTTGAGTTATCTGCTTTGCCTTCAAAATGGAGTACACAATTTGGTTATGTTCATCGGCATCTGAAGCCCAGTATACTCTAACACCATTTTTGATCAGATTTTCTTCAAACTCTAGCAAATAATTATGAAGATTGGAGATCACATTACCTTTTATCGCAGATGCAGCTTCCCGCAATTCTTCCCATTGAGGAGTTAAATTCGCAGAACGGTCGCGCTTCTGGCGGATCCACCACAGGGCGCCGTCATGCCAGTCAACACGTTCTTCATCTTTATTAAATTGTTCCGCCAGTGCCGCGTGATCTGTAGTGCTCTTCATATTTCAACTTTAGAACTATTTAATATTTCAGCAATATGGATGATCTTCACCTTGCTGTTATTTCTCTGTAGTATTCCCTCCATATGCATTAAGCAGGAAAGATCGGGCGAAGTAATATACTCAGCTCCATTCCTGGTATGGTCGGTGATTCTATCTTTTCCCATTTTGACCGAAACAGCTTCCTCAGCAATACAAAATAGCCCTCCGAAGCCGCAGCATTCATCCGTTCTATCTAGAGAGATCATTTCTATTCCTTGCACCATATTTAGTAAATGCTGTGGTTTGGAGAAGTGAGGCGCGACCAGCTCACTCATTTGCGCAAGATGAAGACCGCGCAAACCATGACAACTTTGATGCATTCCAACCTTGTGGGGGAAATGGGCATCTAATTTTTCAATCTTAAGAACGTCAGTTAAAAATTCTACTAACTCAAAGATCCTGACGCGGATCTCGCGTGCTGCATCCTCATTTTCATGCGAATGCAGGTGATCTTTAATATGCAACACGCAGCTTGCTGAAGGTGCAACGACATAGTCATATCCGGTAAAATTCTCAATAAACAGATCGTTACATGATTGTGTTAGATGTTCAAATCCGGAGTTTGCCATGGGTTGCCCGCAGCATGTTTGCTTTGCCGGGTAAAATACTTCAACTCCAAGCTTTTGCAACAATTCCAGCGTGGCTATGGCAGCAGAAGGGTATAATTGGTTAACATAACAAGGAATAAAAAGTGCAACTCTCATAATCGGTGTCTATAAAGCGGCTAATAACACGCATTTAAATTTAGCAAAATAGTCTATTTTTGATTAAAAAAAAATACCCCCTCAAAGGTTGTTACTTACTTAGCAGGGTAACTTCAACAAATTAGAATCTCTTATTCAGTCTTTTAATTAATTTAGCAACAGTGCTGTTACCCTCTGAAGGTGTCGCCCTGAATTCAAAAAAAATGGTGATAATTGTTAATTAATCTTTATGCGATGAAGAAGATAATCCAATTATTACTTTTTTTCCAAAAAATATACTCCATCCCGCTAACTCACAAGGGTCGAAGGCGCCTGGAACCCATGCAACAACGATAAAGAACGTGGCCATTGGGTGAAACGTAACAGACCAGTAATTCGTAATTTATAATTCATAATTGTCCTCATGAGAGACATCACAAGCAAACAAATCACACTCCGTACGGCAAGGGCAATTGGAATAATTTTTTGTTCGCCGGCATCGATACAGTTGATCAATTCTGGTTCCTTACCTAAGGGCAATTTGTTTGATGTAGCCCGTGCGGCAGGTTTCCTTGGTGCAAAGCTTACACCTCAGCTCCTTCCACATTGCCATCCGGTAACTATTGATGCAATGGATTTCAAATTTGAGTTTCTTAGCAAAGATCTTCATTCAGATTTATTTGATTCAGCCGTATTAGATCGTTCAGGAATTGTTATCCGCGGTGAAGCTAAATCTATCGGCCGTACCGGAATAGAAATGGAGACCCTTACCGCGGTGTCTGTAGCTGCTCTTGAGATTTATGATATGCTAAAGCCAGTCGACACTGAACTGGAAATAGGCCATATTACACTTTTGGAAAAGAAAGGCGGCAAAAGCGACCGTAACAGGTTTATAGAAACAACACCAACATGTGCTGTATTGGTTTGCTCGGATTCTACAGCAAATGGTATTCGTGAAGATAAAAGCGGGAAGCTAGTATCTGGCATGCTGGAAAACGTTAAAGCAAAAGTATTATACTATAAAGTTCTTCCGGATGATAAGGACGCCATACAAGCCCAAATTAAGGAATGGGTAAAAGACGATGTCCAGTTCATTTTCACAACAGGCGGAACCGGTCTTGGTCCGCGAGATAACACTAACAATGCAGTTCGTGAAATCTTAGAACGCGACGCCGATGGAATAGCAGAAGCCATGCGCAGCTTCGGACAAATGCGTACCCCGCTTGCCATGATGAGCCGTTCTATTGCAGGGACTATTTCAAATACACTCATTGTAACCCTCCCCGGAAGTACGAACGGTGCACGTGAATCGCTCGAAGCTATAATTCCAGGAGTTTTCCATGCAAGGAAAATGATGGAGGGAGAAGGGCATTCATAAGCGAAAATCACGTTTCTTATCGGTGAAAAAAACCTCTCCCATATTCACCTAGGATTTCCTGTCTTTCACCGAAAACTATCTGCCATCTGCCTAATAGCTGTTTGGGGGAGCCCTCCTGCGATATACTTTTGATCAACCAAACAAGCAGAAAACAAAACTATACGAACATTAAACTTAAAATTTAAGCATTATGAAAACTCTAAAAACAATCACCGCAGCGTTACTAATCGCTATCTCATTTTCAGCATTTGCCGCTGATGGTACTGCTAAAGAAAAGCTAGAAATGAACTACGCTTTAAAAGTTTACATTGAGGCAGTAACAGATGGAAAAATCGCTCCGCTGCCGGAAGTATTGGATAAAAATGTAAAATTTACTTATACGAGAGGCGAAAACATATTTAGCCACGGCCGTACAGAAGTCTTAAACGTATTGAGCTCAACTGAAAACGTAAAACAAAACTGTATTACAGAATTCCGTATTGTAGAGTCAACTCCCTCAGCGAGTATGGTCAAAGTAATTATGAAATATCACGGCTTTGTGAAAGTGAGCTATTTAAACCTTGCCAACACTACAAAGGGCTGGAAAATTACTAATGTGTCTACTTCCTTTATATAATTAAGACCTTTTTAAAGGATCAAAAACCGGTCTCCTTGGGACTGGCTTTTTTTGTGTTTGCTGCAATTCTCAGCAGACAATTTTAGGTTAATAGTTTGTTGAAAATCTAAGCCTTGGCCTTATACTGTCCCGCCCTTTGATACCTGCCTGCCGGCAGGTAGGTAGTTTTTGCCCAAAAAGGCAAAAAAGCTGCCACTTCGATCGGGTTTAGATCGGGAACTTTTGTGCTGCTATTAAAGATCCTAACCGGTATTTGTGGCGGTACCGTTATGACTTCAATTTAATCCAATCAGGATCTACATGTTAGGAAGTGAATGGAAACCTTATCCCGACGCTTGATTATATAAATGATATCCGTGATAAATACCATTCAGTATGTTTATATAGAAAACTTACTTTCGGAAATCAAATAAACTCTTATACGCTTGCTGCGATCCTGCTTGTGCTTCTGTATACAAAGTTATTATAGATGTGCCTTCTGGCAAAACGACCGGGAGTTTCTGCATTAATAAGTTTTACATAAACAGCTTTAGGAACATCGAAATATTCATAAACATTCCCGTCTGCAAAACTTACTTTGAGTACCTGTTGATGGTACTCATAATCAACAATCATTGAAGTTGCTGTGGTTATGGTATATTCTGCAAAGGACTGATTGCGAGTTTCGGGCGCAATACTAACCAGGAAATGGTAGGCTTCTATTATGGTTTTACTTTTCTCTTCGGCTTCCCGCCTTGCTTCGGGAGATTCGGTGAATTTATCAGGATGCCACGTTTTCATCAGCGTTCTGTAGACTGATTTCAAGGTTTGCAAATCTGCATTTTTATCTACCTCAAGTAGTTTCCGGTAGTCAACTATTTTTTTCATGATGATATGCTTTAATGAAAGCATTACACCTTCAAAATAATTTTGCAAAGTTAGAAATAATTTGAGAGAAATCCAATCATCTGGCTGATATGGTGACGTTTGTTGGTGCGAGACCACTGGGTAATAGATCCGTGTACCAGAATCCGAATTTTCCGTCTAAAGCTGTGTTGTCTGATGTGCAGCTCTCATCTGCGTTCTTTGGAGCCTTTAATTCCTTAAAGACCTTCTCCCCGATATCAAAAACTACAGGATGATTGAATATGGGACCTTCGAACACAAAAGTATGAAATTCTCCATTCTCACCGCACACGTCTATATCATCCGGAAATTCAGAAATTAGCTCTTTGGTGATCTCCTTTCCCGTTAATTCATTAAGGTGGTGTTGAGTACAAACTATTATAGTACGAAAACCCAAATCTAGAAATTCATAAATAAGCTCTGTCGTATCCCTTTTCCATAAGGGGAAAATGGCCTTTAATCCTACCTCTGCTAACCGATCTTCCCGATACCTTCTTAAATCCTCCAGAAAAATGTCTCCAAATATCGAATGCGTAATGCCTTCATTTTCAAATTTCTGGAGATGCTCCCGCATGGCATCATCATAATCTTTCATCTCCGGCATTTCCGGCAGCCTAATTTGATATAAGGGTATTCCTATTGATGCCGCCTGACGAATTAAAAGCTCTTCACGAACTCCGTGCATGGAAATCCTGTTCGCACTATTGTTTATAGTAGTAACCAGGTATCTTATATCCAATGCCGGATTTTTCAGGCAATGATATAGTGCGAGTGCACTGTCCTTGCCCCCACTCCAGTTGAAAATACAAGGTAATTTGGGCTCGGTTGTAGTCATATATCAAAAGCGTCATCAGCCTGCAATATTGGATCAGCAAGTCGTTTAGAAGCCACTTCGCAATAGGCTATTCTTAAAATATCAATTAGCATCTCTTTCGTAATATTGCCCAGATCAATCAGATTTCATAGGCCTGCGTGTATTTGTCTTAAAAAACAAATGTAAGAATTCACAAAATGAGTTTAGGTAAGTCAGAATACAGTTATTGATAAGTAAAATACTGAATTTCCTTTCAGGTCATAAAAAAGTTGCAGGTAGAATGGCATAATTAATTGGATTTCACCTTGCCGGAAACAATCTAAACCGCCTATTCGATCGTGATTTGTTAAAAGATAAGCCCGCGGGTAAATATAAATTTTATCACCGGCAGTTTACCATTAAGTAATAAGGCTAACAAGCAAAATCCCTAAAAGTCAAACATATCATCTAAAAACGACTTCTTCTTTTTATGGGGATGAGCACGGTTATGATCGTCGTCTTGCTTATTGTATTCATACTTTTTGACATCAGCTTCGTAATTCTCACGTTTAGAATAATGTTCAGCAGATCTCTCAGTTATCTTTTCTAATTCCCCCCGGTCAAGCCAGATACCCCGGCAGTCAGGGCAATAATCTATTTCTATTCCTTTTTTATCGGCAATCAGCAATGTTGTTTGGCAGTTTGGACACTTCATATATAGAACTTATTATTTGGCTTAAAGCTAAACATTATGTTAGAAATTTTTAAGATTTTCCGGTATTGGATGTACTAAGGCCATAGTAGAAATGGGTTGCCAGTTCGAATACGCCCTATGTTCATTAAAGAAACCAGCCTTTCACAAAGCCGGTTTCCTTTAATCGAAGTATTCGTAATTTGTTATTACGGTTAACTTATCGCTTTAAATACATCCTCATCTGTAAACGGCTGACTTCTTAATCGTTTACCTGTCGCCTTGAAGATAGCGTTTGCTACTGCTCCGCCGGTTGGAGGAAGGGCGGGCTCGCCCAGTCCCGTTGGATCTATTCCATTGTCAACGAAATAGGTTTCAATTTCCGGAATCTCTTTCATTCTAATCAGACGGTAGGTATTATAATTTTTTTGTTCTGCGGCACCGTCTTTAAAGCTGAGTTTGCTGTACATAGCGTGCCCAAGTCCGTCCACGACCCCACCCATTACCTGCTGGCGGGCGCCACCATAATTAACTACCTGACCACAGTCTGCAACTGCATATATCTTCTTAACTACCGGAATTCCACCTTGCATCACAACGTCGGCAACCTGCGCCACATAAGAAGCATGCGAGAAATAGACGCTGAAACCCTGTGAAACATTTTTGTTCTTACCCCAGGCCGACTTTTCAGCGGCAAGTTTGATTACGCCAATCATCCGATTAATATCGTAGCGCATTTCGCCAACAGGTTTCGCTTTCGCTTTTTCAAGAAGCTCAAGTCTAAAAGCCACAGGATCTTTACCTGCCGCTTGGGCCACTTCATCAAGGAAAGACTGTTCTGCGTAAGCAAGGAAGTTAGTGATAGGGGCACGCCATGCTCCGGTTGTAATTGGCGATTTATGCTCTACGGAATCTATTAATACGTTATCAACAGCACCAGAAGGGAAGTTATGCTCCCTGGTTGAGTTTCCTGCATTGATTCCGACACCTCTTAATTTATAACCGATCATATTACCGGCAGCATCTAATGCAGCTTCAAAACGATAACGAACAGCTGGGCGATAAACGCCTCCAGTCATATCGTCTTCTTTAGTCCATATCAATTTAATAGGTGCTTTCATTATGCTCGACAACTCCGCAGCTTCGACTACGTAATCGTTTTGCAGCCGTCTGCCGAAGCCGCCTCCAAGACGGGTAAGTTGAAGGGTAATTTTTTCTTCAGGAACTTTAAGAAGCTGCGAAACCTGGGTACGGGCCCTGGCAGGAGTCTGAGTCGGTCCAACCAATTCGATGCCATCTGGTTTAACATCAGCGAAGAAGTTCATAGGTTCCATCGGGCTGTGAGAAAGGAAAGGACATTGGTAATCTCCCTTTACAACTTTTGCAGCATTTTTGAAGGCAGTGTCGACATCTCCATCCTTACGGCGAACAGTGGCAGCACCAGAATCCATCAGGGATAAAAATAATTTATTATGATCATCTGTATTTTCAATCGCACCTTCCTTTTCGTATTCTATCTTGAGAAGTTTTCTGGCTTTTAAAACCTGCCATGTCGACTTACCAACTACAGCTACATAATTTTTAAAGCTCACAACATCAACAATTCCTGGCATTGCCCTGGCGGCCGCCGAGTCTACCGACTTTACTTTCATTCCGAAAGATTCAGGCCTTTGTATCATTGCGAAAAGCATACCATCACGATAGAAATCAAGACCAAAAAGAGGTTTCCCGGTAACAATATCTTTGTTCGCAACGTTTCTAACACGGGTTCCAATAAGCTTAAAATCTTTTCTGTCTTTTAATTTTACGTCCGTAGGTACAGCGATTTTAGACGCAGCCTCAGCAAGATCACCATATCCCAACTTTTTACCTGAACTACCATGACTTACAAAACCTACTGAAGCAGTACATTCTGCTGTAGGTACTCCCCATTTCTGCGCTGCAGCCTGAATAAGCATTGCTTTCGCTGTTGCTCCGGCCGTCCGTAATAGTTTCCAGGAGTGCGGAACTGCTCCACTACCGCCGGTAAGCTGACGATCAAATTTATTGTCCAGATTAGCTTGTAAAACTTTCACTTTGGTCCAGTCGGCTTCAAGTTCTTCAGCTACAATCATTGGAAAAGAGGTTAGAATATTTTGGCCAAGTTCCGGATTAGGGGACATAATTGTCACAATGCCATCAGAAGCTATAGACAAGTAGCTATTAAATCCAATATTTCCAGCTGCGATTGCTGAATCCGAAACGATAACGGGGGCAGCATCAACATTCAACCAGTTAAATCCCAGCACCAGTCCACCACTAGTGATAGCGGTCATTTTTAAAAAATCACGCCTGCTGTTTTTAGTTATATTTTCCATATGCTCAAGCTTTAGTACTTGCTAGTTTGACAGCCTCCCGGATGCGGTGGTAGGCTCCACAGCGACAAATATTGGTATGCATAGTATTAGCAATTTCTTCGTCCGTGGGCTTCGGATTTTTCTTAAGCAAAGCTGCAGCTGACATTATTTGACCCGCCTGACAATACCCACATTGAGCAACGTCAATTTCATCCCACGCTAATTGTAAAGGGTGATCTCCTTTTTCAGACAACCCTTCAATAGTAAGGACCGGGGAATTCCCTACTGCGGATACCGGAAACACGCATGAAGGGACAGCGGAGCCATTAATATGTACCATACATGCACCACATTGCGCGATGCCACAGCCGTATTTTGTACCAACCAATCTAAAATTATCGCGAAGTACCCATAAGAGTGGAGTATCTGGTTCAACATCAGCCTGGAGTGTTTTGCCATTGATTTTAAGTTTGTAAGTGGCCATAAGTTTGCTTTTGATCGAACTAAAATAATTAAATTTTTTAATATCTATTTGTAACATAAATAGTTCAAAATCGTTGAACTTCTCAAATAATTTCGTTTGCGATGCTCTATATTGCTTTCAATTACCTCTAAAACCAAAACGGTTCTATCAATTTATAAATATATTTACTATATATTTATAGAACAAAAAATATTCTGGACACCTATGAATCAACCGGAAGCTGCATTTCTTCTAAAAGTGGAATTGAGTAACAAATTAATATGCCTGTAAAAGCTTTCACCGGTACGTTTGGGAGACCCGAGCTTATTCATTTACTCAAGCGGACGCTATTTGGTGTTAAGAAATTAGACCTCACTATTTATTCCGGGAAAGCACTAAATGAAGTAGTCAATAGCTTGCTGGGAAATGAGATGGCAGTAACTCCTCCGGTTAATAACTACAACGATGCCACCATCACCGACCCAAATGTGCCGAACGGCCTACCATGGGTAAACGCTCCATATGGCGACGGAACTATAAATTCAAGACGTACAGGTTCATTTACATCCTGGTGGACAGGGATGATGCTTGAACAAGCGCCCACTCTGCGTGAAAAAATGGTTCTTTTCTGGCATAATCACTTTGCAACGGAGACAGCAACTGTTGGGGATGCCAGATATTCTTACAAAACCAACGCTTTGTTCAGGACTTATTGTTACGGCAACTTCAGACAATTAGTTAAATTAATCAGCCTGGACCCGGGGATGCTCAGATATCTGAATGGATATCTAAACACAAAAACGGCTCCCGATGAAAACTATGCGAGGGAACTACAGGAACTTTTTACCCTTGGAAAGGGACCAGGGTCCGGATATACAGAACCAGACGTGAAGGCTGCTGCGAAAGTATTGACCGGATATAGGGTTGACGCCAATGCTATTACATCAACTTTTGATGCCACAAGGCACGATACTACTGATAAGCAATTTTCGTCTTTCTACAACAACACCATTATCAAAGGCCAGACCGGGGTCAACGGCTCAAAAGAGCTGGACGACATGCTTAATATGATATTCCTTCAAAATGAAGTAAGCTTATATATCTGCCGCCGGTTATACAGGTTTTTTATTTATTACGACATAACCCCAGCCATCGAAGGTTCGTTTATCGCACCTCTTGCCGAACTTTTCAGGCAAAGCAACTATGAGATCAAACCGGTTCTGCAAGCGATGTTTAGCAGTGAACATTTCTTTTTGACACAGAATAGGGGATGCATGATCAAGAGTCCACTAGACTTCACGGTGGGTTTATGCCGGGAATTCGAAATCACCTTCCCAATTAAAGGAGATTATATCAATCAATATTATATGTGGGCTTATTTGAAAAATCAGATCGCGACTTTCCAACAGGATGTGGGAGATCCCCCTGATGTTTCTGGCTGGCCCGCTTATTATCAGGAACCTCAATTTTACGAACTATGGATTAATTCAGATACCATATTAAAAAGAAATGTTTTTTCAGATCGTTTCATTTCAACTGGTTACACACGAAATAATCAAAAAATAGTAATCGACCCGATAGCATACACATCAAAATTTGCCAACCCTGCAGATCCCAACGCGTTGATAAATGAGGCCCTGGAGCAATTGTACAGGATTGATGTATCGCCTGCTACTAAGACTTTTTTAAAGAGTATCCTTTTAAGTAATCAGGCAATGGATTATTATTGGACAATTGCCTGGACTGAGCATAAAAATGATCCGGGTAATGTATCTAAGAAAAATATAGTTAACACACGTTTGGTAGGCATGTTCAAGTACATGATGAACCTTGCAGAATATCAGCTATCATGAAGAGGAGAGATTTTCTGGCAAAGGCTATTCCGGCGGGGGTTGTATTACCCTCGCTAATTAACGGAATGACATTCAAAGCATTCGGAGCATCACCATTAATCTCAGCTCTAACTGCTGCCGGAGAAGAGTCAGACCATGTCCTTGTCCTTATTCAGATGAACGGAGGAAATGACGGGCTAAACACAGTTATCCCTCTTGATCAGTATTCTAATCTTTTTAAAGCCAGGTCGAATATTATTTTACCGGAAAAGAAAATCATAAAGCTTGGTAATTATAATACCGGACTTCATCCTTCAATGCAGGGGCTTGGCACTTTGTATAAAGAGGGCAAATTAAATGTTATCCAGTCGGTAGGATATCCTCAACCGAGTTTTAGCCATTTCAGGGCAACAGATATCTGGCTCACGGCTTCAGATTCAAACCAGATGATCAATTCAGGCTGGACAGGCCGGTACCTGGATCAGGAGTTTAAAGGTTACCCAATTGGTTACCCAACAACTGCAATGCCAGACCCACTTGCCATACAGATCGGATCATTCATTTCGCCTGCTTTTCAGGGGCCTTCTGTCGGAATGGGAATGGCAATCTCCGACCCCGTTAACTTTTACAACCTGATAAACGGCATTCAGGATCCTGCTCCTAATACCAATGCGGGGAAAGAGCTAACATACGTTCGGCAGGTTTCTCAGCAGACACAGCAGTATGCAACTGTTATTAAGGCGGCGGCGGCCAAAGTTAAGGTTCAGGGAACTTATCCCACAGGAAACTCACTTGCGGATCAGTTGAAAATTGTATCACGCCTGATTGCCGGAGGATTGAAAACCCGAATTTACATGGTTAACATAGGTGGCTTTGATACCCACGCGGGGCAGGTTAATACTGGCGCAACAGAAACCGGTGCACACGCCAATTTATTATTAAAAGTAAGCGATGCGATCAAAGCCTTTATGGACGACCTGAAGCTCCAAAATGCCTCTAAAAGAGTGATCGGGATGACTTTCTCTGAGTTTGGCAGAAGAATACAGTCAAATTCAAGCGGTGGAACTGATCATGGTGCAGCAGCGCCGCTGTTTTTATTTGGTGATTATGTAGAGAATGGTGTGCTCGGGAAGAATCCAATAATACCGGGCAGTGTGAATGCCAACGACAACCTTCCAATGCAATACGATTTCCGTTCCATTTACGGGTCGATTCTTGAAAAGTGGTTTTGCGTTCCTACAGCTACGCTCGATACTGTCATGTTGAAAAATTTTCAAAGCCTTCCTATCCTCAGCAGCAGAGTTGGATGTAGTGCCAGCTCAATAGCCAATCTCAATGCTGAGAACGAAAGAATGTTAATATCAAATTATCCTAATCCATTTCAGTCTTACACAAATATTATCTACAAGTCCAAAGGAGGCCATGTTTCAATTCAAATTTTTGATATTCAGGGCCGTCTGATGGGAACTGTATTGGACAAGGTCACTCAAACAGGTGAGTTCTCCGTCATGTTCGATAATCCGGGATATGTCCCGGGCTTGTACTACGCCAGATTGCAAAACCAGGATTTGCAGCAAGTTCGTACCATGATAGTTGCCGGATAGACTAGATAACCAATTCTACAATTCCGGTTCATACTAATTACACTAATTATATCAGATGACAATTTAGTCCTATGGAAATTAGCAGCTACAAAAAATTTAACAGAAAGATGTTTGTTATAGCCTATCTATTGCTGACATCTATTTTAAGCTCCCAGGCACAGGAAATTGATCTTCTTCTAAAGGGCGGTCACGTGATCGACCCGAAAAATAACATCAATTTAAAAATGGATGTAGCTCCCGTTGCCGGGAAAATCTTCAAGGTAGCATCGGATATCCCGACTAGTTCGGCTAAAAGAACGGTTAATGTCATGGGATTATACGTTACCCCAGGCTTAATCGACATTCATGGCCATGTTTTTCATGGGACAGAACCAGACAACTACCTGAGCAATGGACTGGAAGCACTGCCGTCGGATAGCTTTACGTTTCGTTCTGGTGTTACAACAATAGTTGATGCAGGAGGTGCAGGCCGGAAGAATTTCGATATTTTCAATAAAAATGTGATTGATGTATCACAAACCCGTGTTTTGTCATTTATTAATATATGAAGGCATGCACGACATCGTAGCTTATGAGCAGAATACGGCAGATATAGATGCTAAACTTACTGCAAGTGTTGCAAATAAGCACAAAAGCTTTATTGTAGGCGTGAAAATTGCGCATTATATAGGGCACGACTGGGTGCCGGCAGATAAAGCAGTCGAAGCGGGTAACCTGGCTGACATCCCGGTTATGGTTGATTTTGGAAAGGCTAATCCTCCCCTTCCGATACAAGAACTTTTCATGAAACATCTCAGGCCCGGTGATATTTTTACCCATGTTTATCGATATGACCGTGAAGTTGGACCCGACGGCAGAATGTTGGAACACAAACAGGCAATTGTCGATATTAAAACCAACTTTGCCTGACGTGATTAATGCATCTACCTGGAAACCAGCGAATGTGATCAAAAGAACGGAGCTAGGAAATCTGAGTGAAGGGACGGAAGCTGATATAGCAGTATTCAACCTGAGAACCGGAGATTTTGAGTTTTCGGACTCAAATGGAATCGCCATCAGAGGGAAGCAAAAGCTCGAAGTCGAACTTACCATCAGGAAAGGGAGAATTGTTTGGGACTTAAATGCGATAAGCTCAGCCCCTATGCCCGGACAATAAGCCTAATTTCATAATACATTCCATATCCAAAGAAAATAATAAGCCCTAAATTCACGGATGATTACCTGGATGAAATTTCATACCATGAAAAAGGTTATAGATAAATGAAGATGCCGAAAGTTAACAGAAGAAAATTCATCAAACTATCAGCGGGCGCTGCAGCCGCTTCAGCTATTTGGTCATCGTGGTTGCAGGACGCCCTAGCAGTTGAAGCACATAATGCATCGCAATCTATCCGCGATGTGGAACACATCGTTATTCTGATGCAGGAAAACCGATCTTTTGATCATTATTTCGGTACTATGCGTGGTGTAAGAGGCTTCGGAGACCGCTTTCCAATCCCATTAGAAGGTGGCAAGCGTGCATTCTTTCAATCAGACGGTGAAAGGATTATCCCACCCTACCACGCGAATAAAAATACTTCTAATGCAGCCTTGATAGCTGGAACACCTCATGACTTCCAGGATATGCAGGCGGCATGGAATCAGGGTAAATATGGATTCTGGCCGATGTTTAAAACGCCAAATTCGATGGCTTACTACACCCGGGAGGAAATTCCTTTTCAATATGCTCTTGCAGAATCCTTTACAATCAGCGATGCTTACCATTGTTCAGTTGCAACTGGTACAGACCCAAACCGCATAGTATTTTGGTCGGGGTCTAATTTCGATCCTGAAAAAAGGGCACGGGGAATTAATTGCACAGATCAGGACTCTGAGCCGGTAAATGTAAGATGCTGGATCCGTGGAAAAATGCCCGATCCCGGTTACTCATATCGCGGCAATGCATTCCAGTGGCCCACAATTCCTGATGTCCTCGAAAAGGCCGGAATAAGCTGGCGAATATACCAGGATCCTAATAATAACTGGACTGGCGCAATGCATGGATGTCTGGCTTTCGAGAGTTTCAGAAGTGCAAAGCCGGGGTCCCCCATTTATGAGAACGGCATGCGGCACTGGTCAATAAAAGATTTGGAGGATCAGGTCAGGAATAATACGCTTCCTCAAGTAAGCTGGGTACTTCCTTCCCAGTTGAATTCTGAACATCCGGGGGCACCTTCAAGTCCTTACAGGGGCGCAGATTTTACTCATGAAGTGTTATCGGCAATTACTGCCAATCCCGAAGTATGGAGTAAAACTGCTTTCTTTCTAACTTTCGATGAGAATGACGGGCTTTTTGATCATATTCCGGCGCCGGCTGTACCATCCTATAACTTAGATAATACTCTGGCAGGAAAATCGACAATCGATCTGGCTGGTATGTATTTCGATAACGATAAGGGGACTTCTGCATTTCCGAATCCCTTCACCGCTGACTCGCCAAACCCTACTGAACGGGCAAAGACTCGAATCTACCAGGATAAAAGAGACACAATTTCAGGTCATATAAGACCCTGGGGAATGGGCCCGCGTGTACCGATGTACATCATTTCTCCCTGGAGTAAAGGAGGCTGGGTAGATTCACAGGTAGCCGACCATACTTCCGTAGGCCAGTTTATAGAAAAACGTTTCGGGATAATTATACCAGCCATTAGTCCGTGGCACAGGGCTGTGAGCAGCGATTTAACATCTGCGTTTGATTTTATCCGGCCAAATGATCCGATTTTCCCCAAGATGCCTTCTACGGTAGACCATGCATCGCTTGATGCAGTTTCAAAATTATTGCCAAATGCAGAGGCGCCAAGTGTTGCTACGCCGCTTTACCAGGAGAAAGGTACACGTTTTTCAAGAGCACTTCCTTATAGGCTGCAAGCCAGCCTGACTAAATTAAAAGAGGAAAATAAGGTTCGTTTGTTATTTGAAAATAAAGGTTCTGTGGGTGCCGTTTACCATGTTTATGATCTTGCCCATCTCGAGCGGATTCCGAGGCGTTACACGGTAGAAGCGGATAAATCTGTTTCTGATGAATGGAACTTATCTGAAAATAATGGTACATATGATCTGGAAATATACGGACCTAACGGGTATTTCCAGAAGTTTACTGGTAGTATATTGGTATCTGAACCTGACATTTTTTTAAGTTACAATTACAGAAAAGGTACTATTTTAGCTAGAATAGATAACCGTGGTAATACTCCTATAGGGATTAGTCTTACTTCAAATGCGTATGGTCATACAGTGCCATCTGCATTTGAACTTGAACCAGGGAAAAACAAAAAAATGGAGTGGACGTTAAAAAGCAGCGGCAATTGGTACGATTTCTCTGTAAAATCAGGAAGTTCCTATATGAACCGATTTGCGGGAAGAATTGAAACTGGTCAGCATAGTATAAGTGATCCCGCTATGGCTAGTGAGATATAAGCCATAAATAATCCAGACTCTTCAATAAAAAGATTATGATCACAATTATTCGTACAAATTCAGCAAACCAGGATTTCCGGGAACTGATAACTTACCTCGACGAAGACTTGGCAATAAGAGACGGTTCAGAACATGCATTTTATGCGCAGTTCAATAAAGTTGACATGATAAATCATGTTGTTATTGCCTACGACGATAATAGGCCGGTGGGTTGTGGTTCGATCAAAAAACTTACATCAGATAGCATGGAAGTTAAACGTATGTACACTGCTCCTGCAAGCAGGGGAAAGGGAATTGCCAGCACAGTACTTCGTGAACTTGAACGATGGTCAGCAGAATTATCTTATAAGAAATGTATTTTAGAAACTGGCAATAAGCAGCCCGAGGCGATAGCATTGTACTTTAAAAGCGGGTACAAAGTCGTGCAGAATTATGGCCAGTATGCAGGTGTGGAAAACAGCATTTGTTTTGAAAAGGAACTGGGAGGAATTTGTGAATAGGAACCCACTAAATAATAAATTCATGTAGACTTGTAACATTAATTCTACTTACTTTAAGGTTTTTTGACTGCTTAAGTCCATAAATTAGTTAACTCGATCAGCCGGAAGAGAAAATCCCAACTAAACTAATCTCCATATAACTAAATAAACTAAAATTAAATGAAACGTAGAGACGTTATTAAAGGTCTAACGCTACTGCCTTTAGCAGGCGGAGTAGTTGGAAGCGCGAGGTCTGCAAATGCTGCTGAAGGTGCTGGCCTGCTTGGAATGCTGGGTGGGGAATCTTCTGTCGAGCTCAAAGCTGGTGCTCAGGTCTATCAATCAATCGGGGTAGAGCCAGTAATCAACTGCCGTGGTACATTTACTATTATCGGAGCTTCGACAATTATTCCTGAAGCAAAAGAGGCTATGCAGTTTGCAAGCAATTACTACGTTCAGCTAGATGAACTCGCAATGGGCGTAGGCCAAAGGCTTGCTGAGCTTAGTGGTGCAGAGTGGGGTGTTGTTTCATCTGGTTGCGCGGGTGGTATGAAGTTGGTGACCATCGCTGCAGTAACTGGCGGTAATCCTGAAAAACTTGTTCGTATTCCTGATCTTACCGGTATTGACAAAAACGAGGTGATTATTCCGAGAGGCTCACGAAACACATATGATCATGCCGTACGGAATGTAGGTGTCAAAATCATTACAGTAAATACCCAGAAAGAACTGGAAGACGCAATAAACCCCCGTACAGCCATGGTTTATATGATGTCGGGCGACAAGGATGAAACAGGTCCATTATCTGTAAAAGCTGTTTCAATGGCAGCAAAGGCCAAAGGCGTACCGGTGCTTGTAGATGCTGCGGCAGAGGCGTTAACTCTTAATCCCAACGTTCACCTTGCCAATGGTGCAACAGTTGTAGCATACAGCGGAGGTAAAGCAATCCGCGGGCCTCAAAGCGCGGGTTTACTACTAGGTGATAAAAAAATACTAATGGCTGCCTGGCAGGCAAGTGCACCACATCACGGTCCTGCCCGAGACAATAAAGTAGGTAAAGAAGAACAGATCGGTATGTTAGCGGCCGTAGAAGCCTGGACAAAACGTGACCATCCTAAAGAAGAACTTTTGTGGACAAGTTACCTTGAAAACATAGCAAAACGCGTTTCTGCAATTCCAGGAATTACGGCTGACATTCGACAACCGCTGGGCCTTGATAACAGAACACCTAACCTTACTATTTCATGGGATCCTAATAAGTTCAATGCTACAGGTCCGGATATTTCCACTTATTTATCTACCACCAAGCCACGCATTGCAATGAGTGCAGGCAATGGTGCTGGCGGCGGCGGTGCAACCACTGCCACTTCAACAGCAAGCCCGACAACCTATATATCATTAGCTGCCTGGATGATGCAACCAGGTGATGATAAAATTGTTGGAGACCGTATTTTTGCTGCTTTAAATATGAAACGCCCGCCACTTACAGATACAATGGCGGCACCATCAGCGGATCTGAAAGGGCGTTGGGATGTGACCGTTGATTACTTCAATGAAAAAAGTGCGCATAAATTTATTATTGAAGCTCAGGATGGTAATTTTATGAAGGGATCGCATCAGGGAACTTTCACTACCAATGAATTAGTGGGTACTATCGAAGGGAACGAGATTAAATTCCAAAGCGCTTCGAGGATGATGGCCGATAATGTTCCATTCACTTTCTCTGGAACGGTTAATGGCAATGACATGAGTGGTAAAATTCACCATGGTGAATACCTAACTTCAACATTTACTGCCAAGAAATTCATCTATCCAACAACAAAGCAAAAGATTACCGTACCGGTCGGTCCTCCGCTTTCAAGTTAAAAGACAATTTATAAGTTCATAAAAGCACGGAGTAGATTTAAACTTCGTGCTTTTATGTTATTATTTAGTTGTTAGTAGTTAGCTTTTCAAGCTTCGTATTTTTTGTTGTAGTAATCGCCTCCAAAATTTAAATCCGATAATAAGCGAGGGTAATATCATTCGTTCTGGTAGGTGCCTTCCGCCAATGGCTTTGGAGAGGTGACTTTTATATTTTTCAGCTTCCTGTACAAATCGTCTGAGTTAAATGGTTTACTGATGTAATCATTCATACCAGCCTCCCGGATTTTCGAAAAGAGGTCATTTGACACAGAAGCTGTTAATGCTATAATTGGAATTGCTGACTTCGAAATATCCGACAAATTTCTTATATGTTTTGTAGTCGCGTAACCATCTAACAAGGGCATGTGAATATCCATAAGAATTACATCGAAAACCCCCGCTTCCAGTTTTGCCAAGGCTTCATAACCATTAGAAGCAAATTCTGGCTGATTATCCCAGTTAAAGAATATCTTTTTGATAAGAAGGCTATTAATAGGATTGTCTTCAACTTACAGTAGGTAAGGGGTCTGAATTCTCCTTCAATATTGTATTCGACACCTCAGCTAAAATCAACGACATTCTCGACTAGTGAAGTCGAATATAACCTTAAGACACTAAGAGTTCTGGTATATTAGATCTCTAAATATAAGAAATTAAACCAGCGATTAATAATTTATCTCTAGTATCCCGGGTATAAGGATGGCGTATGGTGAGAAGAAATTAACTGGATATTGAGATCGGATTGCAAATGTAATTTTCGAACGTGACACATTGGCACAGTACCAATTTCTATCTTATTATAAACTTATATAAATAATATATAATGAGATTATTATGAATTTTATATAATTATTCTATTTAACTAATATTAGTTAGTGAAACTACTTTTTTGTTCACTAACTGCAACAAATTCTCAACCTTTCCATTGTGTTTCAACGCCCTGAGATCGGATGAACTCCTGAAATTTCGCTAGCAATTCCTTTCCCTCCCTTATTTGATATGGAACCAGACCGTTTTTAAGCCCGTAGGCGACTAGTAATCCCACAGTCTCACCAATGCTCCACTCAACCGGATGAAGTCTGTAACAGCCGTTTGTAATGTGCGTTGTCCCTATATTCTTGCAGGCTGGCAAAAGGTTCTCCATGCGATTTGGTAATAATGCGCCCAAAGGGATTTGAAAAGGCAATGAAGCAAAGTCAATATAATTTTGATTGCGGCTGCTGGGATGCAAATCAATATGATAGTATCCAACTCCTACGCTGTCATAAAAAGTCGCGGCTTTCTTTCCAGCTTCAGCGCCTGCAACCTGAACACGGTTGGCCTGGCCCACATGTTCTTCCAATACAGTGAACAGAGCTTTTATACGTCTCGACTCGCGTATATAGGGGTATTTCGCAAGGCCATCTTCCGTTCCCATGATGTCGTTTCTGAGTCTTAAGCCCGGCCAGCCCTGCTTTCCATCTGGCCTCGGCGCTTCTGTTTGAAGCCAGTAAAAAAGCGAAAGGCTTAATTGTTTTGCGCGATTAACATGTTGGTCAAATTCCTTTTGCGTAACCCCGACAAGGTTGCCGAGGGTATAATCGTTTTGCGGCCAGTTAACGGTTGAAATATCGCCAACATATGCTCCGGGTGCGAAATTATTTTTTGCCAGAATGCGTCTGTAGTTCCAAAGGTTGAGGTATGGGTTGGTTGAGCTGCCATCGGGATTAAACCCGAGCGGTTTTTTCTCAAGAGTTTTAGGATTCGAATAGCTAAGATCGAGCAATTTTCCCGGCCAGGCAGGGGTCATTTCAGGAACAAGATTTTTCCAGAAATCATATTCATAAGGCTTGTCGCGAACATTATTTGTTCCCGGAAAGTAATCCATGGCAAAACACATGGTGAAGGCCTGATGATTATCGGGATCTGCTTTTTCTGGCGCATGCAGCTCGCGGGTTTCCTTACGTGACTCAGTTCCGGTAACAAATTCTGTCCCTGTTAGGGGAAGCAAGTCACCCATTTCAGTTGCATCAACGAAGTAAGGAGCTGTAAGCACTGTCTCTTTACCCGATTGTAAGCTGAAAACTTTCAGAGCACTCACCTTGTTACCGGAATAGTCGGCCGTCCTAACCTTGTGCTCTGTCATCAGGATCAGTCTGCCCGAACTGATAAAAGGAGCTAGCATTTCATTCAAAACTGCAAGCGAAACTCTGGGCTCATGACAAAGTTCAGAAACAGCCGCGTTGCCGGGGTTAAGGTTTGCCTTGGATTTTGCTTGAGGTGTGACTGGGTAATATGCTTTATAATAGTTTCTTACAGCACTTCTATACTTACGGTATGACGCCGGGGCACCGTGCGTCTCAATCCAAATATGTTCGTCTGGAGGAACACCCTGCGAAGTAAGTTGCCCCCCTATCCAATCTGTTTCCTCGGTCATAATAACTGAGAGCCCGTTACGGAGAGCAGAAAGGGCTGCGGCACATCCTCCTACTCCGCCGCCGGCAATTACAACGTCTGCCTTCAACTCAGAACTCAAGCTAAACTGACTGGCGGATGAAATCTGGCCTGTAGCTGGAATCCCAAAAGCTGCCATGCCGGTAGCTCCTATTGTTGTTAAGGCAATGAAATTTCTTCTTCTCATGTCAATTTCAATTTAGGTTTGTAGCCGTTAATCCCGAAGAACATAATATAAACGTAACAAACTAATGGTAGCATAAAAGCAATGGCCCAGGAGTAATGATCTTTCAGATAGCCTTGAGAGAAAGAAACAATTGCACCCCCTGCTATTGCTGTTGACAATATACCTGAAGCTTTTGTAGTGTATTTACCTAAGCCCTCTACCGAAAGAGAAAAAATGATTGCAAACATTACAGAATTGAAGAGTCCAACACCTATCATCGACCATACCGCTGTTGTACCGGCTGTACTAATAGAAATTGCCACGAGCAGAACTGCTCCTGCCGCGCACACTGTCAACACCAGTGATGGTTTTATCCGCTGCAGAATGTAAGATCCAAAAAGCCTGCCTACCAACATACTGCCCCAATAATATGTGACATATGTGTTGGCCGTGTCGATTGGCAAGGTTAAAGTATCTGAAATATAATTCGTAAGAAAGGTACCTATCGAGACTTCCGCTCCGACATAGGCGAAAATGGCCCATGCGCCGAAGTTCAGATTGCGGAACGAAAACATGCTATGTCTTTCAGCTTCTGTTGACTGGAAGGTATTAGCCGTAGTACTAACTTTCGGCAATTTGAGATTGAAAACCACTAATGCAATTACAATCAACATTGCAGCGATGCCCAGATAAGGATATTTAACTGCATCGCTTGAAGTACCAGACTCTTCAAGTTTCGAAAGAATAAAATATGCACCAAAATAAGGGGCCGATGTAGTGCCGATCGAGCCAACTGCTTGAATCAGAGTAAGGCGTGATGATGCCGTGCGAGCGGGCCCCAATGCTGTAATGTAAGGGTTTGAAGCTACCTGCAATACCACAATGCCAATGGCCAGCACAAAAAGCGCACAAAGGAATAAATAGTACAGATGCATATCAGCTGCAGGATAAAATAACAGCGCCCCAATAGCTGCGATAGCAAAACCTAGCACCATACCATTCTTATAACCAATCTTCTCGACAATTATTCCGGCAGGAAAACTCATCAGTCCATAGGTTAGAAAAAAATAAAACTGAACTAATGAAGAGTCCGCATAGCTTAAAGTAAAACCCTCTTTAAAAAAGGGCACCAAGGTGTCATTCAGGCAGGTAATGAAGCCGTTCATGAAATATAATACGCCCAATGAAATAAGTGCTGGCAGGTAATTCGGGGTACCGTGTTCGTGGTTCTTCGTGACAGTGGTACTTGAAATTGGGATGACGGCCATTTATTCTTGGTTCTTGGTTCTTGGTTCTTGATTCTTTTCTGCAATTCGTTCTAACGTCTTCCAGCACTGGTAAAGTCCCCGCGGCACATGAAAACATCCTTTCCATTTCCCACCTTTTAGTGGCAATAGTACCTCCCCGCGGCGGTTTAAATAGCCAAACCATTCCCCATGCTCCGGATCAGGAAAATGCTCCCAGGTGTACTTATGCACTTTTTCAAACCAATCCCAGCAGCGTTGATCATGAGTGTGGTAATATCCTTTCAATAGACTAATCAGTGTTTCCATATGAACCCACCATAGTTTTTGGTCCCATTCCAATTGCTGGGGGGGCTTACCTTTCACGTCCATGAAATACAATATCCCTCCAAATTCCTTGTCCCAGCCATACTCAAGTATATTAATTGTGATATCTACAGCTCTGCGGATCAAGCCTGGATCACTTCTGCGTTCGGCGATATCCATAACAAACCACATAGACTCCAATCCGTGGCCGGGATTCACGAGTCGTCCATCGAAGGTATCTGAGAACGAACCATCCAGTCTTACATTTTCAAGTATTATACCGAGATCTTTCTGATAGAATACCTCCATCACCTGATTTAATCCATGATCAATCGTTGATTCTGTAAGATCGTTATCCAATAAATCTCCGAGTTCCAGTACCAGGTTGCATAAGATCATAGGCAGCGAAAAGCCCTGAAGTTCCCTGGTGCCCGGATAAGATTTGAGCCATTTACCTTTAGGGTTGTCCCGCTTGCTTAAAATGTTATTAAAAGTCCTTACTGCAAGATCGCCATATTCCTGATTGCCGGTCGCCTTAAAAAGCTGTGCAAAGGCCATTGCTGCAAAGCAATCCGAGAAAATATTATAAGGTTGAATAAGAGGCTCACCTTGCCGGGTCATTGAAAAATAGAAGTTCCCTTCAGCATCACTTCCATGCTTTTTCATGAATTCTGCACCTTGAACCGCAAAATCAAGCCATTCCTGTTTTTGCTCAACCTTGTTATAAAGCATGCTGAAGCACCATATCTCCCGAAACTGCAGCCAGACGAACTTATCCGTATCGAATACCTTCCCTTCCCTGTCGAGACAAGTCAGGAAGCCCCCGTTTTCCGGGTCAGCTGAGTTTTTTAGCCAAAAAGGTATTACATCGTTAAGGAGGTTATCGCGGTATTGATTGGCTAGTAGAGTATAATTCATATCAATCTAAAAGTGAAAAGGCATCAGGTAGTTCGCAATTTATTAATTTTACTGATTCAATTTACACACCCTTTCCATCATTACTTCAGGTCGGGACAAGGATGTAAACCCGAACTTTTTATAAAATTCATGGGCGTCTTTGGTTCCCAATCCCCATTTATTGATTTCCTCGAATTCATGGTGGGAAAGTACACCGGTAATAAGCTGTTTTCCTAAGCCCTTTCCCTGATGTTCGTCGAAAATAAAAACATCCATAAGCCAGGCGAATACAGCTAAATCTGTAACAACTCTGGCGAAACCGACTTGCTCGCCTGATTCACTATACATCCCAAAACAAAATGAATTCGCAATGGACTTTCTAATTGTTTGTTCTGAACGGTCCTTTGCCCAGTATGAACGATTCAATAAATAATCAACTACCCGCCTAATATCTAGTTTCCCTTTATCGGATGAAATATAAAATTTGACCATTTCGCGGTTTCAAATTTAACTAACTGATTACAGGCTAACTAAGTAATTCGATATGTGGTTACACGGACAGTAAAAAAGCCCATGGAAATGTGCGTTTCCGCAAGTGCAGGTTGAATTATGGTCTGCGACATAGTGCTTTTTTAAAAGTGTACACTAAAGATGATTAATGCTCATCAAAAAAACAAATGACTCAGAAAAAAGAATGTTCAACATCACTGCTGGAATTGATTCAGTAGAGGATCCCAACTGTCCGTCGGCTCCTTATTATGGACAAGGCATTCACTGGATCGCAGGCTGAAGCAGAAAAGCTAAAACGGATACCCGATGGCGAGGTTGAAAATCAAATTATCCTTTCTCCACTGTTTGTCAGCGACGTTGATATCATTTAACACGAGGCGATTGCCTTCAGGAAGCCAGGGCTTGCGAATTGGGAAGGCAAGATCCGTGCGTAAGACGAGGAAAGTTAGATCAAATCTCAACCCTAAACCGGCGTCTACGGCCAGTTCTTTAAGAAAATCTTTACTGAATTTAGTTCCCGGCCGCGCGAGCCGGCCAGTTTCCTCGCGCTGTAGCCAAATATTGCCAGCATCCATAAATATAGCACCTTTAACGATACCAGCAATTTTAGGCCTGTATTCAGTGTTAAACTCAAGTTTAATATCACCCGACTGATCAGCAGAAATCTCGCCCCGGTCTATATTTGGATCACGATATGTACCAGGACCAAGTGTGCGGGCTCTGAAGCCTCTTAAGCTGTTTGTTCCTCCAATAAAAAACTGCTTAATATATGGCAATGATGTAGAATTACCGTAGGAATGACCGAACCCAGCAATTACACGAGTTGCCAGTTGTGATCCAGGCCCTATTTTAAGATAATGGCGAAAATCATTATCTAAACGAAAATATTGCGACAATGGCGTATTAACAAGTTTGCTCAATCCAGGGATACTTCCTGATATATCTATATTGCCGTTATAGTAAAAAGTATGTGTTTTATTTGTCTCAGCACTATTCGTAAAGTTGAAATTATAGTTAGGACCAATTATAAATTGCTTTTCGATAGCGTGTCTCAATGTTTGATTTAAGTTAGCAACAGAATCATAAGATCGGGAAACATTTGTCGGCTGTACATAATTTACCGCAAGCACATTTAACTGATGTTCTTTACTGACACTTTCTTTCCAGGCATAACCAAACGAACTTCGGAAAGAACTGAGGGTGTAATTCTGCGGTCGGTTTAGAAATTCATAACCTAATTGAAGTCTTGTGCGCGGTAAAAATGCGCTGTTTGATTTCAGCTTAAAGGGACTTATAAATCTAGGTATAGAGAGATTTGCTTCGGCACCATACCTGAATATATTGTTGAAGCTTTTGCTAGCTGCTGAAACTTGCACGTCAGTTGATACATATGCTGAAACTGTGAATAACTCCGCCCCCCTGAAGGCATTCCTATTCTTCCAGCTTAAAGTAAATTCTGAGCCATTAAAGTTGGCAGAATTAGAGCGTGCTGTAACTTCACTACGGATTGATTTCTTCTGATAGGGTGTTAACTGATAATAGACATCCAGGCTGGGATACATCAGACTGTCGATCTCTACAAACCTGTTTTTAACAAATCGGAATGTTCCAAGATTCACGAGGCGATTTAACGAAAGATTATGATCTCTACGATTGTAAACGTCGCCTTTTCTAAAAAACATCGCTCTTTCAAATACAGAAGGCTTGAACATCTTTTCAGGATCGATAACATGGAAATCGCCATAAACCACTGCACTATCCTTGCTCAAACTGGTACTATCATTTATCTTATAGTTAGGATAAATAAAAATCTCGTTTATGGAATATATTTTTCGGGCCTTAGCAGACGTAGTCTTTTTGACATTTACGTACATATCCACCTTTTGTATATTATTGGTACTATCCACCTGAACGAGAATATCGTCGGGACCGAAATAGTAAAAGCCCTGTTCTTTTAGTGTCGCGTCAATTCTGACACGTTCAGCTTTTATTGCATCGAGACTGTATGCGTCCCCTGCCTTCAGGAAAGTTTTAGCTTCGGTACCTGAAACTGCTTTTCCCAGTTCAGAACTATCGGTTGTGAATTTCACGCTGTTAATCATGTATTGCGGGCCGGCATTAGCATGATAAATAAGTCTTACTTTCTTATCGCCCTTAAAAGCCGTGTCAGCTGTATCAGTTGCCCGAAAGTAGCCCCTGTTTTCAAGCCGGTTAGCTATAAGATCACGGTTAAAATCAACGTTCACGGTACTGAACAAAACCGGTGCTTCACCAAACTTCCTGCTTAACCAGCTACCAAGTCCCTTGTTTCTTTCATTTCGCAGATTATACATCATCAACTTAAAGGGAATTCCCAAAAAGGAACTATTGGGCTGGGGTCTGGTTAGAGCTTTCAAATCTGCTTCAAGGTCTTTTTTAGATTTATTTTTAATATCATTATCGTTTATCTCAACATCGGCACCCAGGTAAAGCTTATCGTTCGCTGGAACATATTTCGTCGTACTGCATGCCGATACAATCAATGTGCTAACAATTAATAAACTATATACTAAGACTCTAGTCATTTTTTTTCTCTCTTTTCAGCACGCTCTTCACGGCGGCGTCTTTTGCTATCATCTGTACGTCCCTGAAAGATTTCTTTGAACTTATTATAGTCCATGGTGAGCACAAAACCGACCCCGGTCTCAATTATCTGACCCTGGATAGCAACCTGATATTCATTTTTTTGATATGCCCTTATAAGGTATCGGCCATCCCTGGATAACTGATATTCAACTGAAACATCGCCTGCAAGGTTGCTTGTGCGTGCTCCCGGCTGCTGAGGCCCCTCTAGTTCGAAATTGCTTCCAATGTTTACACGGAGTCGGTCATTTAAAAGCCTTTTCGAAAGGCCGACATTCAGATCGGTACGGTTAGCACGCTGTCCGGTAGTGTAATCGTCCGTGGCTTCCAGATCAAAATTCAATTCTACACCAGCAATCAAATCTCCCGCCAGGTTATTCAACTGCTGCGACAATAGCTTGCTTACACTTTGCCTGGCCAGAGATTCTGCACCTCCACCACCACCGGCGCTTGAAAAAGGATTTTCTCCTACAAAGCGGTTAAGTAAAAGTAAAGCGAAGACTTGCTTATTAAGTTCTGATGGCTCTGTTCGAAGCTGTGCCAACCGTGTATTAACGGTTCCTGTTACCTCCGTCGAAACGTTATAATTTCTTTCCGGCAAAACGATATCGAAGGTGATAACCGGCTTTAGAAGCTCCCCTGTCATCGTGAGATTTACTTCAAATGGCAGCTTTTGCTTATAGGTGTTTTTTTGAGCCTGCGGGGCATCACCCAAAACATTTTCGACCAGATCGAGTGGGGATGTATCAGCAATATAGGTCGCCGTAACGCTAATATCGGCTGCCATTATATCCCCAGTCCATGTTATGGTGCTTCCTCTTTCGATTTCAAATCTGCGCTTTAGAAAATTGAAAGACAACTCATATTCCCCTTCATCCAGATTATAAACTCCGGTTAGAGTAATCTTCCCGCTCGGATCAATACCGGCATTTAAATCAGCGTCTCCTCTTAGACGAAGAAAGTCGCCATTTGCCTCATCGATTACAATATTAAATTCAGCAGCCTTATCGACTTCAAGATTTACGGAAACATCCATTCCCAATAGCGAAGATTGATTGAGAGAGTCAAGCTTTGAACTTAAAATCGTTGCAAGCTCTGGATTGTCCATATCTATGAATTCTACTATCCCCTGTCGCTCTTCAATGGCTGGATCTGATTGAGGAAGAACAAGTGTGAAATTCGTTTTATCATTCACTCTAAGCGTCCCATCGACTGAGGGGGCAGTCATTGACCCTCCAATAGTCAAATCACTATCAATGAACATTTTGCCGTAATAAAGTTCATTGTCATCTTTAGTGGAGTTGATAACCTGAAAATTATCCGCATCTACGTTTAGGTCGAAGCGGTAATCTGTAAAAGTGGTCGTATAAATTTTTCCGGTAACAGTAGCTGTATTTTGAGCAGAATCAATTAACGTAAAGTTGTTGAATAGTATTCCTTCATTATTAAAAGTTACTTCATTGTCTTTAACCTGATAATAAGAATTTAGCATGGTGATATTGAAGGCTGCCTTGTTAAAGTTTACCCCTCCGGCGATTTTGGGATTTGCAGCTGTTCCAGTGACATCAAGACGTCCATTAATACTTCCGCTGGCACTGTCTATCGCCCCAAATGTGAATCCCTGTATACTCTTCAGATTAAGGTTTACAATATTGAGATCCATATCGAAACTACTATTGGCAATGTTATAATCACCAAGAAGATTAAGTTCATTTCCCTCGCCGTTTATACTAATGTTTGCATTGAAAATATCACCCCGCTCATTATTCACCTTCATTGCAATCATGCCAAGTGTATCGCCCCGGAAGTTAAAATCAGCGATTTTCATATCAGCTGTAAACACGGGTGTGGTTTGAAAGTTACGCACAACTGCGTTTCCATTAATGGTCCCTCCTACCAGCAAGGAATCTTTTTTGACCATAGCTGTAAGAGTTTCTATTTTGAAATTGCTGAATTCAATATTTAGCGGGTTATTCAATCCAGGTGGAGAACTGTTAATGCTAAGTCGCTGATTGTTATTTGAGAGAGCAAAATTAGTTGCTTGTACACCATTGGTGCCGAAACGAATTTCATTACCCCCAGAAACAGTCCAGGGCTCGTAGTTTAACATCAAACCATCCTGTTTTAAATTAAAAACAAAATCAGGATTGGCAGACCGAAAGTCGCCTGCAATTCGATAATGGGTTCGCTGCTGGCCGTCTTTAACCTGCAGGTCGGTACTCAGAACATTATTCTGGGCTTTACCTGTAAGGCTGGTATTGAGCAAGCGAAGCTGAGGTGTACTAATATTTCCAATATTGATGGAATAATTCAGGGCCTCGTCACCAGTATTAATTCTTAACGCCAGGTTACTAATGTCGTTCGTACTATAAAATATTCTCGGTGCCAGGGCATTAATCACAAGTTCCCCTGATGCGCTGTTAAAGCGGCCATCAATAGTGACGGTCGATAATTCTTTTAATTCCGGGACAAAACTAGCTATCATTGGTCCATTCATCAGCCTGGCGCTAAATACCATTGATTGCGGGGTATACGCTGGTGATTTACCGATATTTCCAATTGAAAAATACTTACTTATCACATCTTGAATCGCATATCCTACCTGCGTTAGTTTATATTTCCCCGAAATTTTTGCACTTAAAACTTCCGAACTCAGCTTTAGAGTGCTGCTGTCGGCATTTGCCGTTGAGACCACACTCACCGAGTCAATCTGATATCTTTTCCCGCCATTTGAAACGATGCCATTGGCAAGGGTAATCCTTCCATTTAAATAGTCCGGGTCAGCTGTAGACAGATCTGCGTCCAGAGAACCGTGAAAACGCACATCATCTTTAAGGAAATTAAGTGGCTTTAGATTAGCACTGTCAAGTTCCAATGAGAGTTTTACTGAAGGATATTTTCCTGAGAGATTAGCCGTGACATCAGCGTCGAACACCAGATTCGGATCGTTCATCTGCGCAGAGGTGGTTATATTACCATTACGGGCGTTACCTTTCAAATTTAGATTACTATAACCGTAGCCATTATAATGCGCTCTTATCACCCTTGCCGCGAAAAAAGCATTCATAGTTTTTGGATCAACGCCCGTACCAGCAACATTACCGGCCATGGTTACCCGCCCAATAACTGAATCCTGCATTATGAGCTTCCCAATGTGAAAATTATTTAGTCGGAAATCTGCTTTATATTTTTCACTTCCTTTTATGCGTGAATTATAAGTAGCTACGGTATTGGCACTCCCATAGCTGGAATTAAGGCTAAGATCCGTACTGAAAACGGCTGCACTTCCTCTAAAACTTCCCTTTAGATTGATAGATTCGGGCAGGCTTATATTAGCTGGGATGGTTCCCCGCGGTACCATAGCATACAAATCGCTCCTTCGTGTAGTCAGATCTGCGATCCTTACATCGAAAAAAGCCCTATTCATATCTGGAAGTCCTTTGATCTTTGCAGACCCCCTTAGAGAAGTGTTTCTAAAACCGGTGATCTGCATATTGGTAATGGTAAGATCTTTTACTTTTCCGGTTACTTTCCCATCAATTTTTAAGATTGCATCAGGAGTGCTTTTATAAGCATCCAAACTTGCCATCTCAGGCACGAATGCGATTAGATCGCGCAAGGACAAGCGGCTGGTTTCTAAATTTGCATTAATACCCATTTCTCCGGGTTCTATGACAAGGCTTTCAATAGATGGATAAGTCAGGCGAATGTTATCTTTGATTTCTGAACGGGCAGATCTAACATATAGATCATCCAAAAACATACTTTTATTTCCGTAATGAAAGTTTGTCCGTATCTCTTTCAGATCAAAGCCGCTTTTATCCTTAAAGTTCCCTGAAAGTACCTTAGCAGAAATGGAATCGATTGAAAAGCCGAGGTCTTCTACAGCGAAGTTCAAGCCTTTAATATCCATGTGCCCAAAGTCTATTCCGCGCGCCATAACGGGCATATTGAAATTATCGAATCGGATATCGTTATTTACCAGATTGATTGCATTAGCATTAAGCTTCCAGTTTTCCGAAACTGCCTCTACTTCCTGCATGACTTCCTTAGCAGCTATTTTCGCCAATTCTTTTTTGCCGAGTGTAAATGCAATTTTCGAGTTTTTTAAATTAAGGGTATTTAATGCCACCGTCTGCTTTTTCATATCCAAACCGGTAACTTCCGTAAGCAATTCGGAGAGGTTTATATCTGCTACTATCGCAGATACATCATTCCGGTATCTAATTGCAATCTTTTGAAGGTCAATAGTTCCCAATTTGAGATCCATATCGAAGGGTTGTGTGGCCTCAATCGAGTCGGTAATTGCGGATTCTGAGTTTGCAGCCGGTTTCGACTGAATGATGTTTGCATTTAATCCGGATAATTTAATCTTCGGAATGCTAAATTCCATTTTATCAAGGTCGAACTCCCGGACACGTGTGTCAAAATGAACTAAGTAAATGTCCATATCACTTGCCATAACCGAATCGTTATAACGCAGACGTATTCGATCGAGGTTAATCTTTTCAATTGAGAATTTCATTGCTGAAGTACTATCCGTTATTGCCGGATCTTTCTTCTGCTCGGTCATGAAGGCTCTTAGAATATAGTCAAAATTGAAAACACTATCCGCGTTACGCTTCACATTCACAGTTACCCCCCGAAGATCTATTTCGTTGATTTCAACATTATTGCTGAGTATTTTAAGAAGGCTAATATCAACTCTTAAGCTATCACCTGCCAGCAAAGTGTCTTTTTGCTGATCTTCAAAGTAAACTCCTTCCAGCACCAACAGTTTGGGAAGATCAAGGCTAATCTTATCGATTTCGACCTTAGTTTTGATCTTTCCCTCAACATAGGAAACAACTTTATTCTTAGCGAAATTTTGTACTCCCGGAATACGAATCAGTACGAAAACAAGAATTAACAGGAACAGTAAAATTCCTATTGTCCAAAGTAAAATTTTGAGGGAAATGAGGCCGAATTTTCTCAACTGTGGTCAGTATGACGGGATAACAGATAAAACGCCAAAATGTTTGTTCTAAGGCCTAATTACTTACCATTCCTCAATTCATCGCCGTCATCCTGATCCTCGCCAGACCGATTTTCACCGTCCCTGTAATCCTGATCTGTATGCTCCAGATCATTCTCCCCAAGGTGTGCATTAGTGCGCAGTTTTTTAGATTGTTCTTCTTCCAGCTCATCATCTTCTGTAGAACTGTACTTATTCGCAGGCTGGCTTTGGTCCTCATATCCTTCAGATCCCTGTTGCCCGGCCATCGGTTTGGAATCACTATTATGTTCTTGCTCCCATTGATTATTTTGGGAGGCTGATGGCTGCTGATTGGTAGGGCTACTAGTACTCGTGCCGCCTATCAATTCCTGATCATCTAAAGGATTCCCTGCCGGATCTCTTTCGGCATTGGCATTTTCATCCCCGTTTGAGTCTTTTTTTTGATTCTGATCTTTAACTCGTTTAGCATTTTGATCTTCATTCCCTGTTCCCACTTCCGATTTCTTTTGGTTTATACCATTATAACCAAAGGAGAAGCATAAAGTTTGGATTAAACAATGCCAGTTTGTATGATTTGCATCGCCATGATAGAATTGTCACTTTGGAGGATGCCCTGACAGCAACCGGTAATTTTAAAACAGATAATAAAGCGGTCTCCCCGCTTTCCACTATCCAGTTCAAAGCTTAGAATGCCGGAATGATTTAAAGGAACAATGGGACTGGCTGAAGAATCTGACGTACTTTCCATATTCACAAAATCGAAATATATGACAGCGATTTCAATTTGATAGCCGTCGATTGTCTGCCGACGGAACTGTGGGTTTAATTTTCCGATCTCGACCTTTATCGTAGATTCCTCTGAAGTGAACTGCTTTGGAAATCCATGCTTAAGCAGCCTTGATACCGAATAATCCTTACTAATGTCTTTCCACAACAAATCGTCAACGTTCAGAGGAAGCTTTAATTTTATCTGTTTTTTGAACATTCCGACAAGGAATTGCCATAATTGGCCAGAAGGAAAGCCAGCCCGATAGTAGTCAATCTCATTTTTGACCAGCCTTGCCGGATTATTCGCACTGGTCAGGAATAAATTATGGAGTTTAAGTGTATCGTTAACCTCAACTCTCTTTTTCGAGCCGCGGCGCGCTCTGATGTGTTCCCCATATGTCTTACTGTGAACAACAGTACGGTCTGGATGAGGCAAATCATTGTAAGGATCATATTTAGTCATGATCTGATTTTTTTGATTCTTAATTTGCCTGAATATACTGATTTTAAGATATCAGGACAAGCTTATAGGGGTCTTATACCGACCTTACAGAGTCCTTATAGCGACCTTATAGCGATATAGAAAAGGTATAACAACGGTGTACCAGCAGTCATAAAACGCTATAATATCACTGCAAGTAGTAAATACGATCAAAAATGCATCAATTATTATCACGTCTCATATAATAGGGCCCCTACTGTAATTGGTCGCACTAAACATATGTAAGCTCTAATTCCTAAGCTCTTTTGCCACTATCGATCCATGGCTTTCTGTCGTGTTTATTTGTACCTGGACCATTTTACCCGCATTAACCCAAATATTATCTCTGGTATTTGTAAAGTTTGCTTTAATAAACCTTATTTCCTCTTCCAGAGCATGCAGAGGTGCTGTGTTTTTTATATAGCTGCAAATTTTCCCGCCCCGGTAAAATGTAAAATAAAACGAAAGTACACGTCCCCCATCTTCGAAAACCAATACATTAAACTCCTCATGTTCTATACCGCGTTCCTCTACCGATGCATAACCCTTAACGTTTTCAAGGATAAATTCTTCAGAGGCCCCAATCAATTGTGTAGTTTGAGCATGGGACAAAAATGGGATAAGGCAAAAGAGGATAATCCCGGTGGTGCGTAAAAAATTCATACGATCTAATTAGCTTTAAATATAAATATAGAGGGACTCATTTCTCTAAAGTTAATACCAATTATCCCAAAATACTACACTGGATTGGAAAGTTCGATCTATTGAACAGGTTTTGCCGGAGTATCATAGTATTTCCGAAGCTCCGTCGATAAACGCCTGACCATTTCCTGTCTGGCTAGTATTAGCAGAAAATCATTTTCTACTGGTTCAACATCAATTCCGCGGGTCATTAAACTTGGGTCAAGTGCTCTTGAATCGCCCTGAACATTATCGACATATGAATTAACATAATTGTAACTTGGAGCAAAAGTACGTTGAAATTTCAGACCCGGAGTACCTTTCACAATAAGATTTGTCGCAAATCTTGCATTTGAACGCCGCTGGATCTGAACGATATCCACAGATGCGGTCACCGCTTGATATATGGGTTTTTTTGCTGCATCAGTACCTACGACTATATTTCTGCTTACACGTCTGCGACTCATTCGCTCATCGCGAGGCCAAAGGATGAAACTAGTGATATCCATATCCAATACTACTTCGGGATTTTCGTCCGCATCAACAAGTGAAAAGTTTACTTCTTGAAACTGATCAAGATCCCTTATAAGTTGTAGTCGGAAATAATTGAGATCTATAAAATTAATTGTGGCATTATTTTGAGCTTTGATGTTGATGGCAACAGGCACTTCTCTTTTTGGAGCTCTGGGCGTTCTTCCGGATTGAGTAGAGTTGCATGCCAGTACTAATATGAGAAACAAAGGCAGGATATATTTTAAATATTTCATAACATTCCGGACAATAGTTTGATTTAATTTAAATCAGCTTATATTTCTAACAACGCAGTAAGGCAATAGTTTCATCAGGTATGGCGCTCTGGCAAATAACGTCATAGGGTCATCCATGTACATTCTTAGGTGATCCTTCGATCAAATAGCTATTTGATCGAAGGATCACCTAACTTGAACCCTTCTTGAACCTTTCAAGACTTTAATGCTTCAGGTAAACATTATTAGACTCTGAGAATATGAAAATCACTGGGTCAATGGCCCTATGCATTAGTGGGAAAGGGCGTTAAACTCTTTATCATATGGCTCATTAGGTCTGCCCATAAGTTCGTTTTAAAAAAGTTAATCAGTTTCGAATTAAAGAAACAGGCTATCCGAAAGAAATTATGGCCTACAAAAAAAGAGTCCTCTTTCAAAGACTCTCCTTTTCCAAAAACAAAAGCTTTAATACTATTGCTGCGTTACAGTATAAACTACCGGGATAACATTCAATCCGGTGGCTTTGCCAGCATATGTACCACCCGCACCGATTAAGTAAGAAATGTTGAATTTATTAGTTGAGTTTCCACCCGTCCATGACGTATTGGTGGCTGTGATAACTGTTACAGCTGTACCGCCTGAA
>NZ_JBKJUM010000098.1:0-5603 GCF_046590655.1 Daejeonella sp.
TATCGGTCACCCAGTTTCTCGCGCAGTTTTCTAATATGAACATCGATGGTGCGGTTAGTAACTACAACCGACTCTTCCCAAATGTTTTTTAGAATAACATCACGGGTGTATACTTTACCTGGCTTAGATGCTAAGAGGTATAATAATTCAAATTCTTTTTTCGCAAGGGTGATCCGCTCCCCTTTACGGAATACCAGGAATGCTTCGCGATCGATAATAAGATCTGCAATTTCTAGTTTATTGTTTTCTTCGGTTTCGGAGTGTACGTTTCGTCGCAATATAGCATTAACACGGCTGGTAAGTGCTCTTGGTTTGATCGGCTTAGCGATATAATCGTCTGCACCTACATTAAATCCAGCTATTTCCGAATACTCTTCACTACGTGCGGTAAGAAAAACCATGAATGTATTTTTAAATTCATGCATTGTTCTGAGTATGCGGCATGCCTCAATCCCATCCATTTTAGGCATCATGATGTCCAGTATAATCAAGTCAGGAAGAACGCGTTTAGCTTCAATAACAGCTTCTTGTCCGTTGCTTGCAGTATAAACCTGATAACCCTCTTTTTTCAAATTGTACTCAATGAGCTCCCTTATATCAGGCTCATCATCAACAATCAGAATTTTATGCTTACCTACACTCATAGATGGTTTAATTTTTATAAAAGTAAGCTGTAAATTACATTAAATCATTAAGCCTGCATTAAGAAATTGTAAAGACACGAAACATGTTATCAATTTATGAAGTTTATTTCAATGTTTCTGAAAGAAATTTCTCCAGGTCAGGACCCCTTAAGTTTTTAGCAGCAATCTTACCCTGAGGATCTATCATAAACGAAGCCGGTATGCCATCCACTTTATACAATGCCGCAACCTGGCTATCCCATCGTTTAAGGTCAGATACGTGTTTCCAATTCAAATTGTCAGTACGGATGGCCCGCATCCAATCGCCTTTGTCATCATCCAGAGATACTCCAAGCACATCAAAACCTTTGGCAGCAAAGGCCTTGTGCTGAGTTACAATATTAGGATTTTCTTCTCTGCAAGGCGCACACCAGGAAGCCCAGAAATCAAGTAAAACATATTTCCCCTTGTACTCAGACAATTTGATTGGAATGCCGTCCGGATTGTTAAGTACAAAATCTGGCGCCGGCTGTCCCACCGATACTAGTTTCATACCCTCCATTTTCGTTACGAAGGACTGTACCGCTTTGTTATTCGGAAATTTAGGCTTGATCTCTTCCGCATATTTGATCAGTTCCAGTTCATATTTAACCTGATCGATAGTGCCAGCAGCATAAAATGCAGCCAGATTATCTTTATTATCCTGTACAAATTTGAAAACTGTTGCTGAATATTTGTCCATGTTAGACTGGAATTCCGGCATTAAGATGTTGAAAATAGAATCCTTCTTTGCCGGATTTGCGGCAACGGCATTCGAATAATCAGATTGCAGCTTTTCATAGATTTTTCCGTAATCACTTTGAGTTTTATTGATACTTTGAACCTTTTTTGAATCTTCAGAACCATCAATCGTGTAGGTGTTCGTAGTATCTGTATAATTCGTATTCAAATCAATCTCTTCACCGTTTTTACCAATGATAAGGAAGTTCTTATCGCCGATTACAAGCGTGTAAAAATTTGCATCGGGTGCGAGTCGTCTGAATTTGAACTGACTGTCTTCATTTAAGAATGCTGAATCTACAAGCGAGTCAGCTTCATACAATAACACTTTTTTTACCTCTCCAGCATTTTCGACTTTACCTGAAATACTAAGTTCACTATTATTTTTGCAGGATGCTGCAAAAAGGATTCCCATAAAGGCGCCAATAATTAATTTCTTCACGTTTTGTTTTCTAATTTTTGAACTACTAATTTACTTGTTGTATGTGGATTAATTTTTCCTTTCGACTTTCTCATTATATCTCCCATAAATAACCCCAACACGCCCTTTTTACCATTCTGATATTCTTTAACCTTATCGGGATAATTTCCGAGCACTTGTTCTATGATAAGAGCTAATTCATCCTCGCCTGTATCAATTAAGGCTTCCAGAGAAAGTGCGGCAGTCTCGGCCGATAATCCAGGCTGTAAGATCATTTCTGGAAAAACTTTTTGAGCGGCTAACGAGTAATTCAGTTTGCCCGAATCAATAATAGCAATCAGCCCTGAAAGATTCACGGGAGCAATGCTAAAATCAGAAATCATTTTATTCTTCTCATTTAAATATGATCTTATCGGCCCATTTAGCCAGTTTGCTGCAGATTTATAATTATTTGTGTGGGACACAAGCTCTTCAAAATATTCTGCCGTTTCCTTTTCTGAAGAAATGAGGGCAGCGTCGTATACCGACAAGCCAAATTCTTTGGTATAACGGCTGATCTTTTCCGCGGGCAGTTCCGGCAACGATGCTTTAATCTCCCGTATATATTGTTCCTGAAGAATCAGAGGTGGCAGATCTGGTTCGGGGAAATAACGATAATCATTGGCCATTTCCTTACTCCGAAGTGGGGTGGTGCTCCCGCTTTCAGCATCAAAATTAAGCGTGTTTTGTTCGATATGCCCGCCAGCTTCAATCACTGTAATTTGGCGTAAAAACTCATGATCAATTGCGCGTTGTACATTCCGGATCGAATTGAGGTTTTTTACTTCACAGCGATTACCGTATTCAGTTGAGCCATGTAAGCGAACGGAAATATTAGCGTCACAGCGAATACTTCCCTCTTCCATATTCCCGTCACAAATATCAAGATACTTAACAACTTTTCTGATTTCGTTCAAAAATGCAGCAGCCTCAGCCCCCGAACGAATATCCGGCTCTGACACAATCTCTATCAAAGGAACGCCCGCCCGGTTCAGATCAATCAGGGAGTCCGTTTCATCCTGGTCATGCATACTTTTTCCGGCGTCGTCCTCCATATGTATCCGGTGGATCCTGATCCGGGATATGGTTTGATTCAGCGATTCAATATCGACATATCCTGATTTACAGATTGGTTCGCTATCCTGTGTTGTCTGAAATCCTTTGGGCAGATCAGCATAGAAGTAATTCTTTCGGTCGAAATGGGTATGGGTGTTTATGCTGCAGTTGGTGGCTAAACCCATCTTAACAGCGTACTCGATAACCTTTTTATTGAGTCTTGGCAGGGTTCCCGGAAGTCCTATGCTAACTGGACTGATGTTCTCATTCGGCTCGGCTCCAAAGCCCGCAGAATCTGAAGAAAATATCTTACTCGCAGTAGAGAGTTGAACGTGCACTTCAAGTCCGACTACAAGCTCGTATTTTTCTATTAGGGTATCCTGAACGCTTCTCATTAATCGGAATGATTCAATTCTTTATGCAAAGGTAGTAAATTTGAGAATGCTGCACTGCAATATAAACTCTCCATTCCCCACTAAATAAAACTTCTGGCCTTTGATAATGCCCTCGCTATTCCGTTAGAGTCCTTCCCCCCAGCGGTCGCAAAGAAAGCCTGCCCGCCGCCGCCGCCCTGGATTTCTTTGGCCAGTTCACGCACGATATTTCCTGCATTGAGGTTTTTCTCCTTTACCAGGTTTTCTGAGATCATGACAGTAAGGCTTGGCTTGCCGTCAATTTCTGCAGCAAGCACCAGGAATACATTTTCAAGGATATCTTTTACAGAATAAGCCAGATTCTTAACGGCATCTGCATTTGGCAATTCTACTTTCTGAGCCAGGAAATTCACACCTTGTATATTCTCTGCGAGTTTTACAAGCTCATGTTTTAGCCCTGCAGAACGCTCAAGGATGTTCTTATCAATCACTTTTTTCAAACGATTATTTTCTTCGATCAGCGATTCAACAGTCTTTTGAAGATCCCTGGGATTTTTAAGTATTTCCTTCAAACCGGAAATCTGTGCAATCTGCTCGTTGAAGAACTGCTCCACCCGCTCGCCGGTAATTGCTTCGATTCTTCTTACACCGGCAGCTACCGCACTTTCAGTACTGATTTTAAAATACCCGATCTGTCCGCTTGCTTTAACGTGTGTACCGCCGCAAAGCTCTTTGGAGAACTGGTCCTCAAAAGTTATCACTCTTACAAAGTCTCCATATTTCTCTCCAAAAAGAGCAGTTACCCCAGAATTAATAGCTTCCTGATAAGCTACAGAACGATCTTCTTTCATTGGTATATTCTTGCGGATTTTGGAATTAACAACTTTCTCCACTTCGGCAAGCTCATCAGCAGTAACTTTCGAAAAATGGGAAAAATCAAAGCGGAGGTAATCTGAGTTCACGAGGGAGCCCTTTTGATTCACATGATCGCCAAGCACTTGTTTAAGGGCTGCATGCAGCAAGTGGGTTGCCGAATGGTTGCTTTCCGTAGGCTGGCGTTTCGACAAGTCGACCATTGCCCAGAAAGATCCATTAAGCTCATCAGGCAAAACATCCACGAAGTGAATCGTCAGACCATTTTCCTTTTTAGTGTCAGTTATGGCGTATTCAAACAATCGCGACGCATCCTCAAGTTTGCCCGTATCTCCTACCTGTCCTCCGCTCTCCGCGTAAAACGGTGTACGGTTTAGAACAATCTGGAATTGCTCTTTGCCTCTGGCACTTACCTTCCGATACCGCAGGATTTTGCACTCCGATTCAAGCTCGTCATAGCCTACAAACTCCACTTCGTCGCTTTCGTTTACTACAATCCAGTCGGTTGTATCAATTGCTGTGGCAGCGCGGGAACGGTTCTTCTGCTGCTGAAGTTCAATTTCAAATGCCTCCATATCAACGGACCAACCTTTTTCACGTGCCATTAATTCGGTAAGATCTATAGGGAAACCAAATGTATCATATAGTTCGAATGCAAAATCACCCTTTATAATCCTATCGGATGTTTCGAAACGTTCGAAGCGCTGAATTCCTGTTGCCAAAGTTCTCAAGAACGAATTTTCTTCTTCCAGCACAACCTTTTGAACAAAATCCTGCTGTTTTTTCAATTCCGGGAAAACCCCGTCGAATTGATCAGCCAGTATTGGAACCAATTGATTTAAGAAAGGCTCCTTAAAATTTAGAAAGGTGTATGAATATCTTACCGCGCGACGAAGAATTCTGCGGATAACGTAACCGGCTTTATTATTTGAAGGCAGGGTACCGTCAGCAATACAAAAACAGATCGCCCGGATATGGTCCGCCATAACCCGCATTGCGATATCAGTCTTCTCATCTCTGCCGTATTCTATTCCTGATTTCCGGGCAATGAACTGGATGAGTGGCTGGAACACATCCGTATCGTAATTTGAACTCTTGTTCTGGATGACCCTCACGAGGCGCTCCAGGCCCATGCCAGTATCCACGTGCTGATTTGGGAGCTTTTCCAGCGAACCATTCTTCAAACGGTTAAACTGCATGAAAACATTATTCCAGATCTCAATAACCTGGGGATCATCCTGGTTGACAAGCGTTTTACCATCAACTTTTACCCGTTCCTCATCAGGGCGCATATCCACATGGATTTCTGAGCATGGTCCGCAGGGACCCGTCTCACCCATCTCCCAGAAATTATCCTTTTTGTTTCCTAAGATAATCCTGTCTTCAGCTATATATTGTTTCCAAATGTCATAAGCTTCCTGGTCTTTTGCTAAGCCC
>NZ_JBKJUM010000141.1:0-7934 GCF_046590655.1 Daejeonella sp.
AAATTGAGGAAGAGTTTTTCTTGATACTTTTTCTTTCCCTGCATGATCTAATTTCGGGAAAAACGCCATCTATTAAAACTCAGAGTTATCAACCAATGTTAGTTGTGCAACGGTCACCTAAAGCAAAAGAACTAGGCCTCCCGCAGCTATGATCGGGGAACCATCACATAATTAATACTTTCGTTAAACCCGAAATAACATACTTTCGTAATTACCATCAAACCAAACCTTTCATGAAAATCCTCCTCACCGGTGTCACCGGATATATCGCTCAACGCTTGTTGCCAGTATTGTTAGAACAAGGTCACGAAGTGGTCTGCTGTGTGAGGGATAAAAGCAGGTTCAATAAAGAGAAATACAATACCTCTGATTTGAAAGTCATTGAGGCCGACTTTCTCAACAAGGACAGCCTTCAAAATATTCCAGATGATATTGAGGCTGCCTATTATCTGATCCATTCTATGTCGACGGAAAGTGGTGAGTTTGGGGAAATGGAGCAAACATGTGCACGGAATTTTACGGAGAGAATCAATTGCACGTCGGCTAGGCAGGTAGTATACCTAAGCGGGATTGTTAACTCTGAGGAACTTTCCAGGCATTTGATTTCGCGGAAAAATGTAGAGGTACTTTTATCGGGAAATAATTTTGCGCTGACTACGCTAAGAGCAGGTATAATTGTGGGATCCGGAAGCGGATCGTTTGAAATTATCCGCGACATTGTGGAGAAGCTGCCTTTCATGATCGCTCCACGCTGGCTCAGAACAAGGTGCCAGCCCATAGCAATTCGCAATGTCATTGAATTTCTGAATGGGGTACTTGGCAATAGTGAAACCTACGATCAAAGTTATGATATCGGTGGGCCGGACATCTTGAGTTATAAAGAAATGCTGCTGCGGTTTGCTAAGATTCGCGGGTTAAAAAGACATATAGTAATTGTACCGTTGATGACGCCAAAACTATCTTCTTATTGGCTATATTTCGTCACCTCCACCTCCTACGCACTAGCAACCAATTTAGTAAACAGTATGAAAGTTGAAGTAGTCTGCCGGCCTAATAAGCTCGCAGAACAGCTTGGTATAAAATTAATTGATTACGATACGGCAATCAAAATGGCTTTTGGTAAGATTGAACAGAACCAGGTGCTGTCGAGCTGGAAAGACGCATTAACAAGCGGCATCCTCAGCAAAGGGCTTTCGCAATATATAGAAGTGCCTGTCAACGGCTGTTTTACGGACGTGAGGGCTATGCAGCTTAAAAACTCGGCTCACGCTCTTGATAAAGTCTGGGCAATTGGCGGAAAAACCGGTTGGTATTATGGCAATAACCTCTGGAAGATCAGGGGATTTCTGGACCAGCTGATTGGTGGTGTTGGAATGCGACGAGGCAGAAGAAGTGCTTCGGATATTTATCCGGGAGATGCGCTTGATTTTTGGCGAGTCCTTCTGGCCGATAAGGCTGAGAAACGACTTCTTCTTTATGCGGAAATGAAATTACCGGGCGAAGCATGGCTGGAGTTTAAAATCGATGACAAAGACGTGCTTACCCAAACTGCAACTTTCAGGCCTTTGGGACTGTTGGGGCGGGTATATTGGTATTCGGTACTCCCCTTTCATGGTTTGATCTTTAACGGAATGATTAAGAAAATCGCAGAGGATCAAATCGGAAAGTCTGGGGATCTTTCATCAAAAGTCGTTTCCTAATTAATCTGATCAGCATGTTTTAAAGCACAAAGGATTTCGGCAACTTACAATCCTTTAATAATTTTATGCTCACTTCCGAAGAAAAACAATTGGCCAAAGTCTTGTGGGACTACCATCACGTCAATCATCAACTGGAAAAATCTGATTGCATCTTAGTTTTAGGAAGCCACGACACGCGCGTAGCAGACCGGGGTGCAGAATTATATCTGCAAGGATATGCACCACTTTTGATTTTCTCTGGCGGGCTTGGCAATTTTACACAAGGCATATGGGATGAACCTGAAGCTGATAAATTTGCAAAGATCGCCCTAGCCCTTGGCGTACCCAAAGAGGCCATTCTGATTGAAAATCAATCCACGAATACAGGAGAAAACATTCGGTTCACCCAAAAACTCTTAAGTGAAAAAGGACTGGACCCGCAAAGCTTTATTGTAGTTCAGAAACCTTATATGGAACGCAGGAGCTTAGCTACATTTAACAAAAGCTGGCCCGATAAAACTCTTTTGGTAAGCTCTCCTCAGATTACCCTGGACGATTACCCAAATGAGGAAATAACTATGAAAATGCTGGTTAATAATATGGTCGGCGATCTTCAAAGGATAAAAGAATATCCTGAAATGGGGTATCAGATTTATCAGGAAATTCCGGCTGAAGTTTGGGAGGCGTATGAAGACTTGGTGGTGCGGGGGTATACGGAGCATATGATGTAATTTTTAACCGCGGAGGTCGCGGAGTACTACGCAGATTGTGCAGAGACTTGTTGCAGAAATGGCATATTTATTAAACCTTTATGCATCTAACTCTGCGAACTTTGCGCAAAACTCGGCGCACTCTGCGGTTAAATTGAGTATTTTGCTTTGGATTAAGTCCCAACCCAATATGAAAGCCCTACTTCCTACAGTCATCTCAATTCTTCTCTCGACTGCATTTTTATATGCCCAGACAACAACCCCCACCTCCGTTCACTCCCTCTTCCAAAAAATAAAAGATTTTGAAAAACAGGAATGGCAGAAAGATAGCATCAGCAGACATCCGCTCCGTTCGCAAACTGAAGAAAGATTCGCACGCGAATACAAGTTTTATCAGCAGCTTAATGCTCAGCTTCTCAATATCAATAAGGCATTACTGCCGTTCAAAGAGCAAATAAATCACGAACTCCTGCAACACGATATTCTGGATAATTTAGCCGGATACCAGTACAAATCCTATCTCAATCCCATTATTTCTTACGAGGGTTTTCATACATCCCTTGCCAGTCAGGGGAACAAGGTTTTGGCAAGTAAGAAAGATGTGGATCAATATATTGCAATGCTGCAGGATGTTTCACGGTACGTTGATGAAAATCTGCTCCTTATGAGACGAGGTATACTTTTTGGGATGAGTCAGCCGAAAGTGATCATCAGCCAAATGCAGAGTACCTATCAGCAGCATATCTTGGATAGCGTAGAAAAATCTGTCTTTTGGAAACCTCTGATGAAGAAGCCCTTTTCGGTGAGTGAAAATGACTGGCAGGCATACCAGACGAAGGCAAAAGAAATAATTAATAGAGACGTGATCATCAGCTATCGCAAGATCAAGACATTTTTTGAAACCGAATACCTACCCTTAACCAGGAGTTCAGTAGGTGCTTCAGCTTTGCGGGAGGGAGCAGCGTATTACGAAGACCGCGTACGGCATTATACCACTACATCGCTTACATCGGATGAAATTTACGACATCGGACTTGCGGAAGTCGCGCGTATCCAGAATGAAATGAACAAAGTGATGAAGCAGGTCGGGTTTAAGGGAACCTTTAAAGAGTTTATTAACTTCCTCCGGACCGATCCCAAATTCTATCCAAAAACCGCCGCAGAATTATTAAAAGAAGCCTCCTACATCGCCAAGCAGATTGATGGAAAGTTACCCTCCCTTTTTGGCCGATTACCACGCCAGCCTTATACCGTTACACCTATGTCGCAGCCTGCCGCGCCGCCGGGTTTATATTCCCGATCGGGATCCAGCAATTACCCGGGCACATACCTGGTGAACATTACCAATCTGTCCAGCAGAACACTTTACACTCTTGAAGCTTTGACCCTTCATGAATCCGTTCCGGGACATCATTTGCAAATTTCCCTGGCCCGGGAGCTTGACAGCATGCCCGATTTCAGAAAAAACTTATACATCAATGCTTTCGGCGAAGGCTGGGGCCTCTATGCCGAATACCTCGGACATGAAATGGGTTTTTACAAAGATCCCTATGGTCTTTTCGGGCGACTCACCTATGATATGTGGCGCGCCTGCAGACTGGTCATTGACGTTGGTCTTCATAAGAAAGGCTGGACAAAAGAACAGGCTACAAGCTACCTGGCCGATCGCACGGCACTCTCACTGGTGGAAGTTAACACAGAGGTAAACAGGTACATCTCATGGCCCGGACAGGCACTTGCTTACAAGATTGGTGAACTTAAGATCCTCGAATTGCGAAAAAGAACGGAAGTGGCGCTCAAGGAGAACTTCGATGTGCGTGCCTTTCATGACATGATACTTTCTAATGGATCGGTTACGTTGTCGGTGCTGGAGAAGGTTACTGAGAGGTTTATTGAGGAGAGGTTGAATAGGTGAGAGGAGACGGTTGACAGTTAAAAAAGCACTACTTAAAACAATTAAGTGACATTGAACCAGCTTTTAATAAATTAGTATGAATGCAATATTAACCGGTCAGGTATTTTACTCTTACCAACACGAACTCCTAAAAAGAGATTCATTTGCCGATCTGCGCGCCCATTTTTCCGGAATTGCTCCCTTCCATAAGCATGAAGGAGAAATCGCGTTAAGCGACGAGAAAATATTTATTAGCGGAGATGAAAATCTGCAAATCCCCCTGACTAGTATTGACCAGATTTATTTAGGCTTTGATGAGGCTTTTCCAAGGACTTTAGTTAAAAATATGGGCCTTTTCTGGCAACCATTAAGACTAAGCTTGTCAAATGGAAATATATTATATTTGATAGTAGACTATAATGTGTTGGGCGCTAATAACCAACTCTGGTTCAATGAGCTTAAGGAACTTTTATCTGCTTAACAATGACGGAAACTGCAACCAGATCCTATCCTAACATAGCCCAGAGCTTTGGCATTAGTGGAATCGTAATCCTGGCGATGCTTTTATTGAGCCCCGTACATTTCATGACTAGACATGTAATAGGTAAAGAAGCTTCTATGCTGATATATTACCTTTTGGCAATTGGAGGGTCGTTCTTTATCATTCACTCGATTAGGAAAAGGAAAATCGGCAGCTCTGCATTTCCACTTCAAATTAAGCCTGCCATAATCCCATTTATATCTCTTGGGGTCGTTGGGTTGTTATTTGGAATAATTGTGCCTATAGGGATGTTGATACCAATGCCAGATGGTATAAAAAAGATGTCTATGGAACTTGCCCAACAGACAGGACCATTGACATTTTTGACTATGGTTGTCGCAGCCCCCATTTTTGAGGAACTCATTTTCCGGGGAATTATTTTGGATGGGCTTCTGAAGAGATATAAGCCCCTTAAATCGATCTTAGTCTCAGCCATGTTGTTTGGATTAGTGCATCTTAACCCATGGCAATTTGTTACCGGCTTTATCATAGGTATCTTCTGTGGATGGGTATACTACAATACCAGGAGTTTACTAGCCTGCATCCTCATTCATGCAGCGGCGAATGTAACGGGCTTCTTCATGAGATTTATTATCCATGATGTTAATTCAATATTCGATAGTGATCCGAATGAAATGTACGGAGGGTTTACAAATTTTCTGATTGTCACGGGTGGGTGCATTGTTCTGGCATTGGCGTGCATATGGTTTCTAAACAATAAGTTTTCGACGGGGATCAGCACCGAGCAGATTGAGGTGTGATCAGGCGTTTGTTTATATTTATAAAAATCTGTTATAATTTATTGTCAGGATGTATTTGAATATTTATCACCGATAATGAAAACACCTTTCTTTCTGCTCGTCGCTTTTGCATCTCTGGTATACGGCACTACACCCCGAAGTTTGACAAACTCGAAGGCCAAACATGAGATAAAGCCCGTTAACGCAAGAGAGATTCCGGTGGGTCAGAACACCATTGCGATCATTAATGTAATTATTATTGATGGCAATGGCGGTAGCCCTATTTCAGGTGGCACTGTTCTGGTCAGTGCCGGCCGGATAGAAGCAGTCGGGCAAAAGCGTTCGATTAAGATTCCTGAAAATGCTGAAATTATTGACGGTCTAGGTATGTCGATCCTTCCCGGTTTTATTGATTCCCACTTTCATCTCGACAGGGTAAAAGATCTGCCAGCCCTGTTCCTTCAGAACGGTGTTACCTCCTTACGTGATCCTGGTGCATGGATAGAAGCCTATGCTGAGGAAAGGAAATCGGGAAGGCAAATGCCGCGTCTGTTTTTGACGGGTCCCCATCTGGATGGTTCAACTCCCGCGTACCCCTATGATGCTATTGTTGTAAGAGATGAGAATGAGGCTATCGAACAAGTTAATGATGCCGCGGATCAGGGAGCTTCAGCTATTAAAATATATTTCGGCATTCCGCCGGGTCTGATTAAGGTCATAGCCGAAGCAGCTCACAAACGTGGATTACCAGTTACGGCACATCTTGAGATCACCGAAGCTATTCAGGCAATAGAGGCGGGTCTGGATGGCATAGAGCATATCACTTCATTTGGCCTTTCGCTCATCCCCCAACGCGAGGGTGAAAAATACCGACAAGCTATAATGGCCAACAACGATTTCCGCAAGTAGGGGCGTTATGCAATTTGGGAAACACTTGACGTTAACGGTCCGAAAGCCGATAGCCTTGCGCGCTTTCTGGTTAAAAAGGGCACATTCGTCAGTCCTACTCTTGGCGCATTTGAATACCAGGCTGGCACGGAAACTATGGACAAAACCAAGCTCAAGGGATTCAATGCCATGAAAAGCCTTACTGCCAAATTAAAAAGATCAGGAGTAAAGCTTGTACTTGGCTCCCACTCTATGATACCCTATGCTGAAAAAGGATGGGCCTTCCAACGCGAAATGGAGCTTTGGGTCGAAAGCGGCATCAGTCCTGCTGAAGTCATTGTAGCTGCCACTATGGAAAACGCACGCTTTTTCCGCATCGAAGATCAGTTGGGTAGTATTGAGAAGGGTAAAATAGCTGATCTGGTTTTGGTAAAAGGTAATCCTTTGGATGACTTTAAAGCGGTTCGGAATGTCGTGAAAGTGATGATTAATGGGAAATGGATAAAATAGTTGACAGTGAATTATTGACTACGAGGGATAGTAAGCATGGAGGGATGCATCTGTAAAAAACTTATATTTAAGAAACAAGACTAAACCTAATCACAACTATGACATCCGACTCCCAGTCTCTAATCCTTGATGAAACTGCCATTGAACACCTGCGTATTGCCAGAAAATGGAGTAATGTTCTTTCAATCATCGGAATCGTTATTATTGGAATCATGCTGCTCGCCATGGCCGGAATTCTAGTAATGGCATCCCGTTTCCCTCAGGACGAACTCGTGCGATTTACAGCTACTACCCAGATGCTGCCAATTGCTTTAATGATGTTGATTTATGTAATCCCAATTTATTATCTCTACCAGTTTGGTAAGCATTCCCGAATTGCAATAAATAACTATGATTCAGAAGCGATCAGTAAAGCGTTAAAATATCTTAAGCTGCATTACCGGTTCATGGCCATCCTTGTGATAGTAGTACTTGTATTATACATTATTGCAATCGTGGCCATGGTCATTGGTTTCTCGTTTTTTTTTCGTCGATGATGCACAGGTAAGTTACAACTTCAGTTATATTATTAACAGAACTGTGATATCAGGTAAGCCCTATATTATTTTTTAAAACACCTGGCTTGACGCCTATTTAACGCAATGGTGGCAAAGGTTGTTCCACTTCGCTAACGACCATAAGAATGTTTTCTGGGGCACTTTGCGACCTTTGCGTTATACTTTGCGACCTTTGCGGTTAAATTGCGAACGGTAACTAGTTGTACGCTGCGAACTCTGCGATTTACAATATCCGACTCGCTCTCCGTCCAGCCTGGCAACTGGCAACTGGCAACTGGCAACTGCTTACCGGCAACCGCTTCCTCGTAAGCAATCAAAACTATTTTGCTGATTAATAATGAATTACATTTACAATACCAAATAACTAACAATTTAGTTGTATAACTAAAATATTAGTTTTAACTTGGTATTACCG
>NZ_JBKJUM010000114.1:0-23983 GCF_046590655.1 Daejeonella sp.
AAAACGGAGGCCTCATTAAATAGTGTGCTGGAGAATATTGACAATCCGGTTACTTCGGATTTTCTGGCAACTGATATCAAACAGGCCTTGTACTATCTTGGCGAGATAACGGGGCAGGTGACGACGGATGATTTGCTGGAGACGATATTTAGTAAGTTTTGTATCGGAAAATAAAATGATTGCTTTTAGAAGCTATTGAGATGCTTTTATTGGTCTAATTATACTTTTTTGACGATTTACCAATACATAATTAACATCCAATCCTGCGGTGGATATTTAGTCAAAAAAAGCAATGTTTTCCAATAGAAAACATTTTACTATCTTTGAATCGTGTTTAATATCATTACAAGAAGGACCTTGCTAGAATATGTCAAACAATACCCTTTAGCAAGTACCGCACTGTTAGAATGGTACCATGAACTTGAAAAAGCTGATTTCAAAAACTTTAATGAATTAAAGAAAGTTTATGGAAATGCAAGTTTTGTTGCGGATGATCGGGTGGTGTTTAACATTATGTGGAATAAATTCAGATTGGTAGTGAGAATTGTTTTTGAATATAAGGCAATTCAGGTAAAATGGTTTGGCACACAATACTGAATACGATAAAATTGACGTTGAAAGCCTCATCTTTAAAAGAAGGTAATATGGAATTGAAAGTTATTAAAAGCGAGGAACAATATCAGGAATATCTAAACTGGGTTGATGAGCTATTTGATAAACAGCTTAGTCCGGATACTAAAGAAGGTGAGATGTTACAGGTTGCTCTATTGCTGATCAAGCAATATGAAGATGCAAACTATCCTGTTCCGATGCCGGATCCAATTGAAGCCATTAAATTAAAAATGAAAGATGCTGGGTTAAGAAATAAAGATTTGGTTGGTAAGGTTGGGAGTAAAGGGTATATCTCTTCAATTTTAAGTGGGAGGAAACCGCTTACTTTAGAATTAGCTAAATTATTCCATCGTGAATTAAATATCCCAGCTGAGGTATTATTGTCATAATTGTTTCCTAATATTTCTGTACAGACACTTATTTGTATGCAAAGTCGATCAGATAGAGGACAAATTCAAGTTATGATTTTCGACTATTTTTTGTGAATCGCTGATATATGGCATTCAGTACTATCTGTATTGAAAAGTAGCTTCACTTCCGCTTGAAAGCCGAATCCTGGTTTTTTTAAGCCTTAAACAGTCTTCATTTCTCTTGTAAGTTGATTTACGTAGTATTTACGGTTATTTCCGGGAAGGAAAACGCTTGATGTAACCGTGTAATCAGGAAGTATAAATTGCAGTGTATAACCAATCCCGGAATAACATGATCCCTTGTATAGTCATTTCCGAATTAATAATTAACCGGTATGGCTAGAGCAGGACGAGACAATCCATTCAACACTGAGATCACCCCGAGATCACCCGGAGATAGCACCGATAAAATGTTATCAGACCTCAGATTTCATCCCTCTTTATATCTCAGCCAAAAAAACGGGTATCGATGACCTCAAATTGGAGATACTCACGAATTAACCTCTACGCCATCAACACCGATGATGTCTGCAATCTGCCATATTTATAGGTAGAAATCTATTAATATACTACTTTAATTGCTGCGTGCATGCGATTAAGCATTTGGGGTACCAATACAAACGGATCGTAAGGTTTACCACGTACTAATAGTGTCTCGATAGGTAAAAATCCTTTGTAACCGCCGTCTTTTATAATCCTGACTAATCGAGTGTAATCTGTTGGCGTTTGATTACCGATTTCGAAAGGGCTTTCCTTGATCTGCCAGTTTATGGCATAAGGGACTAATTCTGCAATATCTTTATAAGGATCTGCCGTTTTAAAATTCCCTGTATCCACGATTAGTCCTGCCCATTTTGAGTCAACTCCCGTTAAAACATACTTGCATTGCGCTGCAGTTTGTAACATATCTCCGTGGTTTTGTATCCCGATTTTTACCCCATGCTTTTCTCCGAAAGCTGCACATTCTTTATAACTTTCTATCATCCAATCGGCTACCTCTTCCCATCTATTTTCGTATCCTTTTGGGATTTCGCCAGAAAACAACCGTACCACAGGTATGTTCATTTTAGATGCGGCAACAATCCACTTTTTAGCCAATTCTACACCAGCTTGCCTAACTTTCGGATCTGGCGAGGCAAAATCGTTTCTTATGCCCGTTCCGGTTAACGTAATTCCCAGTGCTGCAGCTCTGTCCTTAAGTTTTTTAAGGTAGTCGTCGCTTGGCACCTCCGGGTAAGTTGGGAAGAAGTATGCTGTAGGATCGATGCCCTTAATTTGATTCGCTGCGCACCAATCTAATAAATTAAAAAGTGAGTACACTTGTTGTTTATCCCTTGAATTTCTGGCGATCAATAAATCGCTAAAAGAATAGGCATTTAAAGAAGGAATTAAAGGATATTCTTTTTGTTTCCTTTGAGCTAACGCTGAAGCGTTGAATAGAGCAAAGATTAACACCGTGACTAAAATGGTTTGCTTTTTCATGTAAATCTTTTCGGTTTTTTTAATCTTCGTCAATTGCACCGTTTCCACTTTAAAGGGAAATTGATATTGGAAATGTATTTCACTAGTCGAATATCCTCAGACAAAGTATTCATGATGTAGAATAGTATCAAAGACTTATAGAGGTACGTGGTCGGTAAATGTCGGACAAATATTTCTGACTTTTCCGTATTTTTAGAGGTTGATAAAATCCTATGGTACCCACCGTTTTCCTATTATTTTCAAACTATATCTTTCAGTAAATTGTATTGAAAAAAATCTCCATTTTTTACTCCATTTCAAAGCTATTTCTCAGCAGATATTTTGAAGTTTTTGTTTGTGGCCAAACAAGAAAAAACTACGTTTGAATAGGTAAATTATTTGATTTATCTTATGATCTTCGTTCAGAAGGGTAGGTATGCATAACTACTGGAAAATACCTAATTCTAGGTATTGTACCGCTTATCTTCACACTTAACTTTGTTAAGTAGAGTAAAAGCATATGATTATGGAGAGATTAAATCCAAACTTTTTTCTGGTAGCCCTATGGCTGACAATGATCAGTTGCGGGAAGGACCCGATTGCTACAACAACAGCTCCTCCAACCCCCGCACCCGTGGCCAGCACAGTGGGTTCCCTGGCAAGTTATAAAAAAATTCCCCTCCCTCTGGTTGTGGTACCGCTGATCATTCCAAACCTGAGCTTATTTCATGTGACTAATAGAGGTCCTTATATACAAATCCTGGACAACGTGAAAAAGCTTTGGAGTGTGCACAAATACCATGGTTCCGGATCACCGGAATGGTCATCTTTTACACCAAATTATCCAGTTTTTGATTTTATCCCTTCCAAATTTACCACTGAAAAGGATAGGGAGTTCAGCATTTATTGGAACCATACCAATCTGTCGGATGATAAATATGGGATGTATAATTTAAATAATGGCTCTCCTTCGTTTGAATACCTTGTACCGGGTGATCCTAAAGGTCCCGGAAGATTTGTAAAAGTAATTCCGGCCAGAAATGGGTTTCAGCGGTTATGGGGTATTGGAGCAGGGAACGAAATATGGTCCGAAACTGCTGTAGCGGTACCAAAGACTTTCGAGAAAATTGTTCCGCAAGGGAAGATCCCAATAGATTTCTCGTCCATACAATCTATCGCCACCGGAGCTCTCAAACTTTTTTTCGCTGATCCGGATCAGGAAACTGTACTCTGGTGCGCGAATGCAAGGGGTTTATTTAAAGTAGGAACAGTAGGCTCAACTGCAGGTTCATCTCCCGGAATATTGTCTCAATGGAACTTCGGTACCATTAGCTCGACAGACGTAATTAGTGCGATTATAAAAGCAGATAATAATCTCATTGTCCAATTTGGGAAAAAGATTTACAAACTTGACGGTAACACCCTTAGATTGATAGGCACGCTCAACCTCAGCGGTCCAGGAGGAGTTTTTGCTAACATTGCAACCAGTGGTTCTACGATCTATGCTTCAGACGGGACATATTATGATTCCAACAGCAATTCATGGAAATCTTTTATCGGAACAGGCCTAAATCTGACTGGAGCTGATGCTACCAAATATGCTGAACTAAAGGCTTATGCTTCCGGAGGCTTAACGATAGGAGTGCTTAATGGCTCATCTACCGGTCCGGTTTATTTTTTGACACCAACTGAACTGATACAGATCAGCCCAATTCTGTAAGTGACATAAGGAATTTAACTATGCGTCCAAAGCATAAATGAAAGCGATTGTTAAGCTTTTTCCATATCTAAGATTAAGGCGGGAGCAGGATTTTTCTTTGTATTATCTACCGGCGTTTCGATTTATCCAGAAGATTGCAAAATTCTCGTCCTCAGGAAAGATATTCACCCCCATCCGATCTTTAGAACTCTCTTTGTTGTGATGGTTATCACTTAAGTTGTAAATCAACACTACCGAGGTGAGTTTGTCGTCGATTCGCGCATCGCGATTAATTTAACTGTTGATGTCGCAATGCGTCTAACTGAAATAGATCTGGTTACTCTTTGTGCAAATCATTAGGAAGATCTTATGACATATTTTAAGAAGTTTGAAATAGTGATTTTCCCGAGGCATACAATTGTTACGATTGCTATCAATTTAAAGTTTCTTTCTTAACTGTACAATTCTATATTAGGGCCGGAATTTATACGTATTGAAACTATTTGTAATTGTTTCGGTAGATCCATCATATTACTTCAATATTGTCACTTTAAATTTAATCGGAACAAATAGGTAAACATTACAAAGCAACTAAAGGAACTGACATGGATATTAAAATCACCAAAACAGAAAACTCCAGGCTGAAAGATATAGACTTCAACAATATTCCGTTTGGCACCTATACTTCTGACCATATGTTTATTATGGATTATGCCAATGGTCAGTGGAGTGATTTCAGAATTGTTCCCTATCAAAATTTACAGCTCGACCCTCAGTCTAAAGCCCTGCAATATTGCCAGTGCATTTTTGAAGGCATGAAGGCAACAATTGGTGCGGATGGCATTCCAAAATTGCTGCGCCCGGGGTTAAATATTGAACGGTTTAATCTTTCAGCGGAACGTATGTGTATGCCTGAGGTGCCGGGCGAACTGTTTTTGTCAGCCCTAAAAGCAATAACCCATTTAGAAATAAACTGGATTCCCAAAACAGAAGGAAGTGCGTTATATTTGCGCCCCACAATGATAGCCACGGAAAGTTCGTTAGGAGTCGTTCCTTCAAGTACTTACACCTTTTATATTTATGCTGCTCCTGCTCAGCCCTATTTTACAACCCCGGTAAAATTGGTTACAGAACAAACATTAATAAGGGCAGTGCCCGGAGGCACAGGCGAAGCGAAAACAGGAGGTAATTATGCGGGTTCGTTTAAGTCTGGTCAGTTAGCAAAACAAAAGGGTTTCGATCAGGTTATCTGGCTTGAAAGCCCTCAATTTATAAAGATCCAGGAAACAGGTATGATGAATTTGTTTTTTGTTATTGGTGATACGGTTTTAACTCCAGATCTTAATGGCGCAATTTTAAAAGGTACCACCCGTACTTATTTTATTGATATTCTTAAAGAGAAAAATATAAAGGTGGAGATACGCGATATTTATATTGATGAAATTATAGAAGCATACCAGGCTGGAAATTTAAAAGAAGCTTTTGGTTCGGGCACGGCAGCAGTGGTTTCTCATATTTCTGAAATTACACATGGCGATTTATGTATGACTTTGCCAAATACTAAAGAAGCTGAAATCAGCAATATGTTGTACAAAGAAATAAACGGGCTAAGAGCAGGAATAATTGAAGACAGACACAATTGGTTAGTACCAGTTAACTAAATATTTTAAATCATTTAATCAAAAAATTACATGCAAAAAATTAAATGGAGTGATATCCCTGTTGAACAGGTAAATCCAAAAATGAAAAGACAATTCATTCATGGAGAGAAAGTGATGATTGCTAAGTTGGAGTTCGAGGATGGGTTTACTGTCCCCTGGCATTCACACGACAATGAACAAATAACCGAAGTGCAGGAAGGCGTACTTCGTTTTTGGTTTGATGATGATGAAGATAATTCTGTTGATATTTTGCCTGGAGAATCAATTGTTATTCCGGGTAATCGCAGGCACAAAGCTATAATGATTGGCAAGGTTAAGGAAACCGACATTTTTGCGCCACCACGTCAGGATTGGATTGATGGCTCAGATAATTATTTGAGAAAGTAGAGGGTAAATTAGGTACAAAAATTAGATTTGAAAGATGGATTTAGGAATTCTAAACAGAGTAGCCTTAGTATTAGCATCAAGCAAAGGATTGGGTAAAGCTGTTGCAATTGAATTGGCAAAAGAAGGTGCTAAAGTAATTATATGCGGTACAGATGCAGCGGCATTAGAATCCACTAAAGCCTATATTGAAACGATTGCGCCAAATAATGTAGCATCGTTTGTTTGCGACATTACTGATGAAGGCCAACGTAAAAACCTTGTGGAGCAAAGTGTAAAAGCTTTTGGTAATATCGAGATTTTAGTAACAAACACTGGTGGTCCTGCAACCGGTCCATTTGAAAAATTTAATTTGGAGGATTGGAAACACCTCTATAATTTATTGTTCCTAAGCGCTGTTGATATTATTCAACAGGTCTTGCCGGGTATGAAGGAAAAAGGTTTCGGACGTATTTTAACCATAAGTTCGGTTGCCGTTAAACAACCTGCAGACAACCTGATTTCCTCAAATGCGGTACGAACGAGTTTATTGGGTTTGGTAAAGAGCCTGTCTAACGAAGTAGCTATTCATGGCATCACGGTAAATAATTTGTTGCCGGGATACACCAATACAAACCGGCTCCAAAATCTAATTCATAAAAATCCAAAAGTAAACGAGGTAAAAGACACCATCCCGATGAAACGGTTCGGAACCCCTGAAGAATTTGCTGCCGCCGCCGCATTCTTAGTAAGCGAACGGGCAAGTTATATTACAGGTCAGTCATTGGCAGTTGATGGAGGGTGGATAAAGGGGCATTAGTCGATTTATTAAAGGACATTCATTTTCTATAAACATGAAAGCCCTTCAATGCCTCGCCCGCCGTTTTAAAACACCTCCGGCAGCTTCTTTGATGAGGCTGGTAAACACAAAAGCATTCGGGTCGACTTCGCTAACCATGTTCCGGAGCCTTCGTATCTCCAGGCGGGTTACTACTGTGAACACGATATCTACAGGATTGCTAACATCGAAGCTTTCTTTTAAAAAGCCCCGCTCGCCTTTATAAACCGTTATTCCTCTGCCAAGTTCCATCACGAGTTTTTCTTTTATAAGCTGACTTTGTCCGGATATGATGGTGACGCCAGTATATTCTTCCAGCCCTTCGATCACAAAATTAGTAGTACGCGATGCCGTGTAATAAGTTAATATTGAATACAGCGCTGTAGGAAGTCCCAGTTTAGTTGCAGCAATCATAAAAATTATGATGTTGATTCCCAATATGATCTCGCTAATGGTGAAGCTAACTTTTTTACCAGTATACAGAGCCAGAACCTCTACACCATCCAGAGCACATCCGCCCCGTATAGACAGACCAATTCCTATGCCCATGAACACTCCGCCAAAAATTGAAACCAGCAGTTTATCGGATGTCACCTGTGGATAGGGGATAAACAGCAAGCAAAGCCCAAGTCCCACCACCGCTGCAAAAGTGCGCCATGCAAACCTTTTATTGATCTGGTAAGCTCCCATTATTATGAACGGAATGTTTGCCAGAATAATTACATAAGCAATGTTGATATGGTACAGCTCGTGTATGAGCAGCGATACGCCAGTGACGCCGCCATCAAAGAATTGGTTTGGCACAAGGAAGCTCTTTAGCGCAAAACCACAAAAAAGAATGCCTAAAGTAGTATAAAGCATTTCGGACAGCCAGAGAGGAAGGATCTTGTAGTTCATTAAGCTGTGAGTTTTAATTTATTAGCCAGTTTCTTTATAGCCAAATTTAAAAGCAGTTTTTGTATAAGAAAGATAGTTTTCTAATTGAGGCTAATATATCATTAAATAAGGACGTCTGGTATTTGAATTAAAAATGCTCTTTTTGTTTTAACTGATAGATAATGTATTTTTACCTACTAGCTTTCGAAAATTACGATTAACTGCCTGCTAAAGTTGTTAATCGATATTTTTACCTTAAAATTTTAACTTTAAAATCCACTTTAAATAAGTATACTCGTTTGCTGCGGAGCTTTAACGGGCTGATCAGGACCATTTTTTTTGAAATCTTAAATTATCGGATATTAACCGGACAATGACGACACTAAGAATGCTCCGCCGCCGGTGGTAATGATGATTACCGCCTACGGCGATGATGAGAATTATCAGGAGGCAATGCAAAAAGGAGCCAATGATTTTCTTACCAAACCTCTTGATTTTAATCTCCTTAAAGAAAAATTAAACGAACTTACAAAGTAATGGCAAAGATATTAGTCGTTGATGACGAAGCGGATTTGGAATTGGTGGTGAAACAGAAATTCCGAAGAAAAATACGAGAGAATATTTATGAATTTGTCTTTGCGCAAAACGGCGTGGAAGCGCTTGAAAAAGTAAAAGAACACCCTGATCTTGACATTATCCTGAGTGATATCAATATGCCGGTTATGGACGGGCTCACACTGCTCAGCCGCCTCCCTGAAGCCAACCCCATGCTAAAATCCGTGGCCCAGGCTGGGCAAATTATTATTTCCGAGCGGGTTTATAAAAACGCGAAGGAATCTTTTAGTTGTGAAAAGATTGGTGAAGTGAAGCTCAAGAATAAATCGCAGCCGGTGGTAATTTATCAGGTGTTAGAATAGTAATATTTTTCTTCGCCAGGTAGTATTAGATTTTATGAGAAGTAGGTTCATTATATTCTTTCTTATGCATAGCCTTTCTGCTCACGCGATTACACTTGTACAGGATGGCAAGTCGCTATATAACATTGTGAGAGCAGAGGCTGCATTAGCACACGACATCCGGGCAGCCGAAATCCTGCAGAATTATTTGCAGCAAATATCTGGAGCTAAAATTCCAATAATAACTGATGCTACGGCAGAAGGGACCTATGAACTCCTTATCGGGAACGCCCGAAAATCTGATCTTGCGCAAAGTTCAGAACTCCGTGAGGATGGGTTCAGGATCCAAACGCTAGCTGAGAAAATTTCTTTCAGAGGAATTGGCAAGGGCACTCTTTATAGTGTTTACACTTTCCTCGAGAAGTTTTTAAATTGCCGAAAGTATTCTTCTACCTTCAAACTCATCCCGAAAAGCTCCAGCATCATTCTTCCCGAAATAGACGTTGCAGAGAATCCGCCGATGGAAATCAGGTCGCTGCATTACTTCGATGCAGAGACAGACCAGGAATACCTCGACTGGCATAAGCTACAGCGTATCGAAGATAAATGGGGGCTCTGGGGCCACACATTTTTCAAGCTGGTTCCTCCTGCCAAATATTTTAAAGAACATCCTGAATATTTCAGTCTGGTTAACGGCAAACGCGAACCTATGCAGCTCTGCCTTACAAATCCAGCGGTGATGCAACGGGTAGTGGAAGATCTCAGCCTGCGTATGAAAGATGAACCCACACTCGAGTATTGGTCGGTAAGCCAGAATGACGACGTTGGTGCCTGTGAATGCGACAACTGCAGCAGTTTGAATGATGCCCATGGAGGATATCAGGGCTCACTTCTGACTTTTTTGAATGGGGTAGCTGCTCAATTTCCTGACAAAACCATTTCTACTTTGGCCTATACCTTTTCCAGAAAACCTCCTTTAGGAATTAAACCGCTTCCAAATGCAAATATCCTGTTCTCCAGCGTGGAAGTAAACAGAGCTAAACCTGTGGCAGATGATCCGCGATCTGAAGTCTTCCGAAAGGATTTCGAAGATTGGCAGAGCCTGACCTCAAATATTATTGTGTGGGACTATGTTGTTCAATTTTCCAATTATTTCAGTCCCTTCCCTAACCTGCATACCCTGTCACCGAATCTTAACTACTTCAGAGGAAAAAATTTGAAAGGGCAGTTCATTCAGGGCAGTGTGGAATTACCTGGCGAACTGGCAGAACTGCGCACTTTTTTACTGGCTAAGCTGCTCTGGAACCCGGAAGAAAACACAGATGCCTTGCAGGAAGAATTTTTAGAGGCATTTTATGGACCTGGTTCAGGACCTATTAAGAATTATATCGAACTTGTTCAGGATCGGGCGGAGCAGACCGGGCAAAGAATGGATATCTACGATCATCCAATTATTCCATTCCGCACATACCTCAATCAAGGTATGCTAAGGGAATATCTGAAACAGTTTGAAGCTGCTACGTTGTTAAGTAAATCGGATTCAGAAATGCACAGGCGGGTACAGATTGCTTCACTTCCTGTTCGATTTGCGATTTTAGAACAAAGTCGCTTCTATGGAATCGAACCAGGTGGTGCATTTATCCTAAAGGGAAGACGAAGTTGGAGCGTGAATAAAGAGATCAAGGCTCTGCTTGACCATTTCTTAAATCTGGCTGAGGAATTTGGCATCACTCAGTTTAACGAAACTGGAAAGACTCCAAAGCAATACAAGAAGGAATGGGAGGGTTATTTGGCGCAGGGCCCGCCCATGCACAAAGCTTTAAATAAGCCGATAAAATTTCTGACCCAGAACGATGATGATTTTAAAGGTAAAGGAGAGGGCACACTGGTAGACGGAGCTACTGGAAGTCCCGATGGCAGCTACAACTGGCTTGGCTGGTATGGCAAGGATTTGAAAGTTCAGATAGATCTTGAAGAGGAGGTAAAAATATCGACCGTCAAAATGTCATTCCTGGAAAATCACCGATATTATTCCTTTAAGCCTCTGTCTGTTAAAATAGAATGGTCTATCGATGGAATAAATTTTCAGGATGCTGCCGAATTGAAATTGCCGGCGCCCGATCCCGAACGACAAACGTCCTCTGACGCTGTTGAAATCCGGTTTCCGGAAACTTCAGCACGTTATGTTAAAGTTACGGCATATAACCAATTGGCCCTGCCCGCATGGCGGGCACGGAAGGACCGAAAGCCGTGGCTGATCACAGATGAAATTCAGATTGACTAAGGTGCTTAAGAGGGGAGACTGTATTTTTTTTTGTATATTAAATTTTGAAATTTTAACGAAAAAGAGATATTGCTCTAAAGCTGAACTGGAAAAGGGAATTTCATCGCAATTAGCGTATTTTTAACGATCGGGTGATACAAACCGTTATGCCTTGCGGCATTATCTAATATATGAAATTATAGCCGGGATAGCGATTGGAAGTAATAGAATATTTTTTGCAAGAAGCTTTCTGGCCAATTATTGCCGCCAGTATTTTCAGTATTCTGATCATATTATTGCTGATATATATGGTGATATTTCAGCGCGTAACCCAGGTGCGTGAAGCAAGACTCAGGAGATGGGATTCCGTTGCAGATAATGTCCTAATGGAGGCTATATTATTTGAGGAATCTGACGAAAAGGACCCCTACACTGACGCGCTGGAGATTTTAGAGTCTGAAAAGTTTCACATTCCAAAACAGCTTACAGTTATAATGCAGAATGAGACTTTTCGTCGCCGGATGATGAATAAGATTGTAACGGCAAAGCGGAATGTATCGGGAACTGCTTCAGAAAATTTAAGTCGCCTGTTCACTGAACTTGGCCTCGATTTGGACATCTTAAGTATGCTTAGTACCACAGTTTGGTATAAGCAAGCAACTGCATTGGATCTAATCGGTTTTATGAAGCTGAGCAATTATCGGCATCTGGTCGATCAATATGTGAATGATCAGAGCGGGCTCATACGAATGGAGGCTCAGAATGCGGTATTGAGGTTCTCCGGGTTTGAAGGGCTGCATTTTCTAATTGAGGCAAAATACCCACTTAGCGAGTGGCAGCAAATGAAATTTATTGACGAATTATCAAATTTACCGGATGAGGAGTTTAAGGGTATAGACGAGTGGCTTACTTCTCAAAATGATACGGTGGTTATTTTTGCTTTGAAGTTAATTCGCATTTATCATCGGTTCGAACTTTTCCAGGAAGTTTTAGAATGCCTGAATCATAAAAATCCGGAAGTCCGCTTTTATGCAATATCTGTATTAAAAGTTCTGCCAAGCGCAGAAGCCGTGCCAGTTCTTTTGGAGCTTTATCCCAGAGAAACCACATTAAATCAAGTCGAAATTCTGAAAGTACTAAAAGCTATTGCTTCTGAGACTGAAATTGGATTCTTAGTGGGACTGTTGCATGATCCGCATTATACTATCCAATTGGAAGCTACAAGAGCACTTCAAAACGTTGGTCCTGAAGGAAAGGAGTGGGTAAGCAAATTCGAAGATGCAGATGACTATCCTTTAAACAAAATTATTGCCCAAGTTAAGGAGGAGGAGCGATGAGTTTAGATTTGTTCTTCTACGTTGTTTCCACCATTTTCCTGGTATATGCAATAATTCTGATTTTTGGCTATTTGCTTATCGGATTCTATTCTATTGGTGAACTTCAAAAATATCTTCTGAAAAACAGTTTTACCAATTACCGGCTGCTGGCAAGTTCCCCGGAGGCACCGCCTATCAGTATAATAGCTCCCGCGTACAATGAAGCAGCAAACATTATTGAAAATGCCCGATCCCTGCTTTCTATTTTTTACAATAGTCTGGAAGTTATTATTGTAAACGATGGAAGCAAAGACAATTCCATGGAATTGTTAACTAATGCTTATGATCTGTATAAAACGAATTTCTTTGTCAACGAGCAGATTAAGACCAAAGAGGTCAGGGGCGTTTATAAAAGCAGAAATCCCATCTACAACAAGCTGGTAGTGGTCGATAAGGTTAATGGAGGGAAGGCTGATGCACTAAATGTAGGAATAAATGTTTCCTCGCATAATTATATCGTATGCATTGATGTGGACTGTATTTTGGAGCAAGATTCAATTTTGAAACTGGTTAAACCCTTTCTGGAAACAAGGAATAAAAGAGTAATAGCAGCCGGTGGTGTAGTCCGAATAGTTAACGGCTGTGAAGTTGCCGAAGGGCGTTTGGTGAATGTACGTCTTCCGGCACAGTTGCTTCCTAGGATGCAGACCCTGGAGTATATCAGAGCCTTCTTGTTAGGCAGAATGGCCTGGAGTCGGCTGGGAGGGTTGATGCTTATTTCGGGAGCATTCGGAGCCTTCGACAAGGAGATCGTAATTAAATGCGGAGGATATGACCATGGCACGGTTGGGGAAGACATGGAATTGCTGGTTAGGATGCGCCGGTATATGGAAGAACAAAGGCTGCCATACAGGGTGGCTTTTATTCCTGACCCCTTATGCTGGACTGAAGCGCCGGCAACTAGCGAAATCCTTGACAGACAGCGGAATCGCTGGGCGCGCGGCACAATTGAAACCTTGTATAAACATCGGGTCATGTTTATGAATCCGAAATACGGGGTCATTGGCATGCTGAGTTTCCCATACTGGTTCTTTTTCGAAATGATGGCCCCTCTGGTGGAATTTGGCGGGATAATTTATTTCACGGTCTGCGCTATATTCGGACTGGTGGATTATACCTATTTTCTGTCCCTGCTATTATTCATATATACATTCGGGGTGCTTTATTCCGTTTTCGCAATCCTGATGGAAGTGAGGTCATATAATCAATATACCACTCGGAAGGATATGGCACGGCTTATAGGAACTGCCTTTATGGAGCCTTTCGTGACTCATCCGTTGGGGGTATGGGCCGCCGTCAGGGGCACCATTGACTTGCTACGAAAAAAGAATTCCTGGGGAGAAATGACGCGGGCTGGCTTCCACAAAAAGGAAACGACTCCGGGCGGTAACTCAAATCCGGCAGCAACCCCCGTTCCTGCCCCGGTGGTAGTCAGGAAAACAGGTATTGAAGAATCCGGGAAAGTGTTTTCTGCGGCGGCATTAGTATGGTTGCTGATCCTAATCACGTTAAGTATCGCGGAATTTGCATTCTATGTCAGTCAAGGCAATGCGAATGAAGCCCTGCTGAAATTTATTTCTTATAGGGTTTGGAATGATTTAGTCTTTTTCACGAAATCATTAATCTTCTTATTCGTACCCTTTATTGCCATTCAGTTCTTTTCGTTCAGATTTTCAAAAATTTTCCTTTTTAGTTGTGTAGTTCTGCTATCACTCCTTCAGGCAGGTCTGATCATTTATTACCATAAAGCAGGATTACTGCTTGGATCTGACATTTTTGGTTATTCGCAGGTGGAGATAAATCAGACTTTAGGTAGTTCTGGTGTCTTATCATTGACGACTTTTCTCGGGGTAGTAGTATTTTTAACGCTGATCATAATAGTCCTCCATTACGGCTCTCGCTTAATCAGACTTCCAGGACTGGTTACAATCATTTTGACTATTGTGTCTCTATGGTCGATATTTTCGGGAGTTATTGAAGTGAGTCCGGCAACCGGGCTTAAATCAGATTTCGAAAATTTGATGGTTCTTAACAAATCGGATTACTTTTTTAATTCAGGTTTCCAGTATGTCAGCGGAGCAGATGACGAAATTCTGGCCAGCTTCGACCTTGGCAAGGAAAATACCGTTTTTCAATATGTGGATCCGGAGCAATACCCCTTTCTGCATAAGGATCTGAATCGTGATGTGCTCAGTTCACGTTTTAATGTTAAGGAGAGTCCTCCCAATGTTGTAATACTGCTGCTGGAAGGATTGGGAAGTGCTTATTCAAATGATCGGGCATATTTAGGAAGCTTTACTCCCTTTCTCGATTCGCTGTCCAGACAATCACTTTACTGGGAAAATTTTTTGAGTCAGGGCGGGCGGACTTTTGCCGTGCTCCCTGCTGTCCTGGGCTCCCTACCTTTTGGTTCAAACGGGTTTGCCGGGTTGAATCCATTGCCACAGCATTTAAGCCTTATAAGTCTTCTGAAACACAATGGATATCATACCTCTTTTTACTACGGAGGAGATGCCAGTTTCGACGGTATGCAAGGATTTCTGCAGAACCAGGGTATAGATCAAATTATTGAGGAGAAATCATTTCCAAAAGGATATCAAAAACTTCCCGTATTTAAGAATTTTACCTGGGGATACGGCGACAAGGAATTGTTCCGTTATTTTCACACTCTTGCTGATACGAATATAGAGCAGAAGCCGAATTTGAACGTTTTTTTAACCGTTTCCTCGCATAATTCTTTCAAAATCAATGATCAGCCTACATATGAAGCCATTTTTGAAAATCGCCTTATACAATTAAGGTTCAATGAAGAAAAAAAGAGTATTTACAGACAATATAAAGATCAATATTCAAGCATCTTATATATGGATGATGCGGTTAAGGAGTTCATGACGGAATACCGGAAAAGGCCAGACTTTGAAAATACTATTTTTATACTGACAGGAGATCACCGCATGCCGGAGATACCAATGACCACCAAAATTGATCGCTATCATGTACCGATGATGATTTATTCTCCCATGCTAAAAGGTGTCGCACGTTTTTCATCGATTTCAAGCCATAATGATATCACTCCTTCTTTGCTTTCTTACCTGAAAAATAGTTATGCTATGCAACTGCCTGAATTCAATACCTGGCTTGGGGAGGGTCTGGATACACTTGCTGGTTTCCATCGAAATCGCTTTTTTCCAATTATGCAAAGTAAAACTGAAAACCGCGATTTTGTATTAGGGAATTACCATCTGAATGGCAGCGACCTCTTCAGAATTTATGATGGGATGGACGAGGAGAAAGTAGTGAACGCCAAAGTCAAGACCCGAATTTTAGAAAAAGCTGCAGCATTCAAACGAAGGAATAGATTGATGAAGCCAGGATCCAAACTCGTTCCGGATTCTATCTACAAGAAATATACTGCCAAAGGAAATAAAACTAGAACCTCTTCATAAATGCTACTCCCAATTCTACCTGGTTGCCGCGTGTATCCTTGAGATATTCCTGGTTTTCATAAGAAGCCCGTAAGCCGATAATATTTGATGTATTAAAGGATTTTCTTAATCCCACACTAAGATTGTTGGATTTCAGTTTATAGGTGTTTCCATTATTATAAAGAAGGGTATTCCGCTGATTATCCGGTGATAACCCGGAGCCTGCCCCGAAGGAAAGGTAATCGTCTACACCTCCGAAATAATAACGGACGCTAAGAGCCAGCGACTGCGATACTGAGCTATTGGACGGCGTAAGAAAAGTTCTTAGATTGAACCAGTAATTTTTATAATATTTTCCAATTGATGCGGTATATATCCAGGTTTGATCGCCAAAATCAAGCATACGGAATCCCGCTTCTGCTTCAAAGGCAGCAGGCAGATTAGCATAAAGAGAGAAGCCAGTGCGGAATTTGGGAAATACACCGGAATCATTAGAGACTGCGGCATTCATATAAGCATAAAAGACTTTTGATATCCGGGGATATAAATCAAGTTCGAATTGGGTGGCGTTCGTTTGAAAGCGATTGGCATAATTTAGCCTGCCTGTTATAGAACCGATTGCTGTCTGCCGGCCGTAATCAATACTTGCTAAATGCCAGGGCTGGTCGAATTGTTTATTAAAAGAGACATAGTCGTAACTGATTCCCACCTTATTGCGGCTTCCAAATCCTCCATCCTGAATGCTCAGGTTTCTGGCAATAGTGTTTTTGGGATTGATTACCAACAATTCATTCAGAGTTTCATTCGCCTCCTTAACCTCATTCAGATCTCTCAATATGCGGGCCTTTAACAAAAGCAAATCTTCAGAGCGCGGGTTTATTTCGAGGCCTTTATTTGCCAGCGGAAGGGCAGTGCCCGGATGTTTTTCCCAGAATTCCAGTGAGCCATAAGCGAGGTATACATCCTCGTAATTGGGATTTTCTGTGATTACACGGCTGAATTCTGCCCGTGCACTATCAGGTTTATTTGACCATGTGTATAACCGACCTAGGAAAATACGGATATCTGCATAATCAGGACTTTTAACAAGAGCTAGCTTTGCAAGAGCGATGGCCCGTGGATAGTTCTTTTTTTCAAAAGCCTCATTCCTGCCTTGTTCAAATAGCTGATCGGAATTATATTGTGTATCCTGTGCGGACGCAGTGACAGAACAGAGTATTGGAAAAAGTAAGATAAGCAGAATGAGGTGTAAATATTTAATCATTTGATTTCATCGAATTCTGCAATATCGGTATTTTTTAGTGTTTTGGTTGTTTGTACCTTGGTCTTTTTCATACACTATCCATGAACTTTTGCATCAGATTATTTTAATTCTATATCTTTAAATGGGATCATCGGGGTCAGTTTCTAGCATGCTGTCTGGCTCACCGATGATCAATTTTCTAAAGCTAAATCGATAATGAAGAAAATTTTATTAAGTCTTATTGTTTTCTGTATAACGTGGGCGTGTTTTTCACAAACTCAGAAGAATACCTATTCGCTGGTTTTGGAGAATGCGAGCGTTGTAAATGTGTCCACTGGCAAAATCACTTACAATCGTTTACTTGCTATTTCCAGTGACACCATTAAAGCCATTGATGATACAAAAAATATTAAGCAGTATAAAGCTGACCGTTACATTAATCTCGCGGGTAAATTTGTAATGCCTGGTTTATGGGATATGCATGTACATTTTCGTGGTGGGGAGGGCTTGATACAGGCAAATAAAGATCTTTTACCCTTATTCCTTTCTTATGGTATCACAACGGTGAGGGAGTGCGGTGGAGACATGACACCCTCAGTGATGAAATGGAGAAAAGATATAACTGAGGGCACATTAGCCGGGCCGAGAATTTTTACCTCCGGGCCGAAGATTGACGGGCCAAAAAGTACCTGGGCGGGTTCACTGGAAGTGGAAACATCGGAGCAGGTTACGAAAGCGCTTGATTCCCTCCAAAAGATCAATGTTGATTTTGTGAAGATATATGAAAGTAAGATTTCAAGACAGACTTTCCTGGAAATCATTACACAGGCCGAGAAAAGACGTATGACAACATCGGGACATATGCCCTATACCGTTAAGTTAAGGGAGGCCGTTGACCGAGGCCTGGATGCATCTGAACATTTGTATTATATCTTCAAAGCCTGCTCCTCCAAAGAAGACAGTATAACCCATGCAATTATTCAAAGTGAGCGTACAGCCAAACCAATTGGCTTGTTTGCGGCTCTTCCTTCTATCTACAACACTTTCGACGCAAAAACTTCAGAACGTTTATTTAGATACCTGGGAAAAAGCAGATTTTCAATTGTACCGACACTGTTTATTTCAAAAACTTTAAATGAGATCAAGGAAAGGGATCATTCGGGAGATAATTTACTTTCTTACATAGATCCTAAGATTCAGGCTACCTATGCTGGACGGGTAAATAGCGCCAAAAGGGCTTCGGATGAGTCTACGGCCTTCTCAAAAAAATATGCCCTCAAGGCAAGCTCGCTGATACCACAGATGCAACGCAGGGGGATCAATATTATGGCGGGTTCTGATTGTGGTGCCTACAACGCTTATGTATATCCCGGTGAATCTCTGCATGGGGAAGTGAAATTATTGGTAGCATCAGGTCTCACACCTGCACAGGCTTTACAATCAGCAACAATAAATGGGGCTAAATTTATGGGAGTTAATGAATTTTATGGCAGCCTGGCAAGGGGAAAATCTTCTGATTTAATCGTTCTCGATACCAATCCTTTGAATAATATAAACGCAATTGATCAAATCTACATGGTGATTTCAAATGGGAAAGCCTATTCCAGGGTCGAACTGGATAAATTATTAACTTCAATCAAGCGCTGATAAACGGCGTATTCACACGGGCTTAATAAGTCAGATTTCTTTCGTGGATTTTTATCTTACAAGAAATGAAATCTAAATCCTGCCATCCCATAGAGGAAAAACTTTTAACCTTTGAGAATAAAAATATAAGATCTTTTTTTAAAACAAAAAGCTTTACAGCGAGTTTTTTGTATGCATCTATTAATGGAGTCTGCATGTAATCAGGCAATAACGTTTTTAAATTTCATCTTTAGCGCATTTGCAGGATGGAGCATGCTGAAGCCTGTAATTTAAACATTATTCTATTTATGAAAAACATTTTAAAATCTATGCTAATACCCGGCCTTGCTTTGGTGATCGGGTTTACATCCTGTAAAAAGGATTCTGTAACAAGTATTGATCCGAGTCCTGCGCCCGAAAATTTAACCCTAAGCGGGGAGATTAAAACCAGCCTAAGTCTTAAAGAAAATTCAACTTACACCCTGAAAGGTCGTGTATCTGTAACAAATAATGCAGTGTTAACTATTCCGGCCGGAACACAGATTTTAGTGGAAAGTGGTGCAACAGCATCTGAAAAAGGCGCATTAATAATTAGCAGAGGCTCTAAGATCAATATAAACGGCACTAAAGAAAAACCAGTTGTATTTACTTCAGCGGCGACAGCAAAATCCCCCGGCGACTGGATTGGGATTATCGTAATGGGTAGAGCTCAAACAAATGGTACAGGTGGAATGCTAAATCTTGCTGGCCACACAGTTAATAATGATACCCAGTTTGGCGGATCAGATGATTCTGATAATTCGGGCTCAATAAAGTATTTACGATTAGAATATGCAGGGGCACTTAACCCAGCTCAGGAAGAGGAGTGGGCACTGGATATGACCAGCGGTCTGAGCCTGAATGGTGTTGGATCTGGTACCGTTATAGAGAATGTAATGGTAAAACATTCCCGTGATGATGCCTTTCAATTTGTAGGCGGAACTGTAAATGCAAAGTACCTTATAGCTTATAATAATGGCGATGATAATTTTGATTTCGATCGTGGGTATCGAGGCAAGTTGCAATTTATTATTTCATATAACCCAACTGGATCTACTGTTGCAATCCGAGCTCACGGGATGGAGAGTCTAAATGATAAAGATGCATCAGAAGCAATGCCCTTCACCCGACCTGTGATTTCAAATATGACCATTTTAGGTCCGCAAGGGACGGATACCGATATGACTCGTCAAAGTCAGGGGATATATATTAGAAAAAATACGCGGTTTAATGTACAAAATTCGATAATAGCAGGCTATTCTAATGGAGGATTAATGATGTGCCCTAAAACAAAACCGCTTCTTGTAAATAATTTAGGTTCGGAGTTTAAGTATAACATCGTAAATGCAGATATACAGACCAGGTCTTTCACTTATGATGACGGTCCGAGCGGGATAATTATTATTCCGGATCCGGAAGTAGCGGGTTATGCAGTTCAGATGCTGGATAATTTAATACAAAAACAAGCGCTGAACAGAAATAGGATTCTTGGAACTACCGAACTTCAATTAAAAAACGTGTACGCTACCTCTCCGGATTTCTCTCCTGTAGCAGGTTCTCCTGTCCTCAGCAGTGCAAATTTAAGCGGTGCTGATTTCTCCACTTTCTTTACAGCAGCAGCGCATGTTGGTGCCGTAGGTACCGACAATTGGGCGGTATCCAGTGCTTGGGTCAACTGGCAATAATATTGACTCGGCTGGTACAATAAATTTATATAAAAATTCGAAAAGGCTATTTCTGGAGGTTTACTTTGGAAATAGCCTTTTTAAGAATGCTGTAATATGATCGAAGATAGACCGTCAAGTTAAGTCTTAAGTCTTCCCCCTGATCATATTTTGCCACTTCGGCTCATGACGGTATGCCAGCAATTAACGATAAATTTGTTACGGTGTTGGCAAGATTATCTTTGATATATTGCCCCAGACTTTAGTATTTTCGTCCTGAAAATGCACATTTTTTTTGAGTGCCTGCATTATTATTAGTACTCAAAAATGTAAACTACAAGACGATTTGCCATGTCCAGATTTATTTTATTAATTAGCTATATTATCTTTTCGCAGCTTGCTGTTTTCTCCCAGGTTAAAAATATTACACTTTCGGGTTTAGTCAGGGATAGCAGGGATAATTCTCCTTTGCCCTATGTAAATGTCAGCTTGAGAAAGCAGGCTGATAGTATTTTGGTCCAGGGCACGATCACTAATGAGGAGGGACGGTTTACGTTGACAGGCATATCTCCGGGGCTCTATATTGTTCAGTCTACATACATGGGTTACACGACATTTGCCAAAGAACAGTTGGTTGGAAGCCTGTCTGCTTTTTTGGATCTCGGCGTGATTGGTATGCTGCGTGATTCGAGATTGCTAAATGAGGTTGTGGTTAATGCGACGGCTGCCGAAGGTGTGTCTGAACGAATGGATAAGAAAGTATTTTCGCTTGAAAATAATGTAAGTCAAACCGGAGGTTCGGTACTACAAGCCATGCAGAACCTGCCGGGCATAACCGTTCAGGATGGAAAAATTCAATTAAGAGGAAATGATAAGATCGCAGTGCTTATCGACGGGAAGCAAAATGCGATAACGGGTTTTGGGAGTCAAACAGGCCTTGATAATATACCGGCATCCGCTATTGAAAGAATTGAAATCATTAATAATCCCTCTGCGAAATTTGACGCGAATGGGAATGCAGGGATCATCAATATTATTTATAAAAAGAACCGTCAGGAAGGATTTAACGGTAAGTTAGGCTTTACTTCCGGCCTGGGCGCCCTATGGGTACGGAGAGAGAATTTGCCCGGTATCAGGCCGCAGTTTCAGTCGACTCCGAAACTCAATCCATCTTTGTCTTTAAACTATAAAAAGAACAAATTAAATACATTTGTTCAGGCCGACTGGCTGTATACCCAAACATTGAATAGAAATGAGTTCGCGGAACGGATTTATGATTCCGGCGAAATTATCAGACAGCAAGTTAAGCGAAATCGAACAACTACATTTTCAACAATTAAATCAGGCATTGATTGGAATCCAGATGATAGAAATAATTTCACAGTCTCAGGTTTCTTCAACCGGGAAAAAATAATTGATAACGGGGATATTCCTTATTTCAACAGCAGCCTTACCCAACAATTACGATTATGGCAATTTCTTGAGGACGAAGTTAAGTACACTGCGACCGGAACAGCGATTTATCAGCATAAATTTGAACAGCCCGGGCATCTCTTAAACGCGGGTTTTAACTATACTTTTCACCGAGAGGATGAGCAATATTTTTTTACAAATATTTTGCCCCGCTTTACCGGAAACGATGCATTCAAGCTGCTTTCGGACGAACACGTTTCGGATCTTAACCTGGACTACATCAAGCCTTTGCGACAGGGGAGGGTAGAAGCAGGGTTTAAGTTCAGGCGAAGAACTATCCCTACTAACATGCAATTCTTTCCAGGTTTGAATTCACCAGTTGATGTCAACGCAGGAGGCCAGGCAGATTATAAAGAGACTATTCCGGCAGTGTATGGAAATTATGTATTCGAGAGCAAAAGCTTCGAGATTGAAGCGGGTGTAAGGCTGGAGTATGTGAACGTTAATTATGATGTAAATCCCAACCATAATACCTACAAAAGCGATGGCTATGATTATGCGCAACCCTTTCCAAATCTCCGTTTTGGCTATAAGTTTAATGATTACAATAAACTTTCTCTTTTTTACAACCGTCGCGTAGACAGACCAAATGAAGTCGATATAAGGATCTTCCCGAAATATGATGAGCCTGAAGTATTGAAAGTAGGCAATCCAACCTTACGTCCTCAGTTTACCGACAGAATAGAAATGGGACATAAGATATCCTGGAAAAGCGGAAATTTTTATAGCGCGCTTTACCATCTCGCCACTGATGCTACCATTACACGTATAGGTACTATAGTTCCCGGAAATTCAATTATTTACAACATCTTCCAGAATGCTGGCAAAAGTGCCAATACGGGTGCTGAAGTAACACTCCAGCAAGATTTTTCACCATGGTTTTCAATCAACACCAGCGCAGCCCTTTACAGAAGTTCTTTTGAAGCATTTACCATTGAGAATAAATATCCGGTTCCCACTGTATACACAATGAGTGCGCAGCAAATAACATCGGGCAATGTCAAGCTCAATGGAATGTTTAAATTGCCTAAGCAAACAGATATTCAGATTTCTGCAATTTATCTGGCTGCAGACATTATACCGCAAGGTAAAATTGGTTCACGTTTTTCCCTGGATATAGGCGCAAAAAGGCAAATTCAGAAGGGACGAGGCGAACTGTTTTTTAATGCCAGCGACCTGCTAAATACTATGCAGGTTCGCCGGGAAATTACTGGAAATGGATTTCGGTTGAATAGTACGGATTTTTATGAGACACAGGTTATCCGCCTTGGGTACAGTTATAAATTCTGATTAATTGGTAAATTAAAATAAAAGGTCGAGCCTTCGCCGATGGTACTGTCCACCCAAATTTCACCGAGATGCCTGTGAATAATTTCGGAACACAGGTACAGTCCTAGTCCGAAGCCGGCCACTCCTTTGGTATTTTTATTTTCGATACGGTAATACCGATCAAATAATTTTGACTGATCGTGTTTTTCTATTCCCACTCCTTCATCTCGAACGCTAATTTGAAGCCTGTCATTAACCGTTTTGCAAGACACTTCAATTATTTTTTCATCTGGAGAGTATTTGATTGCATTACTAAGGAAATTGTCTAAAACCTGGGCTATTTTATTTCTGTCTGCGTAAATTGTTATATCACAACATTCGGTCAGCTTAATTTTACGTTTTTCGAGTAATAGAGTTACTCCTTCGATAGTTTCTTCAATCAAGTCCTGGATTTTGAATGTCACTTCGCTTAGGTAAACTTTTCCAGCTTCAAAACTGGAGACATTCAAAAAGCCATTAATAAGTTCGGTCATTTTTTTCGTCTGAACAACCGCCTTGTTCAGCGCTTTCTCAATTGGATCATTATTGATCTTTTTGGCCATGGCCATCGAAACCTGTATATAAGCCTGTATAGAGGTTATTGGCGATTTAAGTTCATGGCTCACCAAGGCGATGAAATCGTTTTTCCTAACTTCGTCCTGTTTGTGAGTAGTTATATCATGTAGAACACCAGTAAAGATATCTGCCTTGGTTTCTTTTTCGACCGAGCTATTTCCAACACCCCTCAAC
>NZ_JBKJUM010000143.1:0-10859 GCF_046590655.1 Daejeonella sp.
TCACAATTAAACACCGATGAACTGATACAATTTGTTGGTGATCAAATGAAGCAACTTTTCAATGCAAATATTGTTTATCTGGCTTTATTGAATCAAAAAACGAACATGATTAATTTCGTGTATCAATATGGAGAAGTGATGCCATCGCGATTAATTGGGGATGGTCTTACTTCTAACATTATTCTAACTGGTGAAGGGCTTCTAATAAATAAAGATATTCAGGAGAGGACAGAAGAGATGGGTATTCAGCAAATGGGCCTCCCGGCTGCGTCGTATCTGGGTGTCCCGATACCTGTTGGAGATGATATTGTGGGTGTCATAAGTGTCCAAAGCACCGAACAGGAAAATAGATTTAATGAGGATGATCAACGATTGTTATCAACAATAGCAGCATCTGTTGGAGTGGCTTTGAACAATGCTTCCTTATTTGAAGATGTGAAACAAGCGAAAATGGAGGCCGAAGCAGCAAGTAAAGCTGCAGAAAAAGCAAACGATGCCAAAAGTGCTTTTCTTTCTACTGTAAGTCACGAGCTGAGAACCCCGCTCACTTCTGTACTTGGATTTGCAAAAATCATACGAAAACGTCTGGATGAAAAAATATTTCCAACGGTAGACCGCACTGATCCCAAAACAGATAAAGTGGTTAACCAAATTATTGAAAACCTTGGGGTTGTCATCTCGGAAGGGGAAAGGCTCACCCATCTTATCAATGACGTTCTTGATCTTGCCAAAATTGAGGCGGGTAAAATGGAGTGGAATGTGGAAGATGTTTCATTATCAGAAGTGGCAGAAAGAGCCATCGCTGCAACAGCGGCATTATTCAGTCAGAAATCGTTAAAACTGGAAAAAAATATTGAAACTGGTCTTCCGCCTATTTCAGGAGATCGTGATAAACTGATCCAGGTGATCATTAATTTAATTTCGAACGCTGTAAAATTTACCGATAAAGGCTCTGTATTGTGTAGTGTTTACCGGAAAAAGAATGAGTTGATTGTAGGTATTTCCGATACCGGAATTGGCATTGCTGCAGAAGATTATGCCGCGGTATTTGAGCAGTTTAAACAAGTGGGCGGTGATACACTTACCGATAAACCAAAAGGCACAGGATTGGGCCTGCCTATTTGTAAAGAGATCGTGGAGCATCATGGGGGCAGGATATGGCTGGAAAGCAAACCGGGAAAAGGTAGTACATTTTCATTTGCTTTACCAATAGTAAGTTCTGAACCAATGGTTAAACCTCTTTATCTGGATCAATTGGTGAAGCAGTTGAAAGAACAAATGGCAAAATCGCCTTTCGATGGAATTGCTGAAAACGCTTCCATTTTAGTAGTGGATGATGATGACTCAATCCGATCATTGCTGCATCAGGAATTAAGCGATGCCGGTTATCTGATAACACAGGCGAGCAACGGAAAGGAAGCACTCGAATCAGTGCGCAAAAATAAGCCTGATCTTATCATTCTGGATGTAATGATGCCCGAAATGAATGGGTTTGATGTAGCAGCTATCCTTAAAAATGATCCCCAAACAATGGATATACCCATCATTATCTTGTCTGTTGTGCAGGATAAAATCAGAGGTTTTCGCATTGGGGTTGACAGGTATTTAACCAAGCCCATTGACACTGCACAATTATTTGCTGACGTAGGAGAATTGCTGGAACAGGGTAAGTCAAAGAGAAAAGTGATGATTGTGGATGAGGATTCTGCCGCAATTCGTTCTTTAACAGAGGTGCTGGAAGCAAAAGGGTACCACGTAGTAGAATCTGATGGGCAGCAATTATTGGAAAATGCAATTGCTGCCCAGCCTGATATTATCATTCTTAATTCACAACAGTCAGAAAAACAGGATATTGTACAAACACTGCGATTTGAAAAAGGCCTTGAAAATGTCTTTTTTCTGCTTTATCAGTGAGAAGAGTAGCATACTATTCAAAAAAGCAGAGGGATACAACAGTTTAATAATCAGAAAACCATGTCAAAAAAAATTTTAATTGTAGATGATGAAGCACACATAAGAATGCTTTTAGAGCAAACCCTGGAAGAACTTGAAGATGAAGGCGTTGTTTTTTTTACTGCCGAAAACGGAGAGCAGGCTTTAGAAATCATTGAATTGGAAAATCCCCAGCTCGTATACCTTGATGTGATGATGCCTAAAATGAATGGCATGGAAGTGTGCCGTAGGGTTAAAAAAGAGCTCGCATTGAAGGAAGTTTTCATTGTTTTATTAACAGCAAAAGGTCAGGAACTCGACCGCCTGAAAGGTCAGGAAGTAGGTGCTGATGTATATATGACCAAACCTTTTGACCCTGAAGTTATTCTGGCAAAGGCTAGAGAGGTATTAGCGCTCGATAACTGACATTCAAATTTGCATTATTAAATGTTACAAGTAAATTTGAAATCGATCATCAGAAAGAATGGAACAGAAAGCCTGATTCATTCAATTATGCATGAAACAAAAACTTTTGCCTGGATTGAAGACGATTCAGGTAAAATACTCGTTGGTGAAGAACGAGAGGAAACTCTATTTTCTTACCCGATAACATTAGAAGGTCGTGTTATTGGACACGTGAAAGGTGATGAAAATGCGTTAATCATAGCAAATATTCTGGATCATCTTGCAATAAAAGAAGCTGAGAGAAAAAAGCTTGGTGCCGAGGTGCTGAACCTTTATCAGCAAATCAATTTAATCTTTAATTTTTCGGATAAGCTGGCACAAACGATTGATGCTTCTTCCATTTGCGTCATTGCATTTCGCGAAGCCATGAGGGTTATTGAGTCTGATAATGGTGTAATTATTTTAATGGATGAAAACACAAAAAAATTACAAATTAAGGCTTCTTCTGGTGACTCTTTTTTTAATGAGGAAACAATAAATGCACAATTGCAATTTTTGCTTAAGATTATTTGGGGGGTTCAGTCAGAGATTATTACCGATACTTCCTTATTGGCAGACGCAGGGATTATATTACCCGAAGTTAATTCAATTATCTATTCGGCATTAAAAGTGAACCACCGCGTAATGGGTGTAATCATTTTAGGTAGTAAGGAAGAGGTTAATTATACCGCAGCTGATTTGAAGTTGCTCACTACCCTTGCCTTGCAATCCTCATCCGCCATGGAAAGCGCATTTTTATACGAAAAAAACATAAGAGAAGCCCAGGAGAAAGAGCAGGCAATGCGCCTGATCAATGAAATTAGCGCGAAATTTGTCCCCTATGAATTTATAGCTTCCCTGGGGCATAAAGTTCTTACTGACGTAAAGCTTGGGGATCAGGTTGAGAAAATTGTGACCGTTCTTTTTTCGGATATCAGGGATTTTACAGCGCTCTCCGAACAAATGACCCCTGAAGAAAATTTCAAATTCGTATGCTCGTTCAACGAGCGTATGGGACCTTCGATACGAAAGAACAATGGATTTATAAATCAATATCTCGGAGATGCAATCATGGCTATATTTCCGGGTAATGCATCCGATGCGTTATGTGCAGCAATTGAAATGCAGCAAAATGTAGTTGATCTTAATCTGGATAGAAATAGAAACGGGCAGCAGCCCATACAGATTGGAGTTGGAATGCACACTGGTCCTCTCATTATGGGAATTACAGGCGATACTGATCGTCTGGATGCTACAACCATATCAGATACTGTCAATACAGCTTCACGACTAGAAAGCCTTACAAAACAATATAAAACGGGCATAATCTTAAGTGAGGCTTCTCTAGCTCTGATCGCTCACAAAGAAAAATTTCACTTACGATCATTGGGTCTCGTTCAATTAAAAGGTAAACAAAATCACATTGACATTTATGAATGTTTCAGCGGAAATACTGAAGAGAATATATTTAGAAGGCAAAAAACCCTGCCCACATTCAATCGGGGAATGTATAATTTTTTAAATAAGTCTTTTAGCGCTGCTGAACAAGCTTTTTTATCGGTGGCCGAAGTAGATCCTCAAGATATGACTGCTGAATTTTTTCTACGAAGTTCCCGTGCTTGTATAGAAAGTGGAGTAAATGAAAACGGTGGAACTAATAAATAAAATCATTAGTGAGGTGCCCGCCCTCCAGGCTGAAAGGTTTATTTGACTTTAATGTATTAAAAAAACCAGCTGCGACAGGCCCTGAAAAGGGCCCATCCTTGCTGGTCATGCACACCACTTACGTTATTTTTTAAGATCGCCTGGCTTAACCTCTTCCTTTTTTGGACTCTTAGTTGAATCTTGCGCAGGCTTTAGTACCGGAGACTGCGGCTTTGGACGCTGCCCTTCTGCCGGCGCCGGTGCACCACCCAGAGGCGTACCCCCTGACTCCTGCCCAGTATCTCCCGTGCCTTTCAGATCATCGTTTTTCACCGATTTTTTTCTACGCTGATTATCCTGGCCATTGGTGATTTTGCCAATCCGATAACTGAAAGCAAATCGGAAACTTAAATTATTCCTTACATCCGTGCTCGATTGCGATAGAACAGAAGTGTTTAATGCATTTTTAATGGTTATAGACTTTCCAAGAAAGTTTTCAGCTCCAAGTCCGATGGTTCCTCTTCCCTGGTCAACATCTTTACGAAGGTTTAAGCTATAAACTCCAAAACCACCCTGCGTTCCCTGGAGCTGCACCTGACCACCGCGGTAAAATCCAAAACTTTCAAAGCTCCAGCCGTTACCAACCCTGTAGCTTCCCATTGCACGGATATTGAATACGAGCCCCGCGTTGCTTGCATTATAAACAGGATCACTAACCTTATTGTCTAATACAGCATAATAAGTATCTACTCCACCGTTAAGGGTAAGCTTATTGGAGATGTTTATACTGGAAAACACGCTCATACCGTAAGCATTTTCCTGCCCAATGTTTGCGTAACTTGTACGTATGGTATCAGCACCTGCCAGATCTCTTATGCTTTGTATGGAGTTATTGGTATTTCTTGCAAATGCTGAAACACTTAGTGAACTATTTTTTATGAAAGTGCTATATCCCAATTCTAAATTATTGGTGTATTCAGGATCCAGGTTGGGATTACCTACAGTAATATTAAGTGGATTCGCAGCCTGAATATTTGGATTTAAAAACTGAAGGGAAGGACGTTGGAGTCGCCTGTTATATGAGAGCTTCAGGGTGTTCCCGGATGCCATTCTTTTGGAGATGTTTATACTGGGTACTAATGCACCATACGATAGATTGAAAGCTGTATTGGCCGCATTATCATAGGCTGCGTCCACCGTAGTATATTCATATCTAACCCCGGTTTTAAAGCTGTATTTTGAAGGAGTTGAAAGGGTGTAGGAAAGATACCCTGCTGTAATATTCTGATCGTAATTGAATGCATTAGCAAAAACGGCATTGTAAGCGTTGGATGCATCCGCCCTCAGATTTTGATAGTCACTTGATACTCTTCGTAATATCTGTTTAGCACCGAACTCAATCATTTGGGTTTTACCTATGGGATTCTGATAGTCCAGTTGAACGGTAGTTTCCAGGTTAGCGCTTTCGTTAATATTTTTAAAATAGCTATCAATTGCGCTTTGATCATTATTATATATTGCATTTTGAAAATTATTTGTTCTGTTATTTTTGCTGATCAACGTAAGAAGACTGAGTTCCTGCTGGGGTTTATTGAAGAGGTGTGTATAATTAAAATTTACATCTACTGTTCCTGAATTGTCTTTGACTTCTGCATCTCTTAAGCTACTGCTCATTAAACTATTGCTTCGGAAGTTTTCAATAAGGAATCCATTTTGGTAGGTGTTAAAGTTTCTAAGGCCATATTCTACCGAAGAGGAGATGTAATTGTTCTTATTGATATCATAATCCCATCCAAACGTATAACGGCCCATCAACATGTTATTATTTGTGGTCGCTTCCTGATTGGTTACAATTTCCTCACTTACACTATTCTTTGTAATTTGAGAATTCTGGAAACTGCCAGTAGTATTATATCCAGCCCGGCCCCTGCCTCCCAGGGAAAAGCCCATTTTACCAGCTTTGTAACTTCCGTTTAAACCAAGACTAGAGCCTCTTAAACCTGCCGCTGCGTCAATGCTCAGCGATCCTCCCTGTAGCGTATTTTTCTTGGTGATGATATTTATTATTCCAGCCGATCCTTCAGCATCATACTTTGCAGAGGGAGAGGTGATCACTTCCACTGACTTGATCATATCAGAAGGAATTTGCTTCATCGCATCGGCAATGCTTCCTGAGGTGATGGTTGATGGACGGTTATTGATTAGAACCCTTATGTTCTGACTTCCACGCATAGAAACATTGCCATCCAGATCAACAGATAGCATCGGAACTTTACGAAGTACGTCCGTAGCATCACCACCCCGATTGCTGATGTCATTTTCAGCATTGTAAACAGTTCGGTCAACTTTTTCTTCTATTAAAGCCCGCTGCGCAACAATGGTCACTTCTTTTAAGACATTCGCACCGGGGATAAGTTGGATTGTTCCAAGCTGCACTTCGGCCTCATTGGTATTAACCTGAATATTCTGAATAATCTTCGTTTCGTAACCCATGAAAGATAAAGTCAGCTGATATGTTCCTGAATCGATATTTGCAAAGGTGAACTTACCCTTATCGTCGGCAACCGCTCCTGCCACAGATTGCCCGGTGGATGCTCTTGCCAGGATGATGCTGGCATAAGAAACGGGTTGCAGGTCTTTACTGTCTGTTAGTATGCCGGTTATCCTGCCATTGTTTTTTTTCGCCGGAGTAGTAGGCGATACTACCTGGGCCTGAGCAATAACCAGGGAGCTGAGCATTGCGAATAGGAATATTATTTTTTTCATGATTTTGGTTCTAATGAAACAAAAGTATTCCTCATGGATATACAAAATTAAAATTGATACCATAAGCATGAATGTTGAGGCCAATGTGTAAAATCTTGTGATGATATTGAGTAGAGGACAGTTAACTTGTCTCTAATTGGATTTCCCCGTTAATTTATCGATGACATCTCCATAGGTGTCACCGATGGAAAATTCCGTCTCACCAATAAATACACTATTTTTCCGGATAGCCGTCACGGCAGCCTTTGATACAATAACTGACTTGTGGATCCTGATAAATTTGGACGAGGGCAATAGTTTTTCAATTCCGCTTACCGTGCTGCGGGGAACAATAGATTTATCTGAATTGTTTAATGTAATTTTTACATAATCCTTTAATCCTTGTATGTAGACAATATCCTTATAGTGGATTTTAACGAGACTGTAATCTACATTGATAAAAAAAAAGTCGGGCTCCTCAACCACTGCTTTTTTTTCTTTCTTTAATTGATCCAGCTGTAAAGCCCTGTCACAGGCTTTTAAGAATCGTTCCATCGGTACAGGCTTCAACAGGTAGTCTACCACTTCAAGTGCAAATCCATCCACAGCAAATTCCTTATACGCTGTCACAAAAATAACCATCGGTTTTTTTGATAAGCTTTCTATGAACTGTAAACCTGTTAACCCGGGCATCCGGATATCTACGAAGATCAGATCTACTTCATTTTCTTGCAAAGCCTGGATAGCTTCAAACGCATTTCTGCAAGTGGCTACTATTCTCAGATAAGGAACCTTGCTGATATTATCTACCAATAAGCTCAAAGCTAATGCTTCATCGTCAACAGCTATACAGTTAAGCATACTCAAGCTCTAATTCAAGTGAAATATAAAAATACCCCTCACTTTTTCTGATAACTAAATTGTGTTTCTCAGGATACAGCAGTGACAAGCGTCTGCGAACATTGGATAAACCAATTCCAGAAGTCTTATCTTTTGGTTCATTGTCCTCCTCATTGTATTTATTCTGCACATTGAAGTAAAGCTTATTATTATTACAATGCAGTTCGATTGTGATCAAAGGATCCTGAATTAAACCAACGCCATGCTTGAAGGCGTTTTCTACAAAAGAAATTAACAACATCGGTTCAATGATGAAGGGCGTTGAAGGCACGTCAAAGGTACTTGTAATTTTTATAAAGTCGCCGAAACGCTGCTCCTGCAGGTCAATATAGTCGTGTAAATATTGCGTTTCTTCATGCAGGAACACTTTTTTGTCGGTTTCATACAGCATATATTGCATGAGTGTCGATAATTTCATTACCGTAGGTTCGAGCTCTCTGCTGTTCATTCTAACTAAAGCGACAATATTGTTTAATACGTTGAAAATAAAATGAGGACTAATTTGAGAACGCAGGAAGGAGACCTCAGTTTTTAAATTTTCCTGCTGTTTTTCACTGGCCAATGCATCTTCTCTGGCCTTATCGGTAATGGTTTTATAAGCGATGCTTGCAGTGATGGTAATAACAAAGGCAATGATGTTGTGGAAGGAGGAAATTAATAAATTGATTTTCCTTTCGATAAACAAGGGAAAAAGAGCTCCACGAAAAAGCATCATGATAAAAAATAGAGCCACCAGGGAAAGAAAATAAAACAAGTACTTTTTATTGTAAAGTAGCATCGGCACGAGAAACATTGCATTGAGATAAAAGATACCCGCCCGGAAAACATTAGTTAATGCATTGAGGCTCCTGAACGGACTTACCCTGTTATCATCATAATCAAATATGTAATTAAAGAGGATTATTACTGTCCAGACGCTGATGTGGATAGCTGCCGTACTCCATTTTTTGACCTGCCAGTGCGAGTTAGATACAATCATTCTAGAATTATGAAAAGGATAATTTACAAGGTGCTATTTTTAGACGTTTCGCAAGAAAGCCGTCTAATTCTAATTAATGCCAATCTAATTTACCACTATTTGTATTACGAAGTTTTTCAGAGATACTATACTGGAAATCATAGAGACGAACAGGGAAAATATTGGAATAATTAATGAATAAATCCCCGCGAACCATCTTCGCTTGGCACTACCAAGGCTTATAATCGGTAAATGATTCGGGAGGATTTATTTTTCCCTGCTTTGATCGCTGTTAAGGTGCCTCCTGCCTTTACATTTAAGTCTCCAGTTTTCGTGCGGTTATAATTTAACGCCGACTCTAAGCTTAGTATAATGTTTAACTATTATTCTGCTTAAACACTTCTATCGTTGTTATAAGCTCATCTTTATGGTAATAGTTCTAGATTGACTAATATTTTCCCTAAAACTCAAACTTTCCCAGATACATGCTATCCGACTGCCTGCTCCTGTCAGCCGCGACAAAAGCCAGATAGCCATGTAATGTGGTGCCGTGAGGATTTTTGACAACAACAGTCTCTTCCCCTGATTGACGGTAATTGCCGTAGACGCTTCCAAAAGGGTCTGCGGCTTCAGTATTATGAAACAAAATCATTGCCTGATCGGAAGCACCGATTCCTGATGGTTTCCAGGTGACTCTCATTATATCAGGTTCCTGAAATTCACATTTAATATCATCCGGAAGGCGCAAATTACCGAAGCTTATTTTTACTAGTGCTGGATCGATCACAATTTTTCCGTCGATTACCTTTAAAGCATTTCGCATCAGATAAGATTTGGCAGCTGCGAAACCCTGGAACCGTGGGTTATAACCCTTAAACCCCGGTTTCACATAATATATAAGCGATCGCAAATATCGTTGCGCAACCGCAAATTTTTCCCGGTTAAAAGCTTCGTCTTTAGTTGGGGCCTTGGTTCTTCGTTTGTAAATGCCCTTAATGTAGCCCACTCCATTTACCACGTATCCAATATAAGATCCAGCCTTACCGATGTAGGGCCCATTGGGCCCGTTGATCAATCTGCCCATATGTTTAGGGTTTTTGGTTTTATGAATATAAAAACATTTTCTGAACAAAGCAAAATTAAAGCTTAAGTAAAGGTGAGGTAAACCCAAGGAAAACGGGCCTGCACATGGGAATCATACGCGTTTCATGCGCGTTTCGTACGCGTTTCCTTCGCGTTTCCTTCGCGTTTATTTGGGAAGCATGGAGAATATTTCTTGCTCGGAGTATTTAGCCCGGCTACAGTTCAGGTCAACCAAATTTGCCGGGAAATGAAACTATTCTTAATATTACCTCTGAAATATATTTTACTGATTTTCAACAGCTTGCCGACCTGATGCACATTTTTCGCATTTAATGTGAATTTAATGTTAGCGAAATGTTAAATTTAGTTACTCAAATGTTTCGGTTTTGGTTTCTACAAAATATAGGTTAAGAGCGCCATCAGATTTCGAAGATCTGATATTGATAAATTAATGTTCCGTTAATACCCTAACGATAAATTAGCGGCATTGTATAAGCAAAGGAAATATTAAATTAAATAGCTAGTATGAGTAAAAAAGTACCCACATAAAAACCGCTCCTGAAGAAGAACCGTTTCCCCGCTGCAAAATTGGATTGAGCCCCATGTTGCTGCCCCCAACAAACAACATCATTAACTAAGTATTCGAAAATAACAAACCATCATGATTTTGCCAGATGCCACTGAGCATGAATTTTTAAGATCATGATAGCCCTGCCTTCCGGCAGGCAGGTTATCACCTTATAAAACCAAACTATATACAGATGAAAAAATTTTTACTGCACCAGCAGAAGAGTGCGTTTTTAGGTATATTCCTATTCGTGCAAGCTTTATTGATACTACCTACACAAACACTTTTCTCACAGTCAGTACCAGGCAGGATCACGGGAAAAGTAACGGATGAAAATGGCGCTCCACTTCCGGGAACAAGCGTCAAAATTGAAGGTACTGGCAATGGAGTGCAAACAGGTGCTGACGGATCATATACTCTGGCCGCACAGCCGGGTACCTACACTCTTATTGCGACCTTTATTTCTTACCAAACGAAGCGTATAACGGGAGTTCTGATAACTTCCGGGCAAACAACAATCAGTAATGTAAGCCTTGTGCCCGAAACAGGGGTTTTGAATGAAGTCGTCGTGGTGGGTTATGGAAC
>NZ_JBKJUM010000072.1:0-13431 GCF_046590655.1 Daejeonella sp.
GCCACGACGGGTAGGATTAAATGTATAGCTGCCCGGAACATCCTCAAGCTTCTCCCAATCCAAATAATGACGGACACCGCTAAATGACTTGATCAACGACATCTTTGGCTCGAAAATAGCCTTTAAATCAGGATTGGCAGGATCCTGCAAAAAGTTCCATTCATAAGCATTCACGCCGAGCATGTCATTAAACTTAATCTTATTATGTTCGCCAACCCGGGTGCTATCATCAAAACCTGAATTTGATTCTCTGGGTCCATTATTAATACAATTCTGAAGTATAAAAGAAATCAACAAAACATAAAGTATAGCTTTCATGTTGTTACGACGAACTGGGGTTAAATTTTTAGGTTTATACATTAAAACACCGCGCGACTTTGTAAGGCCTCGTTTTAAAACTAATTAGCACTCTCCCACACATATTTTGATTAAACATGATTTTAGCGTTTTGGATTTGCTTTTTTATCATCTTCTATACTTTTTTTGGTTATGGTCTATTTCTTTACCTGCTGGTAAGTGTAAAACGCCTGGTTAAAAAACCATATTTATTCTCTCCATTGTACGATATACCATCAGTAACCGTGATCGTAGCCGCATATAATGAAGAATCATTAATTGAAGATAAGATCTTAAACTGTCTTGAATTAAATTATCCGAAGAACAAAGTTCAGTTTATCTTTATTACAGACGGGTCTTCAGACAGAACCCCCGAAATAGTTAGTAAGCACACAGAGATAGAGCTGCTTCACGTAAACCAGCGCCTGGGGAAAATGGCTGCGATCAAGAGAGCCATGCCGTTTGTATCCGGTTATGTGACGGTTTTTACCGACGCTAATACCTTCCTGAATAAAGAAGCGCTAATTCACCTGGTGAAGCATTACCAGAATCCAAAGATTGGCGCCGTCGCCGGGGAAAAGAAAATTATGGTTAATCAGTCTGCCGATGCAAGTTCCGCAGGCGAGGGATTTTACTGGAAGTATGAATCGGCACTCAAAAGATGGGACTATGAGCTATATTCAAATGTGGGTGCCGCAGGGGAACTTTTTAGCATTCGGACAGATTTATATCAGCCAGTTGAAACTGATACTATCATCGATGATCATATGATAGCTATGCGTATCGCAGAAAAAGGGTACATCATAGCATACGAGCCTAATGCATTCGCTCTCGAAAGCGCTTCTGCGGATTCCGGTGAAGAACTCAAACGTAAAATCAGAATTGCTGCAGGAGGCATTCAATCCGTTTACAGGTTAAAAAGAGCTGTAAATCCATTCAATAATCCAGTGCTTACATTCCAATATATTAGTCACAGGCTATTGCGCTGGTTACTCACACCCTGGCTGATGATAATTCTATTTCTCCTTAATATAATGATCGTCTTTAGCTATCCTCAATCTGGACTATATTTATCAACTCTATTCCTGCAAATTTTATTCTACCTGACAGCACTGTTTGGCTGGTATTTGGAAGGCAGAAAGATCAAGCTGAAAGCAGCTTTTATTCCCTTTTATTTTACAATGATGAATTATGCTGTAATTGCAGGCACATTCCGCTATTACAATGGTGCCCAATCTGCCGCCTGGGAAAAGTCGAAAAGGAAATAAATCCCTGAGCTCATTCCAAATGAGTTTTATAGTTTCGGCTACCGTAATTAAATTTATTCTGTTTTAATAAATTTGGAAATGTCTAAAATCATTCTGATTTTCGTACACAAACTTTCCTTTCTCTTTAATATGGTTATGAAAAAGTTAAAAGGTGATGTATCTTATTTGGATGCATTTAACACTCCCATGGAAGGTGATTATGAACTAACTACAGCAGTCGTGTCTACAATAATATATGATCCCATATACGGAATAAACTATGGCGAGTTCAGCGATGCTAGTGAACAGGAAAGAGCCATCTTTTTGAAAAGCAAATGTCGTGAGGCAGAGATAGTAATTGCAACGCTAAGTCAAATGTTTAAAGGGGAAATATCTACCATGAACATTGAGAATTCAGAGTTTCCTATTGCTTGTGTACTTAAAACTGACAAAAGCCTTTCAACAAATGAAATCAATCATATATTATCCATATCTAAGAGTATACAGGTAAAATAATTTTACAATAGATATCCTTTCCACTTCTCAATCTGCCTCTTTCGAACTGAAACATTCAGCCTTCGAAAATGTTAAAGATATACGGGTTATCAAACCTGTGAAAAAAAGTTTGGAAAGTCCTGTCGATACGGTATTACAAACCCAGGTTCATTTTGAGGAACTTCCACCGCTTGTATGGCAAAAAGCATTACCGTCGTTTTTAACGCCCGGAAACGTAGAAGTATGGCGATTTAACCTGAATACATATTTACATCACATGGAGAATTTCCATGATTTGCTTGAATCTGGAGAGAAAGCAAGATCTGCACGGCTTTTGATTGAGAAGGACCGGCAAATATCCATCGCTGCACGAGCATTACTAAGAATACTTCTAGGAAAGTATTTAAATGTAAATCCAAGAGCGATATCTTTCACCTACAGTGAAAGAATGAAGCCTAAAGTGAAAAATGAATGTAACTTAAGCATTCATTTCAACGTAAGTCATTCGGGACCATGTATATTAATCGCAGTCTCTAATGAAGAAGTTGGCATTGATGTTGAATATTGTGATAAAGCTTACCCGATAAAAACAGATATGGATTACTTGTTTAGTGCCGCTGAGAAATTTTTTATCAATAATCAACATTCGCCAATTGAGGCCTATCACCTGTTGTGGACCAGAAAAGAAGCACTTCTAAAAGGGACATCCCAGGGTATCATTGACAAAATTAAATTTGTCCCTTGTCTTAATGGCACACATCAAATTAATACGGGGGTAATAGATAGTTGTATGGACTGGTCTGTTTATAGTTTTGGAGCAGATAAATTTTGTATTGCAAGTGTAGCTTATAAAGGTCGGAATAAGAAACTAACTTTTAACGAGCTTAATGAAATTACGTAACATCGAGACTATTGCAACGCAAAACTGCTCTAATTCTATTAAAAGAGCCATTAACACTGAAAGAAATCACGGCTAAAATATAGCTTACTAAATGAAATTGGCTTCATCTCAAAAACAGCCCCAAATCTTAGGAACTTTGCCCGATCAAAACTTATCGCCATCAAAGAACATTAGCCCATTAGGGATACTTCCTGAAGACGAAGTTTTATTTATGGAGTCGTTTAATGCTACTATTACACCCTATTCTTCTCATAAGACTATTGTAGATCTTTTCGAAGAGCAGGTACATAGAACCCCCGAGAATATTGCATTAATCCGGCATGACTTTAACCTTACTTATCGCAGACTGAATGAAAGTGCCAATAAGTTAGCCCGTTATCTGATTGACGCGGGAGTTAAACGCGGAAGTAATGTAGGGCTGATAGCCGGCAGGAATTTCGATATGATTATTGGCATGTATGCTATCTTAAAGGCAGGCGGCGCCTACGTTCCTATTGACCCTGAATATCCTGCAGACCGCCAGAAATATATATTGAATCAATCATCAGCCAGTCACGTGATTATTGATACAGATTACCCCGGGCTGAATTTGAAATCAGATCAAAAAATAATAAATCTCAATAAAGCGGAACTGGAAAAAATTGATAGCAGCAATTTAAAAACTTCTATTAAAAGCAATGATTTAGCTTATACAACATATACTTCCGGTTCTACCGGAGTTCCAAAAGGAGTAATGATAGAACATCACTCTGCGGTTAATTTGATCGAATGGGTTAACAACACATATAATATTGGCTCAAACGACCGTGTTCTGTTTATAACTTCGATGTGCTTTGATCTTTCTGTGTACGATATCTTTGGCCTCCTTTCTGCAGGCGGCGCCGTAGTAATTGCAAACCATGAGGAAGTTGTCGATATCAGCAAACTAAAGACATTCTTTACAAAACATAAAATCACTTTTTGGGATTCAGTTCCAACGACCATGAACTATTTAGTGAAGGAACTCCGATCGGCTAAAGAACCATTTGTGGATAATTCACTTCGGCTCGTGTTTTTAAGCGGCGACTGGATTCCAATCCAACTGCCGGACGAAATTAAGAATCATTTTCCCAATGCTAGAGTGATAAGCCTTGGCGGAGCTACCGAAGCAACAGTCTGGTCAAATTATTACGAAGTAGATAAGCTGGATCCAAATTGGAAAAGCATACCATATGGAAGGCCTATTGCAAACAATTTCTTTTACGTGCTCGATGAGCAGCTTAACGCCGTACCAATTGGTACTATAGGAGAGCTGTATATCGGCGGCGTAGGTGTAGCCAGAGGTTATGCTAATGATCCTGATAAAACGCGACACTCGTTCTTGCAAGATTCGTTTAACTCCCGGGCCGGTGGCCGAATGTATCGTACCGGCGATCTGGGAAGAATGATGCCCGACAGAAACTTAGAATTTTTGGGGCGTAAAGACAGCCAGGTCAAGATTCGAGGGTTTCGTGTTGAATTAGGAGAAATAGAAAATCTCTTGAACAAATTCTACCTTGTCGATCAGGCAGTTGTTATTGCACGAACGGAAAACGACGGTCATAAGAATCTGATAGCTTTTATTGTTCCGAAAAATGAAAGTTTCGACAGAAAGGAGATTCTTGCTTATCTGAAAAGCAAGATTCCCGAGTATATGCTACCGGCGTTTCTTGAAGAACTTAAACAATTTCCACTGACATCAAACGGAAAAATTGATAAACAGGCTTTATCAAAGCTTGAGATTTCAGATCCTTCCAGTGCCAGATATGAAGCTCCTCAAACTGAACAGCAATTAAAACTTGCAGAAATCTGGAAGGAGATATTGGGTGTTGAAAGAGTCGGTATCCATGACAATTTTTTTGAACTGGGGGGGCATTCATTAATGGCTGTTAGGATGATGACCAGACTTGAACGCGAAATAGGCATACATTTCCCCTTGTCAATTTTATTTAAATATCCGACAATTAGCTCACTGTTATCCTCCAATGAAGTTAAACCGTCAAACATGGAAAGCCAATGGAAATCATTGGTTCCCATAAAAGAATCTGGAAGCAAATCACCCATTTACATAATTCATGGCAGCGGCCTGAACGTGCTCAATTTTAGTAGTATAGCAAAGTTTGTAGACCCTGATCAACCGGTTTACGGTTTGCAAGCTAAAGGTCTAAGCGGAGTAGAGGACCCCTTAGACGACATGGAAGAAATTGCAAGTTCATACATCGAGGAAATACTTGAGCATAATCCTTCGGGACCTTACGCTATTGCAGGATATTCATTTGGAGGTTATGTTGCGGTTGAAATGAGAAATCAGTTAGAGGCAATTGGGAAGAAAGTTAAAATGCTGGCCATATTTGATACAAATGCCGTAGGTTCTGATCATTACAGAAAATGGCCTCATAATATGTGGAATAAGATTAGAAGTCAGGGACCGAAATTCTTATGGATTATGAAATCACTATATTCCCGGCCGGCAATTACTATTAATTATCAAAAGCTTCTTTTGTCGAGAGCTTTCAACTCTGCAGTAGGCAAATTGACAGGCATAAGAACGGCGGAATCAAATACATTCTATACCCTTGTAGATAAGATTACTGAAAAGCATCTTTATGCTTTTCAGAATTATAATATGATGCCTTTCGATGATACGGTACACCTTTTTAGAGCCAAAGAAAGAATCTATTTCGTCAACGATTTTCAATACCTCGGATGGAGGAAATATGCACTAAAAGGAGTTAAGGTTTATGAGGTTCCGGGCGACCATAAAACAATGCTGCTTCATCCTAATGCGCAAGAATTTGCCAGAGCACTTCAGCAGGCATTAGACAACAGTTAACAAAAGAAAAATTGTTAAAAATGTTTGATTACTTTTAATCAACTGACTCCGAAAACATTAATACGAATTGCTCTGCCTTTATAAATTTATTCTTTTCATAAAAAGTAATAGCAGGCATATACTTGTGCGTCATCAGTGTAATGCTGCTAATATTGCTGTTTTTGGTATACTCAATGGCTGAGTTCATCAATGTTTGTCCATAACCTTTCCCCTGTTCGTTAGCAGCAACAAAAAGTTCATCGATCATTAGTTGATCTTCAGTCCACCAGGTTTTTGTATGCGCAAACATAGCCGCAACTAATACTTCTTCTTCATAAATAATATATCCAACAAACCTAGAGGACTCAAAGAGCTCCGTTAAATACAATATGGCTTTTGGAGTAGTCCACTGATAGTTCCAGGGAGGGCCATTGTATGCGTGCATTATAAGGGTTGCGCAGTTGTTAATATCTGCTTTTGTCAACTTTTGTACGTTCATTTGGAATCAAACAAGCACCGCTTCTAATGGTTAAAACTGAAAGGTTTATTAAAGTGAATAATCTTGACTGCTAGTTGTTACGATAATCCGGTATTGTTTCCTGCCGGGGGCTGATATACCTTTTTATGTATCCATATACAAGAATTATAGGTACAATATATGCTATAAGGTAAACAACTTTATCTAAGGAGACAATAATTACAATGCAGGTTACCAATAAAATAAATAATATCACCGCTGCCTTTTCAAATTCCTTTTTATGAATGGCCGGAATAAATCCATCATAAATACCCCACAAGACAGCAATTATAGAAATTGGCCATAGTAAAGAGCCGAATCCTAATAATATAAATGATCCTATTTTTAGGCTAAGCTTCTTTAGGGCAATTGAGAGTAAGAGGTTAATCGTCATAGCACTAACAAAATTAAAACTTATAATATGGATCAGCAACTATTTTTAAAATGGACGCTTTTTTCATAACAACTATTAGCAAAAACTGTTGGCTGTTGAAAAACAAACCTGTCGTGTAAATATTAACAGAAAGATTCTCGGTCAACTTTTAAACAAACTTTTAAATCAAACAAGAATAGCTTTTCTGAGTTAACAGAGGGTATGATTGAAAATAAAGTCAAGGTTTACTTCCCAGGTTTAAATGCATTACGATTCTTCGCTGCTTTTTTGGTCTTCGCTTCACATGTTGAACTGCTGAAATCAAGAAATGAATACAATAACTACTATTACACTCCGACATTTATGGAATTGGGTGGTACTGCCGTAACCTTTTTTTTTGTACTGAGCGGATTCCTGATCACTTACCTGTTATTTATTGAAAAAGACCTTACTGGTAAAATTTCATTAAGTCAGTTTTACCTCCGGAGAATTTTAAGAATCTGGCCTTTATATTACACAGTTGTTCTGGCAGGATTTTTCATCCTTCCCAATATCCCCTATCTCCAAAATTCACTTTCAGGGGATCTGTATATGAATTTTTACCCAAAATTACTCCTGTTTATGCTTTTACTGCCAAATGTTTCGTATATTTTATTCCCACATACTCCTTATATATCGCCCGCATGGTCAATTGGCGTAGAAGAACAATTTTACCTCACCTGGCCCTTACTCCTTTCACGCACCAAAAAGCCTTTGCGGCTATTTATCATTTTAATATCCGGAATTTTCATCTTGAAAACAAGCTTGACGCTTTTTCAAAAAATATCTGATAACAAAAGCCATGAAGTTATTAAGAAGATACTCGATATCTTGTATTTCTCACGATTCGAATGCATGATAATTGGCAGTATTTGTGCTTATATCCTACATCAAAAAAAAGAGCAGATATTAAAGATTCTTTTCAATAAATATCTTCAGATATTTTGCTACGTTACCATTGTTATTTTTCTAGCAACCGGATTCAAAATTCCTGCTTTCAATCACATTATCTACTCCTCTTTATTTGGGATTATTATACTAAATGTTGCAGTAAACCCCCACTCTCTTTTTAAAATGGAGAACCCGGTTTTGAACTACCTTGGTCAAATATCATTCGGTTTGTACATGTATCATGAATTAGCTATCGGAATCACCATTCGCTTTTTAAAAGATCTGTCATTCAATTTTAACAATAACGGTCCTAACATTTTTCTTTATGTTTTGGCCTTGCTGTTAACTATTGCGGTTGCTTCGCTATCTTATTATTTCCTTGAAAAACCATTCCTAAAACTAAAAACCCGGTTTTCGAAAATCTCCACCACATAATATCCGGCAAGCTATTTAGAGATGATACCAAAGATTATTCATTATTGCTGGTTAAGCAAAGATCCCATCCCCATCCAGTTTGAGGAATATTTGGAAAGCTGGAAGTTGCATTTGCCGGATTACGAGTTTCTGCTATGGAATTTTGAAAATTTTGATATTGATAAAAGCATCTGGGTGAAGGAAGCCTACGAAGATAAGAAATATGCCTTTGCTGCGGACTATATCAGACTTTACGCAATTTATAATTACGGCGGAATATACCTGGACCTGGACGTCGAATTACTAAAATCATTTGATCCATTCCTTCATCTAACCTCCATGGTATGTTACGAAAAACAAGGAAATCTTCCTGAAATGGCGGTATTTGGAGCAGAAAAGAACTCAGAATGGGTAAAAGCATGTCTTTCCTATTATCAGCAGAAGAGATTCATAAACAAGGGCGGATCTGACACAAAAGTACTACCTGTGATTGTAAATGAAGTGCTGGCTTCTAACTTCAAAATAGTATCGGTCAAAAGTTTAGCGGAAGCTTCACTGCGAACAAACGATCCAAATGAAATCAGAATATTGCCAAGTGATTTTTTTAGCCCTAAATACTATTGGACTGGAAAAGTGGAGATTACAGAAAAAACTGTATGCATACACCACTTTTTAGGATCCTGGCTTCCCCGGCATTTGAAAATTGAAGCACTGATTTGTAAATATTTAGGAGTTAAAAACTTCAAGATTATAGAAAGGATTACCTGGAAATTAATCGTGTTAAGATCAAAATTCTAAGTTTATTATCACTTACCTTCTAACCGTTCTATCCGTAATATATACATCTATAGGTATCCGATGCGGTGCGTACAATATTTATTGTTGGATCAAAATGCATTCATTCTTTCTATGACCTGATATATATCTTCCTCAGTATGATACATGGAACATGGGAGACTCAAAACTGTATTGTGAATTTCTTCAGAAACGGGAAATGACTTTCCGCTGAATTGAACTCTCAATGCATTCTGGTGGTGCGGTGGTACGGGATAGTGAATTTCTGTACCTATGCCGTGAGTTAATAAATAATTTCGCAGAGTATCTCTTTTCTTATGTCGCACACAGAAAATGTGGAATACGTCGAAATGATCATCTGATATATAAGGTTTAATATAGTCGTCCTTTAGATGCTTTAAATAAATGGAAGCAAGCTTTCTTTTATGAATATTACGGGCATTTAAGTCTTTTAATTTTATTGATAAGAAAGCTGCTTGCAATTCATCCAATCGGGAATTATATCCTATCAGGTCATTTTGATATTTTTCTATTGATCCGTAATTTCTTAGTTGTTGTATTCGCATTGAAATTGACACGTCATTAGTCAGGACAGCCCCCGCGTCACCCAAAGCGCCAAGATTCTTGGTTGGATAAAAACTAAATCCCGCCGCAGAGCCAAAAGTTCCGGATAACTTTCCTTTATAACTGGCGCCATGTGATTGAGCACAGTCTTCGATGATGTGCAAACGATGAATTTCTGCAAGCGTTAATATACCGTCCATTGCACAACATTTTCCGTACAAATGAACTACAAGAATAGCCCGGGTTCGTTTGGTGATGCAAGATGCAATTGTTTCGGCCGAGATATTATACGTCACCATATCCGGCTCCGCAAGAACGGGTGTCAACCCACAATGAAGAATTGCAAGGACGCTGGCGATATACGTATTGGATGGAACTATAACTTCAGATCCCATTGGGAGATCTAAAGCCTTCATCGAAAGAATCAACGCATCTAAACCGTTGCCAACACCAATACAATAACTGGACTTGTGATATTCTGCAAACGAAGCTTCAAATTTCTTTAGGCGTTTACCCAAAATGTATTGTCCATCTTCTAGAAAGCTGGCGAAGACGGCCTTAAAGTCGTCAATATACCGCTTATTAGAAAATGCAAGATTCTCATAAGATATCATGTTTGGATAGACTTTTTCCTTAAATATAGAATATTACTCCTTCAACTTCAAGCTAAAACCACGGTAATTGACTCTCCTTCCATACAGATATAAAAAAGCATCGTTATTGAATTCAGCAACGAGTTCATATTTATCCGAAAAAGCTGCTTTTACACGTTCATAATTTAGGAACCAGGCCGGATACGATGCTTCATAATAATAAACAGGAACTTTTTGCACTGTAATTCGATCACCAGGTTGGGGATTAAAATAGGTATTGTTAATGATAATATATGGAAAATTTCTGGCAGCAATTTCAGACAGGAAATCATAGGGTTTCTCCAGATATGGCAATACACAGGACATTATAAAAACGTCATGCATGCCCCTTTCCTGCGTGGCTTCATCCATCGTATAATAGAATTTTAACGCGTCCCTGGCTATTTCATTATTACCAGTTGTCACAAAGTCTTGTTGCTCGATAACGCTCCATTTCACCTCTTCCAAACGATCCATAAAAGGCTTGTTCTCGAAGTAGGAAGTACCCAGGGAACCTCCAAAATCCATTACGGAAATGCGGCCTTTCTGTGCGATCCACAATAGATGGGCAAGTAGGGGATAACTATGTTCAATTTTGTCATATAAAACGCCGTCACTTTCATACACAGCCTCTCCGTTTTTGACTTTCAATGCACCATCTTTTATTTTGTCAAGAATAGCCGTAGCATTATAACCTGTGCATTTCGATTTAGCAGCTTCCCAGGTATCGTAATTTCCAAACCAGCCATAGGTATTGTATTTTAATCGACGATAATTCTGTATCAGAAATTTAACCATATTCTTGAATAAATTTTTTCGATTATTATTTAGTACTTATTAGCTAGCCTCAGGATACGGCTCGAAGATATAATCAGAAACGTCAAAATTTTCGGATGCCAAAACCAGTAAAATGGTATTTCCAGTAAATTCATGCATGATATGCCAATCGTAAGTCTCCAAAAAAAGACACTTTTCCGGACCGTCCAATACAAAGTCTGCCTGATTCACACCATCATGATTTGAGACAATACAAGAGCCATTAATACAAATAATTGCCTGTCTCGTGCAATGATGCCTATGGCCTCCCCTGGCTTCATCCACTAAGGTATTTATGAAAAATATCCTTTTAACTTGAAAGGGAATTAATTCCTCAATATTATCCAAGACAGTTAAGCTTCCGCGAGCATCGAGTAACGTTTTGAGCTCTACAAGTTTAGCCATAGCAAGTTATAGGATGTTAGTGGTGAAACCATCGGATCTTATTTCCGCGGTTTCTTTAATTAACAGATTTTTATCTATAATGTTCAAAATTTCTCTATCAACCCCCAGATCAAATTTTCTTGCAAAAAAGGCATCCGAGTCAGTCAGATTTTCATAGTCATCTATAGTTAGTATTTTAGGATTTGGAAGCCCTGCGGACCAGTCGATATAGCGATAATTTTTATTTATAACCTGAGCGCAAAACGGTGAATTCATTACTAGTGTATTAAAAAGCACCTCGTCCGGGCCCCAGGTTTTTCTAAAAAAATTTTCTACGTTTTTATTTCGCTCCAGGTAGTTAATTATATGGTCTGCAGTTGCACTTGTAATTGTCCAGTACGCTCCAAAAGCACCACCATATAAAGTATAATCAAAAGGTAGTTTTCTTCTCGGCAAGAATTTAGTAAGCACATCTGAAAATCGGTGAATTCCTCTAATAGAATACGATGGGAAGTGGTATAATTCAAATCTGCCCACGGCTTTATTCCACCAATCAGAAGGGTAAGTTTCGCAGTTCAAAAAATTAGAACCTTTATGGCTATTGAAGAAATCATATATCAACGAAATAGGTTTTATAGGGTAACATTGACCACTCATATGATTAATAAAGTCATATTCTATCCCGGACTTAAGAATCTCTCTCATGCCATATGTCAAAGCGTCAATCATTGAATAGCCAGCCCATTTAATGTCAAATCGCTTTTTAAGTATATAAGTATTTGGGATATTAGACAAATAGCGATATTCTGCGATATCGACTTTTTTATCTATATGAAGATAAAAGTCAAATCCAGCATGCTCCATAGTTCTGAGCAAGCGTTCAATTAGTTCTGGTTGCTTATATATTGTTATTATCGTGGCGATCTTCATTCCCTCTCCGTAAAAATTAAAACATTATATGTCAGTAACCTTCATTATTTGCTGCATTTCCTTAAAAATATTTTTCTTTGTGTGATGAAACAACATAACACACTAGAAAATGGTTTTGTAAAACTTTTCTGAAAATTAATTTACTTTCACATGAAGAGATCATAACGCATAGATAACGGCGGTAGGCATTTTAATAGATACCTGGCTAATGCCTAGACCCCCTTCATTATGACTATAACGGATCATAAAACCGAATCTTCATTGATGAAATATATTCGTATTTCAAGAAACTAGTTGTTACGAAATCTGACCCGTAAGTTCTCATATTTTCCCGGAAACTTTCTAATATAGTAAATGACTAGTTAATTACTTTCTTTATAAACCAGGAATCTCAGCCAAATTATGTTTAGTCGTATATCGTTTAAACCGGCAAGTACCAAGGCCGTTCTGTACCGGTCAATACGTCCATTATTAAATAAAATCCATGTTTAAGATTCTTGACTAATGATCTTTTGGGAATCAAAAAGTTAATGCGTTCATCCATTATGTCCATCTTGTTATTAGCGAATAGAGCCATTTTAAAACGAGCTATTTGAAAGTTTGTTGGTTTGCACGTTCTGAGATGGATCCGTATCAAAGCGTCTGCGGAAACTGGAATTTAAGAGTTGTAAGTGTTGAGCCTTTTCTGCAACTGATGGATCGGAAATTAACGCTCCGCCGTTTGATGTGGCTCCGATAACAATGGCGGATGAAATTAATATGATATTTTTAATAATATACTGGCCCAGAAGCGTCAGGACAAACAGATGGTTCGTCCAGGTTTCGCTATTGAAAAAGATTAGCGGCAAGAAGGTGCCTATCATCTGGAAATATAACAATAACAAAATGATTCTTAACCTGTAAGCTGTAATCAAACCTATGCCTATAATGCTTTCCCAAACTGCTAACAGAGGCATTGAAAGTTCAGGAGAGATAAAACCAAAGGTCAATTTAAAAATGGTTCGACCAGCCAGCATTTCAGCGGAACTTAACCCCGGGAAAAACTTAAGTACACCGAACCACAGAAATACAAATCCCAAGGAAACTCTCAGTATCTTAAGGCCATTACGTGCCTTCCAGGCTTCAACCTTAGTCAGATTTTTTTTGGTGAATAGTGACATTAGATAAATTTTAAATTAATAATTGAGCAGACTTCTTATTTTAAGTTACGGATCCACCACCTAAACAGATTTTGGTAATTTTAATAAATGATAACCTGCTCGTCCAA
>NZ_JBKJUM010000044.1:0-8521 GCF_046590655.1 Daejeonella sp.
AATACCAGGGTAATTAGAATAAAACGTTTAAAAACAACTTTGTTATCAGCTTTTTTTAACAAATAAATATACAGCAATACCACCAGTATCAAAGCAATTACCGGAACGAGAAACATAAGAGGATTAAGATTACTCATTTAGAGTTGAGTGTATGCTGGGAGTATATATTTTTTATGTAAAGACGAAAGATTAGGGCTCAACTTGTGGCATTTACTCACAAAAGACAAGCCCACTTTTTATTTATGCGATAATTAATAATTTAATTAATGAGGGTTTTAATGATTAAAACCCTCATTAAGGTTTAGACCGAAACGTTTCTGCATTCAGTTTCACACCGTCTGCATTCTTCGGCACATCTTTTACAATGCTCATTATCGTGCTTTTCGCATTCTTCGGCACAGACACGGCAGGCATCCGCACATTCTTGTGCCGATTGTGCTGCATTTGCACTCCCGCTTCTGCATGCTTCCGCACATTTGCGGCACGCATCGGCGCATGCCCTGCAGAACTTTTCGCATTGTTCCATTCCAGAATCGCCTTTGCAATGTTCAGCACAGGTATCACAGGCTTCTGCACATGCCTCACATGCAGCAATACAGCTTTCATAATTTTGATCTGCCATAATTGATAATTTTTAAAATTGCCTTCAGGTCCGCTGTTGCCCGACTTCAGTTTCGCCTGTTGCCGGATACATTAGTTACTCATTTGGTTTTGTGTAGGTGCCCTCTTTCATCATTTTCATTTGTTCTTCCGTCATCTTTTGTTTTACGAGCGTCATATCACACTTGGGACATTTCCCGGCTTTACTCCCCATTACTTCGTTGTGCATCGTGCAGGTGTACATTTCATCTTTAGCTAATTGCTCTTTATTACCAGTAGCTGTTGTTGAATTTTCTTTGCTGTTGTTCCCACCACTGCAGGAAGCAAAAGCAAGGGATAAGAGGATTAATCCTGCGAAAAGTTGCTGTTTCATGTTATTGATTTTGAGGTTAAAAAAATATGATATGTCAACATTTAATTAGTTACTTAAATATTAACCTCCAGTAACAGTTTTAGTTTTATCTATTTGAAATTTGTTTGAAAAGGGCCGATTTTGTGTTCAAGCATACATTTCCCTTACTAGAAAGCATCTTAAAAATAGAAAAAGTGTTAAAGTTAAAACGGCAGGTAGCTGCCATGGGAATATTATTAATGTTTCCATATGATAAAAGATTAAAACAAAAAAACTTGTGAGTTGTAACATTTAAATAGCTGCCGCAAAAAACTTATATAGCTATTACCCAACGTCAATTATTTTACTCTTAGAGTTAGTCGAATTGACGTTTTAGTACATCATTAGTTTATTAAAAATTTAATAATTGTCGAACAGAATAATGAATCATGGAAAATAATAATCTCTCCCGCCACTTCTTATTAATCGTATTCTTTCTATCGACCAGGGCGTACGCACAGGAACCTCCATCAAAATTGCCTGATATGGTGCAGACGAAAACAGGCATGATCAAAGTGGAGAAATTGGCAAGTCTTAGCGAGCCCTGGGGAATGGCATGGCTTCCTGATGGCAGATTACTGGTCACCGAAAAACCAGGCCGGCTGCGCATTTATTCAGAAGGGAAATTGTCAGAGCCCATTAAAGGCTTACCCAAAATTGAATATCATGGACAAGGGGGCTTGCTGGATGTAGAAATTGACCCTGATTTTGCTACCAATGGATTTATATATATCTCCTATTCTGAAGCTGCAAAAGTCCAGCCTAATGTAACCCGTGATGTTGGAGACCCCAGGTTAGGCAAATTTAACGACCATACTGACGCTGTGTTGAAAGGCGCTGCAGTTGCCCGCGGGAAATTGGAAGGTAATGAAATCAAGAATATGGAAGTCATTTGGCAACAACTACCCAAAACCATTGGAAGGGGGCATTTTGGAGGCAGGCTTGTATTTGCCACTGACGGCAAATTATTTATAACCTCATCCGATCGACAACGACTTGAACCCGCACAGGATCTTAGCACCAACATTGGCAAGATCCTTCGCATTAATCCTGACGGATCAATACCAAAGGATAACCCATTTATTAACAGAAAAGGTGTGCGACCAGATATATGGTCATATGGACATCGTAATCCCCTTGGAGCAGCCTTAAACCCTACTTCAAAACAACTTTGGATACACGAAATGGGGGCAGTCCACGGAGATGAATTAAACATCCCACTCGCCGGAAAAAATTATGGATGGCCCATTGTTAGCAATGGAGATAATTATGACGAGACTCGTATTCCCGATCACGAGACAAGGCCCGAATTTGCTGGTCCTATAGCCTATTGGCATCCGGCAATTTCTCCCTCGGGGCTGGCCTTTTATACCGGAAGCCTTTTTAAAGGCTGGACGAATAACCTTCTTCTTGGGAGTTTTAATTCTGAGGCACTTGTCCGACTTTCGGCCACTGGAAATAATATAGATTCAGAAGAACGTATTTGGCTTCAACGGCGAATTCGGGATGTTATTCAGGCACCTGATGGTTCTGTATGGCTGCTGACAGATTATAAAGATGGTGAATTGTTGCGTTTATCACCGATGGAAACCATGGAGCAATGATAGTACGTATGTAAATTTTAACGATATTTGTTATACTGTTAAAATGAAAAAGTTAGTCCTAACCATATTGACCTTATTCTATCTGGGTGTTTCATCCGGTGCGACCGTACATTTTCACTATTGTATGGGTCAACTTATTGAATGGGGACTATCTCAAACCAGTTCTGAAAAATGCAGCTCTTGTGGCAGGCAGGAATCTGAAACTGGTAAATGCTGTAAGGATCAAAGTCAACTGTTTAAAGTTGAAAAATCTCAAAAAGCAGCACTAAGTGCTTATGAGTTCAATCTGCCTCAGTTTGATCTTCCCCTGGCTTTCTTTAATGAAATTCAACCGATTTCCTCGTCGTCCGATACAAACGAGCTTCACCTTAGCATCCCGGCGACGCGAAAGCAGAATACTCCTGCTTTTATTCGCAATTGTAACTTTCGTATTTGATTTATTCTCTTTCAGCCCATTCCCTGGTGGCTGAACAGGCTTATTGCCAGACCTAATACTCAGCCTTCCGAGTTTATGATGCTTATTAGGCTTATGGTCGCAGCACACTCTTTAAATGGCTCAGAGCTGGACAGCTAATTGAATAACATCCACATGAAATTTTACACATCTTAGCCTGCCTACCGCAGGCTGGCAATCTCACAATATGATTGAAAGGCTAATATCATTTTCCCTAAGGAATCGTTTCCTTGTATTACTTTTTGCAAGCGGAATATTCGTTTGGGGTATTTATGCGGTTAAAACATCTAAAATAGATGCCATTCCCGATTTATCAGAAAATCAGGTGATTGTATTTACCGAATGGATGGGCCGCAGCCCTCAGATCATCGAAGATCAGGTGACTTATCCTTTAGTTACTAATTTGCAGGGTATACCCAAGGTAAAGTATGTGCGGGCTAACTCCATGTTTGGGATGAGCTTTATCTATATCATTTTTGAAGATGATGCAGATGTGTACTGGGCCCGTTCCCGCGTGCTCGAACGACTGAATTCGATTGGCAATAGCATGCCGGAGGGGGTGGTACCCACCATGGGCCCCGATGGTACCGGCGTAGGACATGTCCTATGGTACACGCTCCATGCTCCGGGGATGGATCTTGGGGAACAGCGGGCGGTACAGGACTGGTATGTCAAGTTTGCTCTTCAAAATGTGGCTGGCGTAAGTGAGATTGCTTCTTTCGGGGGCTTTCAGAAACAATATCAGATCAATATAGATCCTAATAAGCTTACTTATTATAAACTCTCCTTAAGCGATATTATCAGGACGGTTAATACCAATAATAATGAAGCCGGGGGGCGTAAGTTTGAGATGAGCGGAATTGGTTATATCATAAAAACCACGGGATATCTTAACTCCGTTTTGGAAATAGAAAACCTTTCTATTCGAACCCAAAATTCCATTCCGGTGAAAATAAGGGACATCGCTACCGTGCAGATGGCTGGAGAAAGCAGGCTCGGAATCATGGATTATAATGGAGAGGGTGAGGCGGTTGGAGGAATTGTTGTTTTACGCTACGGCGAGAATGCAGATGAGGTTATCCGCAGTGTAAAATCAAAAATGATTGAGGTGGCTAAGGGGATGCCCCAGGGAATGGAATTTAATATTGTTTATGATCGTGGAAAGCTGATTGAAGAGTCAATTTCATCCATTAAAACCACGCTCATAGAAGAGATGATTGTTGTTTCTCTGATAGTCATTATTTTCTTGTTTCACTGGAGAAGCGCCGTCAGCATCATCATTCAAATTCCGATCACTATTGCAGCAAGCTTTATTATTTTAAATGCGTTTGAAATTTCCTCAAACATCATGTCACTGACAGGCATTGCCCTTGCAATTGGAGTGATCGTAGATAACGGAATCATAATGGCAGAAAATGCCTATAAAAACCTTGCAGTGCGCCAGGCTGAACTATTGCAATTAAGAAGTGGAGGAACGTCTCATGTGGAATAAAATTAAACAGCTCTGGGCAAAGAAAAAGAAATCAGAGGATTATGTTCGTCTGTCTGACGAAGAAAGACTAAGCATAATTGAAAAAGCCTGCAAACAGGTTTCGCGAGGGGTATTTTATTCAACGGTGATTATTATCACCTCTTTTCTTCCTGTCTTTTTATTAACCGGGCAAGAAGGGAAGCTTTTTCATCCCCTGGCATATACCAAAACTTTTATTTTGATCATTGACGCTATTCTAGTGGTGACCCTGGCACCAGTAATCATTTCTTTCTTTATGAAGGGGAGGTTTCGTTCCGAACATGAAAATCCGATCAACAGGCGTTTAGAAAGAATTTATGAGCCTATTATCAGGTCTTGCATGAAGCATCGCAAAACAACCATTGGCGTCAATATTCTAGCGCTTTTGATTAGTATTCCATTAGTTTTTAGTTTGGGACGCGAATTTATGCCTCCCCTGGATGAGCAATCCATACTTTTTATGCCGATTACGCTGCCTGATGTATCCAATGCTGAAGTGAAACGAATATTACAGGTTCAGGATAAAATCATTAAGTCTATCCCTGAGGTGGATCATGTTTTGGGTAAAGCCGGCAGGGCGAACACCGCGACAGATAATTCTCCCATTAACATGATCGAAACAATCATTTCACTCAAACCAAAAAGTGAATGGCGGGCTGGCATAACCAAGCAGGACATAATTACTGAGCTGGATGCAAAACTTCAGATCCCGGGTGTGGTAAATGGCTGGACACAGCCCATAATCAACCGCATCAATATGCTTTCGACGGGAATCCGTACCGATGTAGGTGTAAAAGTTTATGGACAGGATCTGAAACAGATTGACTTGGTTTCAAGGAAGGTACAATCCTTACTCCAGAATATTGACGGCGTTAAAGATCTTTACGTGGAGCCTGTTACGGGAGGAAAATATCTGGAGATCGCTATTAAAAGAGATCAGCTGGAGCGTTACGGACTGGCTGTGGATGATGTTAATGCAACGGTAGAAACAGCTATCGGAGGTACGCCATTCGCTACAACGATTGAAGGCAGAAAGCGCTTCAGCATACATCTGCGCCTGGGACAAGATTTCAGAAACAGCTTGGACAAGCTTAAACGGATCCCACTTATTTCACCTGATGCAGGAACTATTCCCCTTTCCGCGGTTAGTGATATCCGTTTTGTGGACGGGCCGCCAATGATCACTTCTGAAAATGCGTTGCTTCGGGGTGCGGTTATGTTCAATGTCAGGGAACGTGACCTGGGTACTACCGTTCAGGAAGCAATAAAAAAGCTCAATAAAGATTTGAAACTGCCAAACGGATACTTTGTGGAATGGAGCGGGCAGTATGAGAATCTTTTGCGCGGACAGCAGACGCTGATCTATATTTTACCTATTGTATTGCTAATTATTTTTCTGGCCCTATATCTGGCTTTTAACTCGGCGAGAGAAGCATTTTTAAGTCTTGTAACTATTCCCTTTGCCCTAATTGGAGGAGCCTACTTAGTATACTTCTGGGGAGTAAACCTTTCAGTTGCAGTTGCTGTAGGGTTTATTGCTTTGTTTGGTATCGCAGTCGAAACCGGCGTAGTGATGGTGATCTACTTAAATGATGCCATGAAGCAATTGGTGGCATTAAAAGGAAATTCACGCGAAACCATAAGTAACGACGATTTAAGAGAATATGTGATCAACGGGGCTGCTAAAAGATTACGGCCCAAAATCATGACCGTTTGCGTGGCATTATTTGGATTGATACCGGTTTTATGGTCGCAGGGAGTAGGGGCCGATGTCATGCAGCCTATAGTCCTTCCCATGATTGGTGGAGTGTTGACTTCGTCCACCCATATTCTGCTCGTAACTCCGCTTATCTTTTTAATGACAAAAGAATATGAATTGAAAAAATTTGGAAAACTGGAGGTGCATGATGTTTCACATTAAGAAAATTTTATTGTTGCTTGTATTAATAAGTTCCGCTCAGTCTTATGCGCAGCAGGTGCTTAGCCTGAGCCAGATCTTACAGGAAATTGATAAAAATAACCTCGCTCTTAATGCCTACGAAAACCGGATTAAGAGCCAGGATGCTAAAGTTGAAGGTGCCCGTTCGTGGATGGCTCCTATGATTGGCGCCGGGACTTTCATGACGCCTTACCCCGGACAAACAATAGAAGATGAAAGCGACCGGGGAGCATTTATGATTTCTGCCGAGCAGGACATTCCCAACCCGGCTAAAACGAAGGCGAAGGCAGAGTATTTAACAGCGCAATCATCAATTACAAGATCTGAGCAAAAATCTTTGGCCAACCTGCTCCGTGCCCGGGCAAAGGAACTTTACTACGAACTAATCATTGCCAATAAGAAAATTGCCTATCAGCGGGAAAATCTGGCTATCATGCAGACAATGAGAAAATTGGGAGAAATACGATATCAATTTAACCAGGGGCCTCTCGGGCAAGTATTTAAGGCTGAAGGACGATATCATGAGGCGGAGAACATGATATTAATGACACAGAGCAATATACGCTCAAATAAAATTGCATTGAATGCACTGATGTATCGACCAGCAAGCTCCGATTTTAGAATTGATACTAATTATACCGTTGTATTTAATCCATTGCCCGTGTTGGATCTCGCCTACCTGTCGGCAAACCGCAGCGATATCGTACAAATGGATAGGTCAATCACTGCCATGGGCTTAAATATCAATCAAATCAGAATGGAAGCGAAGCCTGATTTCCGGATCAGATTTGATCATATGTCAAATTATTATTCCATGATGCCACGCCAGTTTACCATAATGGGCATGCTGTCTGTCCCGATTGCTCCATGGTCGTCCAAAATGTATAAATCAGATATCAAATCCATGAACTTCGAGCAGGAAGCGATGCGCCAGCAAAGGGAAGCAATGCTGGTGGAAATGCTGGGTATGACCAAGTCCTTGGAAAGTGAGCTGAACAGTATGCAGAAGCAGCTAGGTAATTATGAGGATAAAATACTGACGGCATTAAACAAGAATCTGAAAGTTACTATGATTTCCTATCAGGAGAATAAAGCAGATTTAAACACAGTTATTGATGCCTGGGAAGCCGTAAATATCGCTCAATTGAATTACCTGGAGCAATTACAGAAGTATTATAAAATGATCGTGGAATATGAAAAGAATATTGAACGGTAGTTTCGCTTTCATCCGGGTTTTGATAATTCTTGTACTGCTTAGCTGTAATGGAAAGGACAAGAAAGCTGTTGGCGGAGCTGAGTCAACAAAATATACCTGCTCCATGCATCCGCAGATCATCAGAAATGAACCGGGTTTATGTCCGATATGCTCCATGAATTTAGTGCCTTTAAATAATCATGCTGGTCACGAATCTGTAAATGACAGTCTGGCTTTATTGGTAAAGCCGACGAATGCCAGCGTAATATCAAGCATAAAAACCGTTATCCCGCAGAATCGGGAACAGGCTCATGAGATTAGCTTGAAGGGTATTATTAATTATAATACAAATAACTGGAAATCCATTTCAGCCCGAGTAAGCGGGAGAATAGAGCGCTTATATATAAAATACAATTATGAAGCGGTGAGTAAGGGTCAAAAAATAATGGATATATACAGCCCTGATCTGGTCAATGCTCAACAGGAATTGCTTTTTCTGAAAAATAATGCGGAGCCTGAATTGATGGAAACAGCAAAAAGAAAACTGCGTTTGCTTGGTGCGACAGAGGGGCAAATCAGGGGTGTGTTAAAAACCGGAAAAATAAATTATTCTATCAGTATTTACAGCCCTTATTCCGGATATGTTGCAGAACAGCTGGGCAATAGTCCGGCGGCAGTACCTCCTAATTCATCCGGAGGTTCAATGATTACGCCATCTTCTGCAGGAACGTCATCTATGAATTCAATGGGTAATACTGGAAGTTCATCACCAGCTAATGCCCCTGAACTTCCTGGTATACCTTCTACCTCTCCTATCCAGCTTAAGGA
>NZ_JBKJUM010000081.1:0-10234 GCF_046590655.1 Daejeonella sp.
ATTCAGTAACTTCTCACGTGTAAACTCTAGAAACAAAATTGTGATCAGCGGAAATGAACTTAAGCTTTTAATAGTCCGATCCATCAAAAGGGATCTTAATGCTCAGGAATTACTGTATAGAAACTTCGGCTTAAGATCCTTCCATACCGGCTATCAGAACAATCACTTCTTAGGCATTGCTAATCTCAACCTAAGTTACAAAAGGAACCTGACCAATAACATAAAGTTCGCTTTCAATCCATATCTTAAATTGCCGCTCACAGATCTTGGTTACGGTAATATTAGGTTGAGGTCTGCAGGTATGAGCGTGGGAGTAATAACTAACCTAAATAAAAATAGAAACTAATGTACGCGGCGATACTGATCAGTTTAATATTATCCTTCATGCCATCTGCCGGGACCATCAAAGCAGTAGTTATTACCAAGAGCGCGGAAGTGACTTTGTTTTCTGAGGCACCAATTGAGAACATTGAAGCCGTTTCTAAGAGTGCTTATGGCGTAATTAATACAGATAATGGCGAAATCCAATTTGGTGTTTCGATAAGAAGTTTCCGGTTTAGAAAAAGTCTGATGCAGGAACATTTCAATGAAAATTACATGGAATCAGATAAGTTTCCAGCTGCCAGGTTCAAAGGGAAGTTAAATACACCCATCGACATTTCAAAAGACGGAGAGTATCCAGTTACGGTCGTAGGTGATCTTGAAGTACACGGCATATCTAAGAAGCGTACTATTTTGGGAACTATTAGAGTGATGAATGGGAAACTTGAAATAAATTCTGTTTTTGAGGTAAAGTGTAAGGATCACGACATCAAAATACCTTCGCTAGTATTCAAAAACATAGCAGAAACAATTAAAATTACTCTTAAAGGCACTTTTATTACCGTAACCTAAACACAAATTTATGCGTAAAATTTACATCTTAATGATAGTATTCTCGCTATCAATCTATCAGAGTGCAGCTCAAAATATGGATTCACTCATGCGTAATATATCGTTGGATGAAGATTCAGCGGCAGTTACAGCTTCCTTTAAATCAACCCGCCTTATTCTTTCTCAAACCACTACAATGATTAAAAGGTACGATTTGGATTTTAAGGTAATCCATCGCTTCGGCGATATCGGCGGAACGGACGGAGGATCAAGAACACTCTATGGATTTGATAATTCAAGTGACATTTATATTGGATTCGAATACGGAATATCAGACCGTTTTAATATTTCATTTGGCCGGAGCAAATATGAGCAACTTCTGGATTTGCAATTAAAGTATGCACTGTTACAGCAAAAAGACAAGTCCGGTTCGCCTGTTTCTGTCAGCGCATTAATCAAGACAGGCTTTACGCCGTACAAGGTAAATACTGCTGTTTTTGATAACTACGGCAACCGTTTTTCACATTTCATACAGGCTATAATTTCCAGAAAATTTTCCACTAACCTATCTCTCCAGGTTACACCAGGGTTTTTGTTCCGAAACGTTGTGCTCGGGAACGGTGACGAGCGTACATTATTTTCCACTGGCTTTGCCGGCAGATATAAATTCACGAAACGTTTTGGGATAGTCGCGGATTATTACCTGATAAATTCTGATTACCGGAAAGATAATCCCAATATAAATTATTACAACCCTCTCGGTCTTGGTGTTGAAATTGAGACGGGTGGCCATGTTTTCACGATGAATTTCGCTAATTCAAAAGCTATCGCAGAAAATAACTTTTTACCTAATTCTACATCGTCATGGGGTAAAGGCCAATATCGATTTGGATTTACAATTTCCAGAATGTTCACACTTTATCAACCGAAACCGTAAATATTAAAATAAGAAAACATGAAAAGAACGGAATTTTTAAGCACCCTTGGTATTGGGTTAGCGGCTGCCTGTACAGGATGTTTGGCAGCTTGTGGTAAGGATGGAGATGCAACACCCGGAGTGGGAACTACCCCACCACCACCGCCTCCGGCGGCGATTAACTTCAATCTTGACTTGAATAACGATATTAAGTCGATTGGAGATTCTAAGACAGTAAGTGGAGTGATCGTTGTAAGATTGGCAGCGACTAACGTGTTAGCTTCATTCACCGCAGTTCAGGTGGCATGTACACATCAGGGTACCGCTATTGAATATAAAGCCACTCAGGGACAATTTGTCTGTCCAAATCACTTCAGCGTTTTTACTAATGCAGGTGTGGTTACAACAGGTCCCGCAACCGTCAATTTGAAAAAATATGCTATTGCTATAACAGGTAACACACTAACCGTTACAAGCTGATTGTTGAAATGGATGGGGCGACCGCTTCTAACGGTCGCCATTTTGGTGAATCTTAGAAACCATTTTTTGATTACTTTCCTGCAGGTAACATAGCGGGGAATGCATGTATTTGGTGAGATCAAACTCGTTTTAGTGGTCGAGTAAAACTCAGTTCGAAAACTATTGATTAATGATTTTCGTAGGTAGAGATTGTTGCTTTCGAAAAACCATTTATTCACCAAAAAAATCAATGTATGTTTAAAATATTACTCAGGCATTTAACAATTGTATGTGCAGTTGTTATCACAATTGCAAGTACCTCCTGCAAAAAAGACAGGAAAGATGATTTGGATTTAATTGTTGCAGGTCCCAATCTCAATTTTTATGCCTTAACGGCTGATAGCAAACTGTTGCTGCTCAATGCAAAGGATGCAACTACTGTAACTTCCCAGGTTACTATTACTGGTTTACAAGCCAATGAGACCATACTTAGTATAGACTTTCGTCCTGCAACCGGCCAGTTATATGGACTAGGAAGCTCAAGCCGCATTTATGTTATCGATCAAAAGACGGGTAATTCGCGGGCTATCGGAACGACATCTTTTACTCCGGCATTAAGCGGCACCGTAGCTGGATTCGATTTCAACCCTACAGTCGACCGTATCAGGCTCGTCACTTCTAATAACCAGAATCTCCGCTTAAACCCTGAGACCGGTACTGTTGCCGCTACTGATATGAATCTCAATGCGGTAACAAATGCTAAAATAAATTCAGCTGCATATACTCAAAATAGAGCTGGTGCAACAACAACTGTCTTGTTTGACATCGATGTTACAAATAATAAGCTTCACAAGCAAGATCCACCGAATGATGGTAAACTTGTTGAAGTCGGAAATATTGGATATGATATAGAAGATGCCGGAGGGTTTGATATCAGTCCGGATGGCACTGTAGCACTTGCAGCAATGTCGGTTGGCGGAAAGTCAGGTTTATTTACTATCGATCTTAACACAGGAAAAGCCTCAAAGGTGGGTAATTTCATGGCCCAGATCGTAGCAATCGCAATTCCAACTGAGCCGGTGGCTTACGCGTTGAATAGTAATAATGAAATGTTGATATTCAACCCATCCGCACCAACGATCACGACGGTTGCTAAAGCGATTACAGGTACTCAGGCTGGTGAAACACTTATCGGACTTGATATGAGGCCACTTAATGGCCAGCTCTTCGCTATAGGAAGTACAAGTCGTCTGTACTCAATCAATGCTTCCTCAGGTGCTGCAACGATGTTAGGTACTGGACCATTGGCGAGCCTGGTTACCGGCTCTGATGTAGGATTCGATTTTAATCCCACAGTAGATCGTATTAGAATTGTAAACAACGCAGGTTTGAATCTTCGGGTAAATCCTATGGATGGAGCTCTTACAGTTGATGGAATGATAAATCCTATAACATCCCAGGTTACGGGTGTTGCTTATACCAATAACTTCGCCGGATCTACAGCCACCGTATTATTTGACATAGATTCACAAACAGATCGTCTCTTAAAACAAGATCCACCTAACAGTGGAACGTTGGTAGATGTGGGTCCCCTGGGAGTAAATATAGAGTCGTCAAACGGCTTTGATATTGGTGGAACAAGCAATAATGCCTGGGGAATTTTTAGTGTTGCCGGTGCAGCAAAGATGTATTCGATAAATCTGGCTACTGGCGCAGCAACTGCGGGTGCAACTTTCCCACAAACTGTGAAAGGATTCACAATTGGATTAGGTTTTTAAAAACAGATTTTTTATCATCTGAAGGAGGATAGCTCTATTTAATAATAGATTATCCTCCTTTTTGCGTAAATCGGCATTTTACATAGTTGAAATATCTACCAGCGATTTATGCTCGTTTACAACTTTATATTAAAAATTTTCCGTTGTTGAGAATATATCATTGATTCTTGCGTTTTCAAAGTATGTAAGCTATATTAGCAATAGAACAATGAGAATTGGGGATTCTTGTTCAAGAGGGGATCCTAATATCCGGTGATATTAGGTTTAGTGTAAACGATTTTGATATTGTTAATTTGGGGAAAAAATTTTTGATAAGGAAAGTTGCCTGCATATGCATGAGTGCAGGTATGGCGTTAATGATCATTGTGTTCGGAGGATTTAACGATCGGGTAATGCCGTCAAAAATTTCCGCTGATTTAAATTCCAAAGCAGATGCTCAGCAAACAGCAGTCTTGCTCAATAATACTTCCCGCAGTATTCCCCTGGTAAATCTCAAGGACAGAAAAATTGCTTCTATAAATATAGGCTCACCACATTCCAGCGTTTTCATTGCTATGCTGCGTAATTATGCCCCTATAGATGAACTCGATCTGGTGCATGCTACCTCTGCGAAATTCGAACCCTATACAACTCTTATAGTTCAGGTAAATGCTGAATCTCTCGCATTTCAGGAAACCGTTAATTTTATCCTTGGGCTTCAAAAGAAAAAGGAAGTAATTCTCGTGGGCTATGGTAATACCTTTGCCCTTGGGTTGCTTGGCTTATTTACATCACCAATAATATGGAATCCGGAGAATTCTAAATTTTCTGCGGACTATTCTGCGCAGCTTATTTTCGGTGGAGTTATTGCCCATAACCGTTTAACAGAAACCGTTAACCTGGACTACCCGGCGGGGGCAGGCTATTCTACGGAAAAGATCAGGCTACGGTATTCAATTCCTGAAGACGTGGGAATTAACTCTGCTAACCTGAATAAAATTGACCGCATAGTAAATGAAGCGATAAGCCAGCACGCCACACCAAGTGCCGTGGTTATGGTAGTAAAAAATGGAAATGTGATTTTCAATAGAGCATATGGTTCACATACTTACGGCGGTGCTGAGCCTACTCAAACAGACGATATTTATGATGTGGCATCAATTACTAAGACTGCCGCCACAACCATAGCTGTCATGCGGCTTTACGAACAGCACAAACTTGACCTCAACGGCAATATCGGATCTTACTTTCCTGAGGCTAAGGAAACAAATAAAGAATTTATCCCTTTAAAAGAGGTTATGCTCCATCAGGCAGGCTTCGTAAATCTCGACTTTTTCAGCGCAATTAAATCCCAGGACCATAGTCTGGATTCTTCTTATGCATATCCGGTGAAAGTTGCCGACAATTATTATGTCCGCAGAAATTATTACCAGGAAGCCATGCTTCCAAAAATGCTGAACTCGCCAATTAGGACCCGTGGACAGTATGTATACAGTGATATTAGCATGTATATGATGAAGGAGGTTGTAGAACATCAATCCGGCGCTTCGCTTGATCAGTATGTAATGAACGAGTTTTACGCCCCTCTGGGAATGCGTACGGCAGGATTTAACCCGCGCCGCCGCTTCGAACGGGGAAATATCGTTCCGACAGAACAGGATAACTATTTCCGCAAAACTTTGCTGCAGGGGTATGTTCATGATCAGGGTGCTGCTCTGGTAGACGGTGTTTCGGGCCATGCCGGCTTGTTTGCCAGTGCAAACGATCTAGCCATTTTGAATCAGGTGTTGCTGAATGGCGGAAAATATGGGGGAGTTGAATACTTCAAGCCCCAAACAGTCGATCTTTTTACATCCCGCCAGTCGGGTTTAAGCAGGCGCGGTCTTGGTTTTGATCGAGGCGATGGTGCAAATTATCCTTCGCCTTTGTCATCTGTCGGCACCTATGGCCATACGGGCTACACGGGTACCTGTGTATGGGTCGATCCTAAAAATGAACTGATTTATATATTCTTATCCAACAGGGTTTACCCATCGGTAAGCAACAGATTAAACAGCCTGAGGATTCGTCCGAGGATCCAGGATGCTATATATGAGGCCATTGCTAAGGGGAATGATTACCCTGCCACAACAACCGAATAATTGTCAAAAAGGCGAGAAATTAAACGATGCATTAAAGATTTTCTATGGGGCAAAGGTGTAACTTAATAAGAGATACACTGATTAGCAAGCCGTTAAACAAACACCCTCAAAAAAAATAAAAAATGCTTGACAGAAAGGCTTTTCTGTCTATATTTGCAGTCACCAAAACGCGAAAGTAGCTCAGTTGGTAGAGCACGACCTTGCCAAGGTCGGGGTCGCGAGTTCGAATCTCGTCTTTCGCTCCAAATCCCTTCCCTACCAGGAAGGGATTTAAGTTTAAAGGAAAAACAATGCTTTCGGGCACAATCATCCGCTCGGATGGTGGAACTGGTAGACACGCAGGACTTAAAATCCTGTTCGCCCTAAAGCGAGTGCGGGTTCGATTCCCGCTCCGAGTACAATTAGCCCTCTTTACGCGTTGTAAAGAGGGTTTTTTGTTTATTACATACAGTTTAACATACACTATTCTACAAGCTGATGCAATGTTTACTATGACCGCTTGATTACGCTATCATCTATAATCCTGGGTTGCTTTCTTTGTAGCAGGAAGGTTTTATAAAATATTCGATTGCAAGACATAAATCTGCAGCTTATACTCACCATTGAATTTCGGTACGAGATTAGTCCAGATGACAACGTTGAGGTCTTTAGTTCGTAACTTTTGGTGTTTTTTTGCGCATTTGCGATAGTGCCCAAGACCAATAGAATTGACAAAAAATAGAACTTCATGATTTTGAATTAATTTTTAATGAGTACTTCTTTTATTACTGGATCCCTTCATTTTTAGTTCAGTAAGCAGGGTCGATAGTTCCTTCACCCGTTCAGGGTATTGCAGGTATAAATTGTTTTTTTCAAGCGGGTCGTTCTTCAAATTATAAAGCTGGCCCAATGGCCCACCTTTTACAGGTTTTAGCAAACTGGGTTCGGTGAACCCTCCCGACCCTAAACCATCAACATACTTCCATCCATCTTTTTTTATGCATAGCAGATTGCGTGATGAAATGTAAATAATCTGATCTCTTACAGGAGCAACCGATCTCTCGCTTAAAACTTTGTAGAAGCTAAAACTATCTTCGCCCGAATTGCTTTTTATAGCCTGGCCAGTCATTTCAGAAAACGTAGCCATAAAATCAATCAAGCTTACCGTTTGTGGGAATATAAACTTCTCTTTAATTTTATCAGGCCATTGTACAATCAGGGGAATATGGTGCCCCCCTCCCAAATGTCGCCCTTTTGTCCTCGATTGCCATAATTGCCCTGATGTGAATAAACCTGAATATCATCTTCTGCCCATGGAGCTCCGTTGTCACTTGTGAATATGACTATTGTATTTTTATCAATATTTAATTGTTTTAAGGTATTGTTTACCTGCGCCACATAATCATCTACCTGCTCAACAAAGTCGCCGTAGGTCCCCAGAATACTTTTGCCTTTAAAGTTTTTATTTGGCATCCAGGGAGTATGCGGACCTGTCAAAGCCAGATAAAGCATAAATGGCTTTCCAGGACTATTTTTTTACCTGATTCTTGATAAATGAAAGACCTTCATTCACAATGGTATCAAGGCAATCTTCCACTTTAAAAGATTTCGCCATTTCGCCACCAAACACCGTGTTCCCAATATATATCATTTTCATTCGTGTGTTTCCTGTCCCACGCATAAGTGGTTCCCGGCAGCATTTTAGGATAGGCATCGGCAGTAAGTATCACATCCGGATCTACAACCTGACTGTTTTTTACATAAACATACGGCGGCATATCCAATGATGCAGGTAAAATATAAGAATAATCAAACCCTAGTGAATTAGGGCCGCCACTTATATCACGGGAGAAGTCTGTGTTAGTTATTGTTTTATCATTTCGATCAGGAATTTGCGGCTTGAGGTCATCTTTCAATTTCCAATTCACCCCCACATGCCATTTTCCTACACTTGCGGTAGTATATCCCGCTCGTTGCATGAGCGAACCTATGGTTTCTCTTCCCGGTTCAATCAGCGGAGGCAGATAACCTAAATATTCCTTACGCGGTGGAACACGAAAATGATATCGTCCGGTGAGAAGTCCGTATCGTGAAGGTATGCACACAGACCCGCCAGAATGCGCATCAGTAAATACGATGGATTTTGCGCCATCATATCTATATTGGGTGTTCTTGTCCGGGCAAAAGGGTTATTTGAAGAAACATCACCATAGCCCATATCATCAGCCAAAATGATTACAATATTGGGTTTGGGATAAACTTTTTGTTGGGTAATTCCAGCAACGGCAAAATAATTGAGAAACCGCAAGGAGCGCAATAAACCTTTTTATCATCAATTATTTATTAATACTCGGTGAAGACTATTATAATCAAAGTAAAGAAAACAAGAAGCAATTAAAAAAAGATTAAAAAAGATTAAAAACTGCAACAAATCATGTTTGAAATTATTTTCTGAACTTTAACCTAAATTATTTTGATAAATACCTTATTCAAATTTGATATTTGTACAAGCCTCAGTTCCTTTATTTTCGAAACTAGGGATTTACTGCATTCTGTAAAGCTGCGATTTTCTTTAAATCTTCAAGAAATTGGTTCGACTTTAATACGTCCGGGGGTACGATGAGCAACTTTAAAAACCTGTAAAAAAACCTTTTACAGGTTTTTTGGGTTTGGGTACTCTGGGTTGCATTAATAGCTAACTCTTTTTTCGTGTAAAGAGCATGTGAATAGGAAAGTTTATCAGTATTGAGCTATTTATTGATGTTTGAACAGATTATTGGGAATGGCCGGCAACGTATGTTTACTTTGGTTTTGAAAGCAAAAATGATTCGGAGTAAAAACAGATTGGTTGTTAAATATTAAACTTTTTACTTTCATGTGTCGGTATGCTTTAAATTGCCTGTCTGAACTCGTTACCACTAGTTGGTTTTTAGAGCTTTTACGAGAATTGCCGATATGATTGTTCTTCCTAAATCGGTACCGATAGCTGTTACGAATATTCATATCAAAGTAAAATACTGTTGATTAATAAAACGTTACCCTTTGCCCAGGAATAAACTCGGGAAATTTTCCATCCTCATATATAAGATTTCCGTTGACAAAGGTGTGAGAGACTTTTGCCTGAAATGTTTCGCCTTCAAAGGGCGACCAGCCGCATTTATAAAGTATGTTGGATTTATCTACTGTCCAGGGGTTGTGCAAATCAACTAAAACCAAATCGGCATGATATCCTTCACGGATATAGCCTCTATTCTCAATACGATATAAATCTGCAACATTATGACACATTTTTTCTACAAGTTTTTCAAGAGATAACTTACCCTGATGGACAAATTCAAGCATGGCAATAAGTGAATGTTGAACCATTGGCGCACCACTTGGGCATTGCAGGTAGTTTTTCTCTTTTTCTTCAATAGCGTGGGGTGCGTGGTCGCTTGCAATGATGTCAATTCTATCATCGAGCAAGGCTTTCCATAATTCTTCTCTATCGGCTTTTGTCTTGATGGATGGGTTCCATTTTATTTTTGCTCCCAGTTTTTTATAGTCGTCATCGCAAAACCATAAATGGTGTATGCAAACTTCGGTAGTAATCTTTTTTTCTATTAGTGGGATATCATTACTAAACAATTTAGCTTCTTTTGCAGTTGAGAGGTGTAATATATGCAGGCGTGTAATGTGTTTTTCAGCCAATTCCAATGCTTTTTTAGTTGCAATAAAACAGGCTTCTTCTGAATGAATCAGGGGATGATATTCAAAGGGGATGTTTTCTCCGTATATTTTCTGATAATGCAGTTTGTTTTCTTCAAGAATATCTTCATCTTCGGAATGTATGGCTATAAGAATTTTTGCTTCGCTAAATACCTTTTCCATCAATTGAGGATTCGAACACAACATCATTCCTTTATCTGAAAAGTAAAGCCCGTCATCAGTAATTCCGCAAACAGTTTTAGGATTTACTTTTCGCCACTCTTCTTCATTGCCACCGATTATTCCCAGAAAGAATGAATAATTGATTAATGATTTTTCAGTTGCAATGGCATATTTTTTTTTCAGTAAATCAATTGTAAGAGTATTAGGAATAGTATTGGGCATTTCCATATAGGAGGTAA
>NZ_JBKJUM010000013.1:0-46320 GCF_046590655.1 Daejeonella sp.
GTATTAGCAAACAACTTCACAGTTATCAGTTACGACCGGAGGGCACGAGGTGACAGCAGCGATACGCAACCATATTCAGTGCAAAGGGAGATTGAAGATATTGAAGCATTAATAAATATTGGCGGAGGAACAGTTTATTTATATGGAGTTTCATCAGGAGCTGTCCTGTGTATTGAAGTTGTAGCAAGTGGTTTGCCTGTGAAAAAATTGGCGATTTTTGAACCACCTTATTATACAGATAGCAGGCGTCATGAACCACCGCCAGATGCAGAGCGCCAATTAAACCAAATGATAGCTGAAGGCAGGAAAAAAGATGCTGTAAAATTTTACTTAAGAAAAGTAATAGGTGTTCCTGCAATTGTTCCGTTTATTTTGAGATTGACACCTAATTGGTCAAAGATGATTGCCAATGCCAATTCCCTACCGTATGATGCTGCTGTGATGGGCAATTTTAAGGTGCCAAACAATGTGTTAGCTTCTATTAACATTCCGGTTATGGTAATAGCCAGTACAAAAAGTCCGCAATCTTTACGCAAACCATCACAAATAGTAGCAGAATTATTACCAGCAGGTACACAAAAAATATTAAAAGGTCAAATTCACAAGGTGTCACCTAAAACCTTAGTGCCTGAATTAGTAGAATTTTATAACAACTAACATTCTTGCAACATGAAAGCAGAAAAAAATTTAACAACCGAAAGGTCAGTATTGATAAATGCAGATGCCATAAGGGTTTGGGATGTATTAACTAACCCTGACAAAATAAGAGTGTATTTATTTAATTCAGAAGCTAAAACAGATTGGAAGGTCGGTAGTCCAGTTACATTTTCGAGGATGTCAGAGGGTAAAGAATATGTGGATAAAGGCAAAATTCTTGAAGTAGTCCCTCAAAAACTGTTGAAATTTAGCTATTTCAGTAGCCAGGAAGGATATGCAGATATACCCGCAAACTATTCTACTATCACCTACCGGCTGGAAAAGGAAAATGACAAAAGTATTAAACTTACTTATCGCCGGGAACATATACCTATTGAATTTGAGCAAAAAAATCAAGAAAGGTTTTTACCAGGGATGCTGGAGAATATTAAAAAGATAGCTGAGAAAATGTAACATTAAAAAACGGAGAGAATTATCAATCACCTTTTTTGTTTTATGTAAAACAGGGATTTGAAGTTCTATAGGGTAAGTTAAAGCAGATAATGCACCCCTTACACCTCAAGATATCCATCAGCATATACTGGACCAGTATGGCAGTAATTTGATTATTGTTCAGTACGGCAGCTGCATGCACTAACCCACCGAGCCCTTACGTTTTAAATCAGATTATAGGGTCGGTTAAAAGCCTCTTGTCTTACTTTAAAATAATCCGCTAACTTTCTGATTTCTTCTTTTCCGATGTAGCGGTAAGGGACTGAGTAGTAATGCCAGTCTTCACCAACCAGTACATGATAGTGTTTCTGCACCTTAGCTTTCGTATAGTAGTCAGCCTTAGCTAATAATTTAATTTTTGGGCGATTTATTTGACTTTTAGCACCTACCATTTTAAAATTATTAAATCATTAATCAACAATATACTATCAAAGTAAGGAAGATCACCTTTTCTATTGATTAGGCTCATTTCACAACAATAACTTACAGGTATATTTGATGTATAAGCTGCATTTTTAATACGCAAACGAGCGAGCTGGAATTCGCGTTGCAAATAAGAATAAATCCTTACCTGTTTATCTAAAGTAATCAATGAAATGAAGAAAATGCTTATTTCTACTGATTTCTCTGAACGCGCTACACATGCGGGTAAATACAGATTTAATCTTGCTAAAAAAATAGAACAACTTGTTCTATAGAAAGGCAAAATTTAATAGAGCACTATATCTATGGCCATCTTGCTACAAATATTAAATGTGTTCAACTTACTGAGACAACCATGAACTGGCATAAATTGACTATATCCGAAACCCTTGAATCATTAGACACAAAACCTCAAGGCCTGAGTACAAAGGAAGCCGAATCAAAATTGTTGATGACGGGTCCCAATGAATTATTGGAAGGTAAAAAGAAAAGCATAGCTATTATGCTCCTTTACCAATTTAAGGATGTAATGATCTTAATTTTATTAATAGCGGCTATTGTGGCTGGTATTGTGGGCGACTTGACTGATACTATAGTTATACTCGTTATTGTTTTATTGAATGCATTGCTGGGATTTTATCAGGAATACCGCGCTGAGAAAGCGATGCAGGCCTTGAAACAAATGGCAATCACACAAACGAGCGTGATGCGCGATGGGGAATTTGTAACCCTGCCTGCAACAGCCCTGGTTCCAGGGGATGTTGTGCTTTTAGAAGCCGGTAATTCCGTCCCTGCGGATTTGCGCATTATTGAATCCATTAGTTTAAAAATTGAAGAAGCGGCATTAACCGGAGAATCAAACGCCATCGATAAAACGACAGACTCACTTGAAATAGATGACTTGCCCATCGGAGACAAAAAAAATATGGCTTTTAAAGGCACGTTCGTTACTTATGGACGTGGTAAAGGCGTTGTAATATCAACTGGTATGCAAACTGAGTTAGGGCGTATTGCTTTGATGTTACAGGAAGATGAATCGCTAACTCCATTGCAACAACGTATGAGCTCTTTCGGGAAAAAGCTTTCTATCCTTGTACTGTTTCTATGTATATTATTTTTCCTTGCCGGTTGGTTACGCGGTGAGGATATCGCAAAAATGGTACTTACCAGCATTTCACTCGCCGTAGCAGCTATACCAGAGGCCTTGCCAGCGGTAATCACTATTTCTCTGGCGTTGGCAGCAAAAAGAATGATTAAATTCAATAGTCTTATTAGAAAATTGCCAGCTGTTGAAACATTAGGCTCCGTTACCTATATCTGCACAGATAAAACGGGCACCCTTACCAAAAACAAGATGTATGTTGAGGAGATATTCGTAAATGGACATCTCTATGAACGGAATGCACTAACGCCTATAAAACAACAAGGTGATGTTAATCTATTATTATATGCAATTGCCCTAAACAATGATGTGGTTGAAGACAATGAAAAAAAGTTAAAGGGTGATAGTACAGAAATTGCCTTGGCGGAGTTAGCCAGAGATTACCATATAAATACTCAGAATTGGCCACGTTTGGCAGAAATTCCTTTTGATGCGGATAGGAAACTGATGACTACCTTCCATACGCATGAAAATAAGATCATATCCTTCACCAAAGGGGCGCCGGATGTTTTACTGAAGCGATGCGGAAATATTGATTCCACTTTACAGCTAGAACAAGTCGATTTAATGGCGGCTAAAGGTCATCGGGTACTGGGATTCGCCTATCGGTATTGGGATGAAATACCCAGTATGCCGAACCCCGTGTTACATGAATCTGATTTGCACTTTCTGGGACTGACGAGTATGATTGATCCGCCCAGAGATGAAGTATTTGATGCTGTGGCTGAATGTAAAACAGCCGGTATTGTTCCAGTGATGATCACGGGCGATCATCCAATAACAGCCAAAACTATTGCACAGCGCATAGGCATTTTAAGCAGTGAAAGTGATATAGTAATAACGGGTCAGCAGTTAGCCGCATTAGATCAGGATATCTTCCTCGCCAAAGTAGAAAAGATAAAAGTGTATGCTCGTGTATCACCTGAACAAAAACTGCAAATTGTTAAGATGCTGCAGCAGAAAGGTCATTATGTGGCTATGACCGGTGATGGTGTCAATGATGCTCCTTCACTTAAAAGAGCCAATATTGGTATTGCTATGGGAATTACCGGAACAGATGTATCCAAAGAAGCATCACATATGATTCTGCTGGACGATAATTTTTCAACCATTGTAAAAGCTATCCGGGAAGGCAGGAGAGTGTACGATAATATTTTGAAATTTATCAAATACCTTATGACCACCAACTCAAGTGAACTTCTGACTTTACTTTTAGGACCGATAATTGGATTACCAATAGCCTTATTACCGATACATATTTTATGGATAAATTTAGTGTCGGATGGCTTGCCTGCAATATCTTTGTCATTTGAAAAGGCTGAGCAAGATGTGATGAACAGACCTCCGAGGCCCCCGAAGGAAAGTGTCTTTGCTGGTGGAAGGGGATTACATATGCTATGGGTAGGTATACTGATGGCAGGTGTTGCATTATCTCTTCAAGCCTGGTCAATAAGAAATGGACTACATTGGCAAACAATTGTTTTTAATTTTTTGTGTCTTAGTCAGCTAGGGCATGTAATGGTCATTCGCAGGGAGAGCCAGTCACTTTTTAGCAAAGCCTTTTTTTCAAATAAACCACTTATTGTTGCAGTTAGTACAGCATTAGTCCTTCAGTTAATAATAACGTATACACCATATTTCCAACCAATATTCAAAACTGAAGCTTTATCAATGCACGAATTCCTTGTGGTTGGAGCGGTTTCATTCTTAGTAGTTTTAGTCGTTGAAACAGAAAAAATAATTTCCAAAAGGTTACGAAAAGAAAATTCTCACCTGGTATTTTAAACATGATCTGATTAACGGATCTTAAAGAAGTATTCATCCTGGTTATATAATCATGAAAAAAATTTTGGTTACTACCGATTTCTCTGCAAATTCTAAAGCAGGTTTACGCTTTGCAATTCAATTAGCATCGCAAAACAAATATGAGCTGGTTTTCTTCCATTCTTACTATGTAATGAAACCCACCACCTTGAGCGCTAAAGTTTTCGTTTCATATGAAAAGAGTGAGGCAAACAAGATAAAAAACAGGCTTTGCCGATTTGTTGATAGCGCATATAGTAGTATGGGCATCAACTCTGTAAATTTTAGTTGTATTACTAAAAGCTCATTTATAACCGATGCAAATATCATGGAATATGCACTTAAGAACAAGTTTGATTTCATTTGCATCAGCAGAAGAGGTAATGGAAAACACAATAAAATATTTGGGACTAACACATCTATTCTTATCAATCAATCCGATGTGCCCGTTATAGCCGTGCCTAATACCTATCTGAACAACAAAATAACATCAATACTGTATGCTTCCGATCTTTCCAGTTTTGAAAATGAAACACAGAAAGTGATAGATTTTGCAAAGCCACTGGGGGCTAAAATAGAATTACTGCATTTTAAATTTCCTTCAGATCTGGATAGAGATCCAAAACTTATACAGAAAGCAATTAAGAAATTTACAAATCAGGATATCAAGGTACGTTTTGATGATTTCGATTTCGTCGAAAGCTTAGTTTTAAATCTTGATAAAGAAATAAAAAAGTTAAAGCCGTCTATTCTGGTTATGTTTACTCAACAGAACAGAAGTTTTTTTGAAAGATTATTTCTTTCAAGCAGCTCCGCTCAGTACTCATTAAAATCTAAAGTTCCCCTACTGGTTTATAAGAAAATATAATCATCAGGTGTTTCGGCAGATGCTACGTTGAGGGAAGAATTTGATAAGATGGCTGAGTGCGGATTTTGTGCGGGAAAGCCATGCCATTCAGGATGAAGTATCTCTAATTATTCTCAATCTGACTGCTGATAAAAGCCAGCTCTTCAACGGTTAGTTGCTTGCCTTCTTTGTTTTGCCATCGCCCGTTCTGGTGCCTTAGTATCACAGATAAAAGGCCACCGTCTGTAATCAGGTGGAATTCGGAGTAGTCAGTCTGATGTTCAGCGAACACACCAATCCGGTCGCAGGTGTGAAAAGACTGCGGGCATTCGATTTCAAAAGAGGTCATAATTGGTTTGAGCGTTAATGCTCAATAATAGTGAAATTAAGTTTATGGAAATAGCTGCTGATAAAAAAGATATGCACAATTATCCACTCTACAAGAGGATCAGTATAAATTAACTCTTTATAAATATTTATTAAATAGCCCGGATCCTGAGGGGCAATTGGAAACAAAACACAGAACCCTTGCCAGGTTCACTCTCACCCCATATTTTACCGTGGTGAAGCCGTATGATTTCTGCACAGAGATAAAGCCCTATACCAAATCCCGGGATGTGTTCCGTATGCTTATTCTCAACCCGGAAATAACGTTCGAATAGTTTTTTCATATCAGCAGGAGCGATACCGAAACCTTCATCTTTAATTCTTACCTCAGCCATTTCGCCCATGGTGCTGGTGCTTATTTCAATAGTGCCCTCTGCTGGTGAATATTTGATGGCATTAGAAACAAGATTTATAAGTACCTGCTCAATTTTATCCGGGTCAGCCTGAAGCTCGATAATCTCTGGCTGTGAAAAAGTAATTGTACGGTTGGGATTAAGAAGCCTTGTTTCTTCAAGTGCACTATTGATAAGAGCATTTAACTCAAAATCTTTTAAGTCCAGATGAATGTTGCCTGTTTCTACCTGGTTTAAACTTAGAAAACCATTGATCATATTACCCATCTTTTTCACTTGCTTCTCCATTTTCGCTAAAGCGCCGACAGTGAAATCGTCCTTTTGTTTCCTGGCCCAGGCATGCAGTAATTGAACATAAGCCTTTAAGGAAGTTAATGGAGTCTGAAGCTCATGGCTTACCATACCTATGAATTTGTTTTTACGCAATTCCCCCTGTTTTTGTTCGGTGATATCCATCATCACGCCAGATATATGAGTTAATTTCCCCTCTGAATCTGTATAAAGCCCACCAACTGCCTTTACCCAGCGCAGTTTACGCTCGGGAAGTCCGCTTGTTGCAAAATCAACATGATAAGGTTTTCCTGTCTTAAAAGTTTCTTCAATTCCACTAACTATCTTATCCCTATGCTTTTCTGAAACACACAACAAAGCTGCCTCAAATGTGAGGTCCTGTCCCGATTCATAACCAAATAATTCTTTTACACGGGCAGACGTAATGAATACCCGCGTGGCATCGTCTATCATCCAGGTGCCTACATTGGCGGCTTCAATGGCTATCCGGGGAGCATCCAGTATTTGATATTGGTTTATAATTTCCTGTCTGAGGGAATCAGAAATGGTTATTTCAGGTTTAAGGTTTTGCATTTGCACTTGGTAGCTACATCCAAATATACGATAACGAACTGTCATATGGGATATTTACAATCGATCCGGATCTGAATACCAAATATCGCTCCATAGGCCCGTTCAAACAGTTCTAATATGAACGCTCTCATGCGGAAATAATATGTTCATAATCAGGCTTCTGCTTATTCAGTTTGAAAATAAGATGTAATTCTTTCGATCAATGCGAATACTAATATTTTTAGTATTATGTTTGTAGAAGAATTTCATTATGCATTTGCCAGGGACAAAAAAGGACATCATTAATCAGCTGCAAAAGAGCATTTTGCTGATGCAGGGCTGTACTCCACCGGTATCAGACAATACTGATTCTGTTGGTCTCGGCCCAATTGAAGCTTCATTTCCAAATGGAATATTTCCCACGGGAGCAATACATGAATTTCTGAGTGCTGAGCCTGAGCAGGCAGCGGCAAACGGGGGCTTTATAAGCGGAATCCTTAGTAATCTTATGCAGCATGACGGAGCCTGTTTGTGGATTAGTATGCGCCGCACCCTTTTTCCACCATCGCTGAAAGTTTTTGGTGTTGAACCTGATCAACTGATCTTTATTGACCTTAAACGGGAGAGGGATGTCCTTTGGGCGATGGAAGAGGCGCTTAAATGTAAAGGCCTGTCTGCTGTGATAGGGGAGTTGGAGGAAATCAATTTTACCCAAACGCGACGTCTGCAATTGGCAGCAGAACAAAGCCGGGTGACCGGGTTTATCCTGCGCAGTGATCTTAAAAAATTGAGTGCTACTGCTTGCGTTGCGAGATGGAATATTACTCATTTACCGAGTGAACTAGAAGATGGCATGCCTGGCGTAGGTTTCCCCCGCTGGAATGTTGAATTGTTAAAAGTTCGCAATGGAAACCCCGGAAACTGGAAAGTAGAATGGTCTGCAGGCCGGTTTAAGCCGGTGACTGAAATGACGGAAGCTTTTATAAGGCCTGAAAGCTTAAAAGCCGGTTAACATGCAAAAGCGTTTTGTCACCATATGGTTCCGTCATTTACTGACGGACTGGCTCAGCCTCCGCCGTCCTGAACTGCGGGAAGTCCCGTTTGTAATTGCAGTAATGGATCATGGCAGGCTGCTTATCACCTCCTGTAACGCTTTGGCTGAATCGGAGGGGATTATCCCGGGCATGGTCGCTGCCGATGCAAAGGCACTTATACCTTCAATAGAAATTATTGATGAAATCCCCGGTAAGAGAGATAGGTTGTTAAAAGGACTCGGAGAATGGTGTATCCGCTATACACCGATTATTGCACTCGATTCTCCCGACGGATTGATTCTCGATATTTCGGGTTGTGCCCATCTCTGGGGTGGAGAAAGGTATTATCTGAAAGATATTGTAACCCGCCTGAGAAGTAAGGGCTATGATGTGAGGGCTGCAATGGCAGATACAATCGGCGCCGCATGGGCGGTTTCTCGTTTCGGGAAGATCAAGCCCATTATCGAGATTAACACTCAGGCAGAAGCATTACTCCCATTACCGCCGGCTGCATTGCGGCTCGACCCGCTGATTCTGCAACGTTTGCATAAATTGGGGCTAAGAACCATCAGCAGTTTTATTAGTATGCCACGTTCAGTACTTCGAAGACGATTCGGGCAGGTTATGTTGCAACGCCTGGATGAGGCTTTGGGTAATGAGAACGAAGCCATACAATGCCTGCTTCCTGTAGAGCCCTACCAGGAACGTCTGCCTAGTCTGGAGCCCATAAGAACCGCCACCGGGATTGAAATTGCGGTCCAAAAACTGCTGGAAATGCTGTGTAAGCGATTGCAAAGGGAAGGTAAGGGCGTTCGAACCGCCATTTTTAAAGGATACAGGATTGATGGAAAAGTAGTACAAATGGAAATTGGGACCAACCTGGCCTCGCATAATATTCATCATCTGTTTAACTTGTTCGAACTTAAAATATCCACACTGGAGCCTGCTTTGGGTATTGAACTTTTTGTTCTGGAAGCATCTAAAGTGGAAGATATACCGCCCCGGCAGGAGGCTTTATGGGCTGGAAAACCAGGCCTGGAAGATTCAATGCTTGCTGAACTACTGGACAGGCTGGCAGGTAAGATAGGAGCCCACACCATCCATCGGTACTTGCCGGATGAGCATTACTGGCCTGAAAGGTCTATTAGAATTTCATTATCAATAAACGATAAACCTTCATTACGGTGGCGAAGCGATAAACCCCGACCCGTTCAACTCTTGGCCAGACCCGAACACATCGAGGTAACTGCTCCCATACCGGATTATCCGCCCATGCTGTTCCGGTATAAAGAAAAGGTCCACCACGTAAAAAAAGCAGATGGTCCGGAGCGCATTGAGCGGGAATGGTGGCTCGAAGGCGGGCAGCACCGCGATTATTATCATGTGGAGGATCAGAAGGGGCAGCGTTACTGGTTATTCCGGTCGGGACATTATAACGGAGATGGCTCTAATGAGTGGTTTATTCATGGTTTTTTTGCCTGATGAGCTATATTGAATTACAAGTCACGAGCAATTTTAGTTTTCTGCAAGGGGCCTCACATCCGGAGGAACTTGTCGAGCAGGCTGAAGTGTATGGCTATAAAGCTATTGCTATTACAGACCGGAATACTTTTGCAGGAATTGTGCGGGCGCATGCAGCAGCCAAATTAAAAGGAATTCGGCTTATTCCCGGCTGCCGCCTGGATCTCATTGACGGTCCGGGTTTATTAGCTTATCCCACAGATCAGGAAGCATATAGCCGCCTATCAGGCTTATTGACCATTGGAAACCGCAGGGCTGAAAAGGGGCAATGCTATTTATATAAAGCAGATGTGTATGAATACAGCAGGGGCATTAAGTTTATTGCTCTTACTCCTTCCGTTTTGACAGAAAATTTTGAGTTTGATACATCTTTCCAAAATGATATGAAGGAGTATCGCCACACTCTGGGTAAGGAGCTGTACATGGCTGCTGTGCGTTCATATCTGGGTGATGATCAAAAAAGATTGTTCTGCCTTTCACGTTTATCTTCCAAACTGGACATACCTCTTGCAGCTACAAATGATGTTTACTACCATGATCCGGTTCGCAGGGAGTTGCAGGATGTGCTAACCTGTGTTCGAGAAAAGTGCACCATTCATACCGCGGGTTTCCGCCTGCATCAGAATGCAGAAAGGCACCTGAAACCTATTGAAGAGATGCATCGGCTATTTTGGCAGTATCCTGAAGCGATAGAAAATGCAATTGGGATAGCTGAATCTTGTCAGTTTTCTCTCAGCACCCTTAGATATGTGTATCCCGAAGAGCTGACCAGCGAAAATCGAACGCCTATGGAAGAATTAAGAGTTCTAACATTTGAAGGTGCCAGTGAAAGATTTAAAGGCAAAATTCCGAAGAAAGTAAAAGACCAGATTGATGCGGAACTGGACTTTATGGAGAAGAAAGACTTGGCCAGCTATTTCCTCACTGTTCATGATTTTGTGCGATTTGCAAGAAGTAAAAATATTCTCTGTCAGGGACGCGGATCGGCAGCTAATTCAGTAGTTTGTTATTTCCTGGGCATTACCTCAGTGGACCCAACCAAATTTAAGCTGCTTTTCGCCCGCTTTATGTCGGATGCCCGCGATGAACCCCCGGATATTGATGTAGACTTTGAGCATGAACGCCGTGAAGAAGTTATCCAGTATATATATGAGAAATATGGCCGCGACCGCGCGGCGATTGTTGCAACTGTAACCCAACTTCATTTCAAAGGTGCTGTGAGGGATGTAGCCAAAGCAATGGGATTATCGGTAGATACAGTTAACCGCCTGTCTGGTTCAGTCTGGCATCATCATGAAGTGTTTAATGATACACATCTCCTAGAGCAGGGCTTTAACCCTCAGGATGCTCATTTGCGTAAAACACTGGAACTGACCAGACAGATGATTGGTTTTCCGAGGCAGCTCGGGCAGCATACGGGTGGCTTTGTGATCACACAAGGAAAGCTTTCTGATCTCTGCCCTATAATGAACGCACGAATGGAAGACCGTACTTGTATTGAATGGAATAAGGATGACATTGATGCGCTAGGTTTTTTGAAAGTCGACGTGCTCGCTCTCGGTATGCTTACATGCATCAGAAAGGGTTTTGATCTCGCAAAAAAAAATTACGATCTTGATCTCACACTGGCCAATGTTCCACAGGATGATCCTAAAGTGTATGAGATGATATGCCATGCGGATACGATCGGGGTTTTCCAGATAGAGAGCCGGGCACAAATGTCAATGCTGCCCCGTCTCCGTCCCCAATGTTTTTATGATCTGGTAATTGAGGTAGCTATTGTCCGTCCCGGACCTATACAAGGAGATATGGTCCATCCTTATCTACGAAGACGCAATGGTGAGGAGGCAGTTGAGTATCCTTCTGAAGAACTAAAAGAGATTTTGGGTCGCACTCTGGGTGTTCCTTTATTTCAGGAGCAGGCTATGGAAATAGCTATAGTGGCGGCCGGCTTCACTCCAGCTGAGGCTGATGGACTTCGGCGAAGTATGGCTACTTTTAAAGCCAAAGGTCTGGTTTCCCAGTTTGAAAAGAAGCTTGTTGACGGCATGACAGCCAAAGGTTACGAACTGGAATACGCTCAGCGTGTCTTCAGGCAGCTGGAAGGTTTCGGAAGTTATGGTTTTCCCGAAAGCCATGCAGTCAGTTTTGCTTTGCTGGTGTATGTCTCATCCTGGATGAAATGTTATTACCCGGATGTATTTGCCACTGCGATACTCAATAGCTTGCCAATGGGTTTTTACCAGCCCGCTCAGCTTGTTATAGATGCACGTAAACATGGAGTTGAAGTGCGTCCGGTTGATATTAATTATTCCATGTGGGATAATATTCTGGAAGAAAAGACCGGGGAATATCATGCGTTGCGCCTTGGATTCAGGCAGGTAAATGGCATCAGAGAAGATGATATGACATTATTAATTCAAGGCAGAAGAGACAGCTATAAACATATTACCGCTCTACGAGATGCGGGTGTTCCACAGGCAGCACTCGAGAAACTGGCTGATGCAGATGCGTTCCGTTCAATCGGTCTCGATCGCCGCCAGGCTTTGTGGGAAGTTTCTGCACTTTCAGATATGCCCCTTGCTTTATTTGCCGGGCACCCTTCAGAAAGCGTAATTGAAACGCAGATCTCGCTTCCACTTATGCCCGCTTCAGAACATGTGATCCAGGATTATGCTTCTACCTCGTTATCTCTGAAAGCTCACCCTCTAAGCTTTGTCAGGGAAAAACTAGGCTTACTGCATGTGCGATCTGCGCAGGATCTTGCTCACGCCAAAGATGGCGATTTAGTGAAAGTGGCAGGCTTAGTACTGGTCCGTCAGCGACCTGGTACCGCCAGTGGTATTTGTTTCATTACCATCGAAGATGAAACAGGTACCTCAAACCTGGTTGTCTTTCAGAAACTATTTGACCAGTATCGTAAAGAGATAATAGGATCCAGGTTAATTATGGCAGAGGGAAGGTTACAGATCGAAGGGGAGGTTGTACATGTAATAGTGCAACGATGCTTTGATTTCTCCAAATTATTGCGTGGCTTATCAACGAATGGAAATGAGGATCTACCGATATTAACACTTTCGCGAGCGGATGAAAAGAGTGAAATGTTTTCCGGAGGGAATAAAGGAGTGGAAGGCATAAGAACGTCACAGAAGGATGTTTTTGATAAGGGGCGTAACTTTAAATAGTCTCCTACACTTGGCATGAATAGCATAACGTTCTGAAAGAGTTGTTATTTGCAAGTGACAGTTGAGCCTGTGTATATCCTTTGTAAACACTTTCTATATCGCTATAAGGTCCCTATAAGGACTCTATAAGGTCCGTATAAGGCCGCTATAAGGTTAGGAAATGACAACTGAATGGACGCAATTCCACCCGCTGCTGTTTGATTTCAATCCGTTGGAGGCATAGGAACGCAATTTTTAATTCTCAATAAATTAACAATATCTTCTTCTTAACTTTAAGTGTATTAGGATGATTGTAAATAACTTGCAGTCCACTAATGACTAAAAAATTCTATGACATGACCTTATCAATTAAATCTTCAAGCCTAACAATAATATCCTTATTATTTGTTAGTTCATTGTTTTCTCAAACCTTGAGCGAACTGGAGGGCAAAAGAGTGATGTTACCCAATGGATGGTCTTTAACACCGGCGGGCAAGAACATCCCAATTGGCGAATTGCCTTTAAATATGGCAGTTAGTAATGGAAAAAAATACTTAGCCATTACGAATAATGGCCAGAGCACCCATACCATCGACCTGATCGATATACAGAAGGAACAGCGGGTTGATAGTATAGTAATTGCTAAAGCATGGTATGGGCTTGCTTTTAGTAAAGATGACCAATACTTATATGCGTCCGGGGGGCATGACAATAAAGTAAACAGATATTCAGTAGTTAATGGCAAGCTTAAGCTGTTAGATTCATATGAATTAGGCAAACCCTGGCCTACACAAATAGGAACTGCCGGCCTTGACCTGGAAGAGACAGTATATAATAAACTCTTCGTAGTAACTAAAGAAGCAAAAAGTCTTTATGTTTTTGATCTGAAAACCGGGGGAATCAGCAAAATTATCCCCCTCGGTGCAGAGGCCTATAGCTGTAAGGTGTCCAACGATAGGAAAAAGTTGTATATCAGCTTGTGGGGAGATAAGAAAATTCTGCTATATGATATCCAGTCAGAAAAAATCATCAGGGAAATATCAGTTGGCAACCATCCAAATGAGATGTATCTTACTAAAAATGGTAAATTTTTATATGTTGCTAATGCCGATGATAATTCAGTATCCGTAATCAATACAGCGACCCACACCGTCGTTGAAACATTAAATGCTGCTCTATTTCCTGCCTCTCCAAGCGGATCTACAACGAATGGGCTTGCACTTAGCGAAGATGAGAAAACACTTTATATAGCTAATGCCGACAACAACTGTTTAGCCATATTTGATGTTTCTGAAACTTCTAAAAGTAAGTCAAAGGGCTTTATTCCGGTTGGATGGTATCCTACCAATGTGAAGGTAGTTGGTAAGAAAATATTTGTTACTAACGGCAAGGGCTTAACTTCCTATGCTAATCCTCAGGGCCCAGAACCAAGCAATAGGCAACAGATTGTTTTGAACAGTTTAGGGGATAGTGCAAAGCCGGCCAAAGTTCAATATATAGGTTCCTTATTTCGCGGATCTTTGAGTTTCATAAGCGAACCATCCGCTCCGCAGCTTGCGATTTTTACACGGATGGTATATAAAAACACTCCTTACTCAAAGTCAAAAGAGCTTCTTGCTGAAGGAGAGACTGGTAATCCCGTTCCAATGAAAGTGGGGGATAAATCTCCCATTAAACATGTGTTTTATATAATTAAAGAGAACAGGACATATGATCAGGTCTTAAGCGATATTCCTGGTGGCAATGGTGATACCTCTCTCTTATTATTCGGTGAAAAAATTACGCCGAATCAGCATAAACTAGCCAGAGATTATGTTTTGCTGGATAACTTTTATGTGGATGCTGAAGTGAGTGCTGATGGTCACAATTGGAGCATGGGGGCTTATGCAAACGATTATGTCGAAAAGAATTGGCCGGCTTCATATGGCGCTAAAGGCGGTACAACCGGAACTTCCGGGTCTCTCAAGATTGGAAATAATAAGGACGGTTTTATATGGGATCTGTGTGCAAGAAACAACGTCTCTTATCGTTCGTACGGGGAATTTGTTGCCGACGCTCTTGGTTCTAAGCCCAGGCTCGAATCTTTGAAAGGACATACGGCACGTTTTGCACCCTATAATCTTGGGATTCGGGATACCACCCGTTTTTATCAATGGAAGCACGACTTCGATTCATTAGTAACTGCAAAAGCCGTCCCTCAATTTTCTACAATCAGGTTGGGAAACAATCATACAGAAGGTATGCGTGAGGGCCGTCCAACGCCTTTTGCTCACGTTGCGGATAATGACCTGGCCGTCGGGATGCTGATTGACCACTTGAGCAAAAGCCCTGTCTGGAATGAAAGTGTAGTATTTATTTTGGAGGACGACGCTCAAAATGGTCCAGACCATGTTGATGCTCATCGAAGCCCGGCATTTGTAATCGGCCCTCATGTAAAACGCAAGTTTGTTGACCATACCATGTATACCACCTCGGGAATGTTGAGAACAATGGAATTGATACTGGGTTTACCACCAATGACTCAATACGACGCCGCCGCGACCCCAATGTGGAGATTGTTTACTCCCCAGCCGGATCTTGCCCCTTATAATTTTTTGCCGGTAAATGTTAATTTAAATGACAAGAATCCAGCTAATACCAGGCTCGGCAAGTTGTCCGAGAAATTTGACTGGAGTAAAGAGGATGCTGTGCCTGACCTTATTTTTAATGAAATTCTATGGCAGGGTATTAAAGGTGTGCCATCACCCTCACCGGTTCGGGCCGCTTTCTTAAACACTGATAAAAAGGACGGAGCCGACAAAGATTGATCTTTAGAAACTGACATAAATATCTACATAAAAGATAAACTTTAATTTACCACAGTAATAATTTCCCTAATATGAATTATTTATTAAAAACAAGTTCCAGTTTGATTTGCCTGGTTCTATTATGTTTGATGACCGCTGAAAAAGCCCTGGCACAAACGCCCTCGTTGTATGGCCCTGGCAAGCAAGTCCTCCTTTCAAATGGCTGGTCGCTGAGTCCCGCCGGGCGCTCATTAGATCTTGGTGATCTCCCTTTAAATATGGCCCTGAATCCCAACAAAAGGATACTGGCTGTAACAAATAATGGGCAGAGCACCCAGTTTTTGCAACTAATTGACACGAAAACAGAAATGCAGCTGGATTCCATTTCTATTGGTAAATCATGGTATGGGTTAAAATTTAATAATAAAGGGTCTAAGATATATGCATCCGGGGGCAACGATAATATTATTATTTCTTTCGATGTTAAGAATGGTAAATTCCTTAATCCTGATACCATTAAGTTGGGGGAGGCCTGGCCAAAAGAAAAAATAAGTCCTGCAGGAATTGAGATAGACAACAAACGGAATCGACTATATACCGTGACGAAGGAAGACAGCAGTTTATATATAGTTGACCTTGCCAGCAAAAAAACCATTAAAAAGTTGAAGCTTTCCCATGAAGCTTATGCCTGTGTTTTGAGTCCCGATATGTCCGAGCTTTATATTTCTATATGGGGAGGTGATAAATTGGCCATCTACGATGTTATGCAGGAAAAGATAGTTTCTGAAATCACTACTCAGAATCATCCCAATGAGATTTTAACCACTAAAAAAGGGGAATATATCTTTGTGGCAAACGCAAATGATAATTCGGTATCGGTGATAAACACTGCACAGAGAAAAGTGATAGAAACTATTTCCGCTACACTTTTTCCTACAAAACTCACCGGTTCCACTACAAACGGTCTAGCCCTTTCTGCCGACGAGAAAATTTTATACATAGCAAACGCCGATAATAACTGCCTGGCTGTTTTCAATGTTTCCGAACCAGGCAAAAGCGTTACTATGGGATTTATTCCCACAGGCTGGTATCCTACCAACGTGAAAACGGTTGGCAATAAGATTTTTGTAAGTAATGGGAAAGGGTTTTCATCTCTACCCAACCCCGGCGGACCACAACCTGTTAGAAAGACGGACAATAGCGCTTCTCATCTGGGAGTTATCAATTCCAGGCTCCAATATATCGGAGGTTTATTCAAAGGTACTTTGTCGATAATTGATCAGCCCAGTTCCGTGCAGCTGAACGATTATTCAAAACAGGTGTATGCCAACACCCCTTTTAATAAAATGAAGGAAAACGTGGCTCACAAAGCCCCTGGCAATCCCATTCCTGCTAAAAATGGGGACGTTTCACCTATCAAATACGTTTTTTACGTCATTAAAGAAAATCGTACTTATGATCAGGTTTTGGGAGATATGCCTCAGGGGAATGGGGATTCGTCTCTGACTATCTTTCCTGAGAAAGTAACGCCAAACCATCATGCACTCGCGCGCCAGTTTGTTTTGCTCGATAATTTTTATGTCGATGCTGAAGTAAGTGCTGACGGGCATAACTGGAGCATGGCTGCATATGCTAACGATTATGTGGAAAAGACCTGGCCTATCAGCTATGGCAGCCGCGGTGGTACTTATGACTATGAAGGCAGCCGCAAAATAGCCTTTCCGCGAGATGGATTTATTTGGGATTACTGTCAGCGTGCGGGAATAAGTTATCGGTCATACGGCGAATTCACCTCTTCCGGAAAAGCTAGCATTAAGTCGCTGGAGGGAAACATATGTGTTAATTTTCCTTCCTACAATCTTGATATTACCGATGTTGATCGGATAAAAGCATTTAAACATGATTTTGATTCACTATTATCCGCAGGGAAGGTCCCGCAATTTAATAGCATAAGGATTGGTAATGATCATACTTACGGCCAGCGATTAGGTAAATTATCGCCAATCTCAATGGTTGCCGATAATGACCTCGCCCTGGGACAATTAGTGGAGCATATATCTAATAGTGCCATCTGGAAGGAATCTGCAATTTTTGTTTTAGAGGATGATGCCCAGAACGGCCCTGATCATGTTGATGCACACCGTTCTCCGGCCTTTGTTATCAGCCCCTATATAAAAATGGGATCGGTAAATCACAATATGTATTCAACTTCGGGAATGCTGCGAACTATGGAGTTAATTTTAGGCCTGCCACCTATGAGCCAGTACGATGCCGCTGCAGCGCCGCTGTTTGACTGCTTTAATGCGAAGCCGGACCTGGCTGCCTTTAAAGCCAGGTCACCGGGTGTTAGCTTAACAGTAAAAAATACTGCTAATAATACCAGTTCCATACGATCAGGAACCTGGGATTTTTCAAGAGAAGATCGTGCGCCGGATTTGGATTTGAATGAAGTAGTGTGGAAATCGATCAAGGGTGAAACGTCTATACTGCCACCGCCCCGGAGAAGTGCTTTTGTTAAGCTCGAAATGAAAACTGAAAAAGATGATGACTAACACAAAACCTGAATCTTTTCTATTTTAACCTGTTAAAGCATTTAATTGAAACTCCAATTCTATTCAATATCCGCCTTAATGCTGATTCTGCCTGCAATGTTATCGGGTCAGGAACGAAATACGAGCGAAGCAGACACAGCCGGCATCCTGACCGAGGTTGTAATTACAGCAACCCGCAGGTCTTCGGCTTTAGTTAAGAGCCCTTTTTCTATCAGTGTGCTCAAGAAGAAGCAAATGAATGAGCTTCAGTATCGTTCTACACCCGAAGCTCTGATGAGTGTGCCGGGCGTGTTTGTACAAAAAACAAATCATGGTGGAGGCTCTGCTTTTGTCAGAGGTCTGACAGGAAATCAAACCCTGATCCTTGTTGATGGCATACGTCTTAATAATTCTACATTTCGCTACGGACCAAATCAATACCTCAATACCGTTGATCATTTTATGATCGATCGGGTTGAAGTCGTGAAAGGGAGTGGTTCGGTACAATATGGTTCTGATGCAATGGGCGGTGTGATCCAGTTATTGACACTCGATCCGGGTTATTCTGACAAACCGCTGCTCCATGGTATTATAACCGGGCGGTATTGGAGCAATAATATGGAGAAAACCGGCCGGGGGCAGATAATATATTCCGGTCGTAATTTTGCTGCCTCGGGTGGTTTAAGTACAAAAAAGTTCGGGGCGCTGGTAGGCGGCGATACAACCGGCAGGCAAACACCGAGTGGTTATGGAGAAATAGACGCGGATCTGAAACTAAAATGGAAATTGTCGGATAACGCAGAGTTAATCGGGGCACACCAGTTTGTGATGCAGAGCAATGTCCCGGTCTACCATAAGGTGCAGCTGGAAAATTTCCTTCTTAACGAGATGGAAGTCCAGCAGAGAACCTTATCCTATGTTAAACTGAACATATCGAGTTTGAACCAACTTTATAAAAAGGTTAGCTTCAACGGTTCTTTTCAGAAAAGCGATGAGACTCGAAACAGTCAAAAAAATAATAGTCCGTCTATGCGCAGGGAATTGGATGAAATTCGGACTTCAAATGCGTCTGTCGATATTGTTTCTGAGTTTGGGTCCAACTGGACTTCGAACACCGGTTTTGAATATTATTTCGACAAGATTGACAGCTATAAAGAAGATATCAATAAACTAACTCAGGCAACCGTTCGAGGCCGGGGTCTATATCCTGATAATGCAAGCTATGCCAATTCTTCAATTTACAACCTTCATCACTTCCAAATCAGGAAATTTAATGTCGAGGCTGGGGTACGGTATAATTGGTTTAACGCTACCATACCTGACGAAACACTGGGACTGGTCAACATCAAACCCGATGCCCTTGTCTTTAATGCAGGTATAAATTACGGCGCAGGGTCTCATTATTTTTACACCTCCGTCAGCAGCGGTTACCGGGCTCCCAATATTGATGATATGGGTAGCCTGGGTATTGTTGATTTTAGATATGAATTGCCTTCATTTAATCTGAAACCGGAACGGAATTTCAATACAGAAGTGGGATATAAAATACAGTCTGATAAAATTAAAGGTTCACTTGCTATATTCTATAATAAATTAAGTAACCTGATAACACGTGTTAAATCTGAAGGGGAAATCATTAACGGTTATAACGTCTACCGAAAAGAGAATATAGAGAATGCTTATATTAAAGGAGGCGAGGGTTTCATCAACTGGCAGGCTAACGAGCATTGGATGATAAATAGTTTTATTGCCTATACCTTCGGTAAAAATAGCACTAAGGATGAACCACTAAGAAGGATGCCACCGCTTAATGGAAATACTTCATTTAGATACACGCTAAAGCGGTTCTATATTTTAGGGGAGCTTGCCTGGGCTTCCGGGCAAAGCAGGCTGGCACAGGGTGACCGGGATGACAACAGAATTCCGAAAGGTGGTACACCGGGCTGGAGGGTATGGAATACTTTCGCCGGATATAAGTACAAAATGCTTCAATTCCGTCTGAGCCTGCAGAATATCTTTAATGAAGATTATCGTACACACGGGAGTGGGATTAACGGGGTTGGGAGAAGTGTGTTAAGTGAGTTGAGTATTTCACTTTAGAGGTAGATGAACCTGTACCTTTGTCTGGTAAATGATTATATTTCACAAACATTTGGGGATAATTCTATAACTTAATCCGGTCAAAACTATGAGAACTATAATCCTGCTCTTATTTGTATTTGTTAGCTTCACAAGTTTTGCACAAAATTCAGACGTAAAAGTCATATCTGAAGAATTAAAATACACTGCAGCAGATTCCATAGTTGTAGATGCATCAAATAGCACGATCCACCTTTACGGGAAAGCTGATTTTAAATACGGCAAAGTACATTTTGTTGCAGATGAAATATTTATAAACAGAAAAACTAAGAGAGTAATTGCAAACGGATTAATAGCTTATTCGGTGCCAGAAGTTAGGGGCAATGTCAATTCAAATCATAAAATATTGACCTATACAATGGGAGAGAACGCAGTTTTTATTCCTTAGCTTTTAAAAATGAACTATCAAGATCTTTCAAAAATTCATGTTCAGGTATCTGATATGTTCAGATGGCCTGAGACACAATCTCAGTGGGATCAATACCGCCTTACCTCAGATCAAATTAATTCTTACAAAGAATTTGGTTATGTCCATGATGTCAAATTTCTTAGCGACGAACAGGTAGATTTTCTCAATGAAGAGCTTATCGGACTGGTTGATCCTATGCATCCCGGCAATGCACTTTTTCACGAATACAACTCTAACGAATCACACGATCCCAACGTAATATTGTTTCACGCTCTGGGTGCCTGGAGGATCACCCCGGGATTTCATGATATTTTATGGAATCCTGCTTTCGTAATGGCCGCCTCTCAGTTATTGGGAAATCAAGCCGTGCGTTTCTGGCACGATCAGCTTTTTTATAAACCTGCACTGCATGGAGGCGTGGTGGCATGGCACCAGGATTACTCATACTGGACCCGTACTATTCCTATGCACCACCTTACCTGCTGGATTGGCCTGGATGACGCTACAATAAATAATGGTTGCCTTTACTATGTCCCGCATAGCCATCGCTGGGGGCTACTTGATAAGCCTGACCTTGCGGGCGATATGAATGGATTGATGCAATATCTTTCTGAGGAACAAAAAGCCGGGTTTAAACCTGTTCCTATTGAACTTAAAAAAGGCTATGGAACATTTCATCATCCTTTGCTGGTACATGGTTCCTATGAAAACCGATCGGAGAAAATGAGAAGGGCCTGTGTGCTGAATGTTTTCGCAGATGGAACTTTGTCTGACACAGATAAGGTCCTTATGGACGGTGCAATCGCAATTCCGAAAGGACGAGAAATGGGCGGTCAATTTCATCCTTTGCTGTTTGATCCCGATCTGGCTGGAGTATAGCTGCGCAAATTAGAATTACTCAGGATTTATTTCTGCACGACCGTGGCACGAGTATTCATTTTTCACCTAAACACATTTTCGTAATTAGTGTTCTACTAACAGAACGCATCATATGGCCGATTGGAAAAAGCTTTTTACCGATACAACTACTTTAGTCGAGGAAAAATTCGACAACCTTTTCTTTAAACTACGAAATCGTCTAAACCTTAACGATCCCCTGCAAATCGTGACTTTTCGAAGTTATGGTACAGTCAACCGCCTGTATATAAAAGGCAGAGTACTTGAAAATAAGGGAATAAACGCCGCGACAGACAGGGATACTATTTTTAATAACCTGGTTAATATGTATCATCGTTTTCAAAGCGACGAAATTCCAGGAGCAGTCTTAAAGGTTAAATTCCAGGATCAGGAGCATACCATAATCACTGATGATGAAGGTTATTTTATGTTGAACCTGGCTCCGGAGTTTCCTATTAGTCCTACCGATATGTGGCATGAAATTGATGTGGAGCTTATTAACTCGCCGATAGATTTTCCGGCCGGGCTTAAGAGTGAGGCCCAGGTTTTGGTTCCGCCAATAGATGCTGAGTATGGGATAATTAGTGATATTGATGATACCATAGTTCATACCAGTGCCACTGACGTCCTCGCAATGTCAAGGAAAGTCTTTCTTCATAATGCAAAAACACGAATGCCATTTCCCGGGGTTTCGGAGTTTTATAAGTCGCTGCAATTGGGCCGTAATGGGAAACGAAATAACCCATTTTTCTACGTCTCTAGTAGTCCATGGAATATGTACGATCTTTTAAAAGATTTCCTTGATCTCAATCAAATACCCGAAGGTCCATTGCTGCTGCGTGACTTTGGATTGCAGGATAACAAATTCATCAGTTCTGGCCATATGGGCCATAAATTTAAGGAGATAGAAAATATTCTGCTGACCTATCCACTATTGAATTTCGTTCTTATTGGTGACAGCGGCCAGGAAGATCCGGTTATTTACCGTGAAATCGTTAAAAAGTTTCCCGGCCGAATCCTTGCAATTTACATTCGCGACGTTCAGCTCGCCGACCGTGAAAAGATAGCAATGGACATCTCTGCAGAACTGGAAAACCATGTGGAGCTGCTGATAGTAGATAATACAGTTGAAGCTGCCGAACATGCAGCTAAAACAGGTCTGATCTTTACCCAGGCTATCCCTGAAATCGAGAAAGATAAAATGCAGGACACAGGAGAGATAGCCGGAAAGGAAGAAGCTACTGTTATACCTGAGGTCTGAGGTCTGGTGTCTGATGTCGGAGGTCTGATGGATTTCCGACCTCCGGCTTCCCACCTCCGATCACACCCCATTCGTGTTCGAGAATACTCATTTCCATTAGGCTCCAATAACCATCCTTATATCTCTGAATATCACGTAATACACCGTCTATATTGAATCCGCAATTCTTATAACATTTTATCGCGGACTCATTTTTATGATAAACTCCCAGACTCACACGGTGCAGATGTAACTCCTCAAATCCAATTTTTAGCAATGCTATTACCATATTTGCAGCAAGTCCTTTTCCCCTTTCCGAATCTGCGACAAAAACCCGTGTTATACGAGCAGACCGATTTGTCCGATTAATTGAGGTTAATGATATATGACCAATGGTCTTACCGCTCTCAGACTCTATGGCCTTATAAATCAGCGTAGAAGAAGCCTGAAAATCGTTCGTGTCTTTGATATACCATTCCAATTTTTTTTCATTAAGGGGGAACCGGAATTGAGTGCCTGCCCAATGGAGCAATAGTTCTTCATCCTGAATCCAGCTGAGTAACGCGTCAAAATCTTCACTGGTGAAGTATTCTAATTTTATCATGGTGAATTTTGCGGGCTATAAATTTATATGGTTGGTTAAGTGTGTTAACAGCGATATTTTAGCAAGGTTTTTTATTGGTGTTAAATTCCCGTATAAATGGCAGACAGAATAGGTAAATATCCTATATCCCATGGGTAAACATGAAAGTTTTCGCCGCCCTTTGCGAGGTTTGAATAACTTTTAAACTAAGCCGTGAAATTATTGAATTATCTGGAAGTGAAAATGAAAGCTTCATTTAGAAAAAACCTATCCAAAATATAGATGTTATCACATCGAAATTATCAATTACAGTTCTTTTGGTTAGTGCCAATTAAGAATTAGATGACATAAGTTTTAACAACTATCAAACAACTATAAATGGCAGAATTAAGAAGACGTATTGCAATACTTGGTGGAGGACCCGCAGGATTGTTCATGTTTAAAAGGTTAATCGAATCCGGCAGGGACGATTTGGAGATAAGCATTTTTGAAAGGAAGAGCCAATTGGGTAGTGGAATGCCATACAGCAAAGAAGGTGCAAACGAAGAACACATTACAAACGTGTCTGACAATGAAATTCCTGCGCTCGTAAGTTCAATTGAGGAATGGGTGAATAATGCTCCCAGCGAGATACTTGAAACTTATAATATTACACCTGAAAACTTCAATGAATTTAAAGTACTGCCGCGCTTGTTTTTCGGCCAATATCTGTCGGCCCAATTTGAGCTTCTGTTGAATAATGCAAAGAGAACTGGGATACGAACACATCTTCATCTAAATAGCAATGTCGTTGATATAATAGACCACCCTGAACTTAATGAAGTTTGGGTAGATGTTGCCGAACTGGGTATATCAGCATTTGATCGGGTAATTATTTGTACAGGCCATAACTGGCCGCGATTTAATGAAGGAAAAATTGAAGGATATTTTGATTCTCCGTATCCGCCATCGAAACTGGAGTTGAAATTAAACCATCCTATAGCTATCAAGGGCTCGTCTTTGACGGCTATCGATGCAATCAGAACCCTGGCGCGGCATAATGGAGAGTTCGTAAAAGAAAAAAACGGTGAGATTTCGTATTGCAGGTCGGAGAACAGCCCAAAATTCAAATTGGCGATGCACTCTCTTGATGGCTTGCTTCCCGGAATCAGATTTCACCTGGAAGATACACACCTTTCAAATGATTCACTTCTTACACCTGAAGAAATCATGAAATACAAGGAGGATAATGATGGATTTATATCTCTTGACTTCGTGTTTGAAAAGAATTTCAAGGAAATATTCCTGAAGAAAGACCCTGATTTTTACGATAAAATTAAGAAAATGAACATCGAGGAATTTGTTGGGTCCATGATGGATCTTCGTGAACGTCTTGATCCATTTACGCTCTTCCGTGCTGAATATGCCGAGGCGGAAAAATCAATTAAACGCCGGGAGTCAGTTTATTGGAAAGAAATGCTTGCCGAATTGAGCTTTGCTATGAACTATCCGGCTAAATACCTTTCTGCAGAGGATATGCTACGCCTTGTAAAGGTTTTGATGCCTTTAATAGCCATTGTGATAGCCTTTGTTCCTCAAAATTCGGCCCGGGAAATGCTTGCATTATGTGATGCCGGAGTGCTAGAACTCATTCCGGTAGATAAGGATAGTGAAGTTATCCCTGATAAGAAGGGTGGTATCAGCTACAAGTATAAGGATGAATCGGGCGAATTCAGATCTACATATTACAAAACCTTTATAAATTGTATAGGGCAGCCACGGCTTTCGTATGAGCAATTTCCGTTTAAAAGCCTCATAAGAAGTAAAACGATAAGCCCGGCACATATTAGGTTCAGGTCACCTACCGAAGGACAGGCTGCTTTTGATAAAGGCAACAAAGAGGTTGAAGCAGATGGGAACGGAAATTACTATCTAAAAGTTCCTGGTATAACAATTAATGATAATTTTCAAGTTGCTGATCAATATAGTGCCTATAACAAAAGGCTATATATTATGGCTGTTCCTTATATCGGGGGTTATAATCCCGATTACTCTGGTCTTGATTTTTGTGAAGAAGCATCACAGCGCATCATTCACAGCATATTTTAGAAGTATTGAATACAAAACCCTTTGCATTTTCGCCAATAAGTTATCCTATGAGTGTGGAAAACCTTCCTTGCACGCCATATCGGTAAATGGTAATTTTGACTTTTAATTTTATGAGAGCTGGTATGAAAACTTCGTTAAATATATTGTCACTTTTTATATTAATTGTTGCACTATTTGCGGCGTGTAAGCCCAGGAAAATGATTACTCAGGCGTCTCCGGTACCTGTTGCTACTCCTCCCGTTCAGGAAGCACCTGAGCAAGCTCCTATTGCAGAATCTGATTCAGACAAAGACGGCACTCCAGATTCCAAAGATAATTGCCCGAGCAACGCAGGCTCCTCGGAAAATAATGGGTGCCCCGAGATTACAGCTGCGGCGCCATCGTTTAATTATAAAAATATTCTATTTGAGTTCAACTCTGCAGTTCTCAAAACGACCTCTTATTTAACTCTCGACGAAATCGCAAGGGAGATGAAAAAGTATTCTGGGATGAAGTTTAGTTTGAATGGTCATTCGTCAGCAGAAGGTACGGAAACCAGAAATATGACTCTATCAATAGACCGCTCTACTGCTGTAAAAAGTTATTTAGTTTCAGCCGGTATTAACGGTCGGAACCTCGAAGCTAAAGGCTTTGGTGAATCCTTGCCAATTAATACAAATGATACTGAAAGCGCCAGGCAGCAAAATCGCCGGGTTGAAATAAAGAAAGACAACTAATCGCTTTAACCTCGATAACATATTCGTTGATATAGCCTTCGATTTTGACGCTTTATCCATATATTTTTTAGCAATCAACCAGCTCAACCGATTTATTTAAATCTTCATCAGAAATTCATGTTGGCACATCAATTTTATATTATTCAAAGTATAAAAGATGATATCATTGGTATTACCTCTCGAAAATGTTCAAGCCATCAGTAAGAAAAGAAGCAGGAAGCTCCGTTTATCTGAAGATATGCTTGTAGTGGGCTTAAAGAACAATGATAGTTCGGCAATGTCTGCCCTCTATCGAATGTATTCCGACTCCCTTTATAAAGTAATTTCAACCATAGTAGTTATTGAAGAGGTCGCACAGGATCTTTTGCAGGAAACTTTTATTAAGATCTGGAAATCATTTGGAATGTATGACTCTAGTAAGGGACGATTATATACATGGATGGCAAGGCTTGCGCGAAACGTCTCTATTGATTATCTAAGAAGCGCTAACCATAAGAATTCTTCAGTTTGTGAAGATCTTGCAGAGGTAGGTCAGCAGGTGGATATGACTTTCCAAACTAATTATAATCCGGAGCTTATAGGGGTCAAAGACATGACAAAGATTCTTAGCAATGATCAAAAATCTGCTCTGGAACTGGTATATTTCAAGGGCTATACTCACGTACAGGCAGCAGAAGAGCTTAATATCACACTTGGTATTTTGCGTTCAAGACTCCAATCATCAATCACGGAATTGAGGAAAGTTTATGCTTAGCTACCAATTACGAAACTCTGTACATGGAATAGCTCATGGTTTGGTGGATGTTTAGGTAGGAAGGGCTCAGATCGAGCCTTTCCGTTTTTGTCAGGTGTTGGATATTTTCATCATTTTGCAGTCGAAGGGTTTCTTATGCTATTGGTTTCATCTTCCAATTCCCAAAATTGAGAAACGCTTTCCCCAATTGAGGCATCGAATCCCACTTGATTTGACTTCTTTTTTAAAAAACCTGCTCGAATGGCTTTCAGTTAAGCCTTTAAGTTTGGTGTGGCATTTGAATATAATAATAGGCACAGTTGGAGAGGATACTGACCTTTTAGAATAAAAACAGAAATGAAATGAGAAAGGGATTATTTTTAATAGTATTCGCGGTATGTTTACTTTTTAGTGATGGAATTCTAGCGCAATCAGCGAATATGTCAATTAATTTGTTGGACGCACTATCTTTTACTGTAAATGAGCCAATATTCAACGTAAAAAATAATTCAAAAAATAAAAACGACAATCTCATCCGGGCAATTGCGAGCGATCACATTAGCGTAGTAAGTTCAAAAGGGTATGTGGTTAAGGCCATATCCGGTCAACAAAACGGTTCCGGGCCAGGAATTGAGGGTCTTGTCCAAGTTAGCTCTTTAATTGGCACAACGAATAGAGGGAATACGGAAGGTTTAATATTGAAATCTGATGTCGTTTTACCGCCGGCCAATGGCTCCCCTGCGACAGTTATTACCGCATCGAACTCCTCCTGGAACGGAGCCTACTCGGCCAATAAATTTAACATAGCTTATAAAATCGGAAACAAATTCGCTTACATCGATAAAAATGCAGCTCCAAGTATGATCCCTGTCATATTTAGCGTAATACAACCATAGGGTTATATGTTTGATATTAATTGTCTGTCGGTTAAATATTTCCGACCTTATTAACAAATATCATTAATATGAGGTCCGTATGGCTCATGTAACTTAACGAATAAGCAGCCGTAAACCCTAATAAACCGCGTATTTAATTGTTAAATGAGCTCTTAATGAAGCCTTTGTTTATATTTACTTTATGAAGAAATTACTTTGCATGTTACTCGCAGTTGCACTCGTTGCTTCTCATTATGAGCTTTGGGCTCAGGCGGGAATGACTGTTAGTCCCGGGAAGCTTTATTTCAAACTTTCACCGGGCGCTTCTGCTACCCAAAAGATCGTGGTGAGTAACCCTAATAATAAAGAATTAGAGATAGGGGTTTCTATGAATGATTGGAACTATGATACTTTAGGGAATAACCAAACCTATGATGCAGGCATCTTAAAAAGTTCTGGTGCAGCTTGGGTCCAGGTTATGCCAGGATCGTATTTTACGCTCCAACCTAACGAAAAACGTGAACTTGATATCATATTTACTGTCCCGGCGGATGCCAATACGTCAATTCCTGTTCACACAGCAATGCTATTCTTAACTCAATTGAATCCTGGAGATGCAAAAGCTGCGGATGGAACCTCCATTAAGGTTAGTGTGAGAATGGGGGTTAAAATTTATCATGCATTTTCTCAGGTCGAAGAAAAGGATATTGAGGTTGTCAATTTTACAGATATACTTCCAGTATTGGAAGATAAGATAACAGGCGGCTTTCTGGAATTGAATCTTCAAAATACAGGTAAAATGTGGCTCGAAGGTAAAGTGAAATGGGAAATACTGAATACACAGACGGGTGCCAGGACAAAACTTGATGATCAGGATATTTTTTCCTTACCGGGAGATAAACGTATTGTCAGACAGGCATTGCCGTCAAACATGGCAAAAGGAAAATACACTGCTACAGCGGTGATAAATTACGGCAACAAGGATGAACTGAAGCTGGTTGAATTAGAATTTGCCCGTTAATGATAAAAATAAGCCCCTATAATTTCCAATTCATGAAGTCGCTTATTTTGACACTAACATGTTTACTTGCGAGTATTTTACCTCAGTATGGGTTTAGCCAAACCACCTTGAATAGCTGTATGGGTGCGACAATAAATTCTTATTATAGCAACCAACCTGTTTTTTTAGATTACAATGCACAAATGGCGGGTACTACAGTAACGGATGCTGTAAGCCTCCAATACACCCCTAACCAGGCTGACTGTACGGGCTGGAGCCTGAAGGTGAGGGCTAATGGAAATTTCATCAGCGGCAGCAACTCTGTGTTGCCCCAATATTTCGCCTTACGTTTTAACCGGGTAGCTTCCGGATCTCCTACAGCTGCTCAAATTGGTGTTACCAACAATTCAATCGCACTAGCCTATTCTGATGTGGCTCTGATAGATCAGTCCAACGCTGGCTTCACCCCGTATGCAGGAACCGAACATAAATTTGATATGATTATCTCAGGTGGAAATCACCTGCTTGTTCCTAACGGTACGTACATAGCCAGTTTGACATTCACTTTATATAATCAAAATAACGAGGTTGTCTCCACTAAAATCCAGGACGTATCCTTTCAAATAAACTCCAGTTCCAATAGTTATACCATGGTGCTACAGAATTCAGCAAATGTGGTTGATTTGGTCTTCAATACGCTGGACAACTATCAAAGCGGGGTGTCGGTTACTAAAACGCGAGGCCTAAAAATCACAGGTTATAGCGGCTATCAGGTCATAATCAAAACGAGCGGGTCTAATCTCGAAAATAATGCGGTGACCATTCCCGTTGCGGCAGTCAATGTTGAAACAACGAAGGTCACTGCCACGAAAGGTGCTGTAATTAATACATACGTACGTGCACTTTCATCTGCCGACCAGATAATAATTAATAATCCTGTATCTCACCCAACTCATCAGGTTACCGAATACACACTCAGATATTATACAGCACCAAATGATTCAAGGCTTACAGGAAAATCTGGAACGTTTAATACCAGAGTTTTATTCATTGCAATACCTCTTTAATTTGCTTCCTGGCTAACAGTAGTGTCTACCTTTGGATTTTGGAAAGAGATCATAAATATCATCAATGCAGACCGCAAATCTACCCTCGCCTGAGAGGAAAATATAAGTCTGCAATGCCCTTCAAATGGTTCTACTTACTTTTAGTCTTATTTTGTTCAGCAACTATTTCCCGTGCTCAGGATTCCCGAATATTATTCCAGCCTTCGGTAACGGCTATCAATGCCTCGAATGAAGAACTGGTAGACCTTACTGTGAAGATCGTTAATAAAACAAGCACCGCTCTTACAGGAATAGTTGAGGTTAATATTCCTGTATCACTTAATTTAATAAGCAAAAATAAAATACCAGTTTCAGTTTTGGCGGGTGACAGCTTGTTTGTGCCAGTGAAAATATTTGTAACTAAACGTGCAGCATCGGGAAAGGATCACCTCATCCGTATTCTACTTGCCGCTCCGGGGAACACTATTCTGGCTACTGCGGAGACCACATTAAGGGTTTATATAAAACGGAATGTGAATATGTTTGCACTGGTATCTAACATACTTCTAGACCCGACATCAGATTCAATCAAGATCCCTATCAGGGTGAGCAATCCCGGAAATACTGCTCAAAAAATCACGTTGATTAATCGATATCCTTCCATTTTTCAGGATGATGCATTTCATACAACCAACCAGTTTATCATCCAGCCATCAGCGGATACTCTGATTACATTTGTCAAGCCTGTGATAAAGAAAATGCTAAATTCCGAAAGTTTTGATGTGACGTTCAGTGCCCTTTATGATAATGGCGACATATTTGGTATGGCATATATTAAGGTGCAGAGTGCACGAAATGAGCGAGCATATCGGGACGAGTCGCTCGGAGATTCTTATAATCTAAATAGTATAACGATAAGTTCCCAAAGTATGTTTTCCCCGAATCAATCCTATTTGGTGACAGGCCGGGGAAATCTTGAACTGCCAAAAGGAATGCTTGGGTATAATCTCGATCTGACAACCTGGAAGAATTCATATTCACCTCCGATGGCCAGAAATACTTTCCTGAGTTATGAAAACCAGAAATTTGGGTTTGTGGCCGGGAATATCAACAAAAATCTAGATTTAAATCTAAGCGGCCGGGGGGCAAGCTTTAGCATAAGCGATACATCTTCGAATAACTCCTACGAAGCGGGATACATGGACGGAAATTCAAATCTTCTCGGCAATAAAGAAAATACTTTTTTCCCTGTTGGAAATGCCAGTTGGGGTACTTTTACACATACCGCTAAAAAATGGGAATTTGCGTCATCAGCTATTTATGAGCTAAACCCTGTTTTGAATTCGAGAAGTGCTGTGCTGAGTAATAATTTCACATTGTCAAACATAAAGGACCTACGGGCAACAGCGTCATTTAGCGGAGGTTACACCATGGAGTATGAAAATGGCAATAGAAGGGAGCCGAGCCTTGCAGGGGGTTTGAGTATCAATGGAATGCTGAAAAAGCTAGTGATCAATAGCCAGAATTATTATAGTTCTGGATATTACCCGGGTATCAGAAGAGGAGCGATATCGTTTGCCGAAAGAATTACATGGTTACGCGAGGCTTCGAATATTTGGGCAGGTGTAGATTACAATCATTACGCGCCTAAATTCCTTTCTCTTTTTCAGTCTTTCCTCCCAAATTTCAGCACGATTAGGGCTGAGATCGGTATGTCAGGTACCATTTTTGAAAAACTTAATATTTCTATAGCTCCGGTTTATACAAAAGAATCAAACAATTCTTTCAGATTTAAATCTCTACCCGAAGAGCAGCATTCATTGGAGGCGTGGAACGTCAACAATTCTTTTAATTATCCGATTTCCAGCAATCAATATTTGTCTGTTAATACCGAAACAGGACTTTACAGATCTTCTTTTGATCCATTAAAGCGTTTGCATTTCAGATCTAATCTTAATTACAGAAGTGGAATGTTCAACCTAAGTTCTACTGTACAGATTGGTACTTTTTATATCGGAGAAGCAGCAAATAATTTTCTTAGAAATGTAAACTCGCCCAAGTTGATAAATATTATTCCATCAATCCAGAAAAGTTTTTTCCGCAACAAGCTCCGTACTGAAACTGGGCTTGCTTTCATAAATAGTAGTGCCTTTGGCAATAGTTACTATGTAACAGGGCGGGCTGAATTTGACTTTACTGCCAAAACTGCTATCTACTCATCAATCAATCATAATCGTTATGGAGAATATAATCTGAGTATCCTTGAAATGGGCGTGTCACAAAAGCTTTCCTTGCCGAAGATTGGTGCTAAGATTAGTGATCTGGAGGTATTCGTATATAGGGATATCAACCAAAATAATGTATTTGATGAAGGAGATGCAAAAGCCAGTGGCCACCTTTTGTATATTAACAATGTAGCTTTTATTACCAGCCCCGCCGGTATTGTGGATTATACAAAACTTCCAATTGAAAATTACAGGATCTCACTCACCAATATTAAAGGATGGTATGCGGGTGACCAAATTATAATGCTGGATCAAAAAAAGAAACGTGTTGAAATAGCGCTGAAAAGAACAGGCACTCTTCGTGGAACATTAAAATTCAATTTCAATGAGTTTAGTTATGAAATCAATCAGAATCTACAGGGCATAGCAGTAATTGCCACAGATGAAAATAATGTAAAGCATATCACTAAAACTAATTCTGAAGGGCAGTATGTTTTCTATCTTCCGATTGGACGGTATTCTGTTAATGTGGACAACAGTAACCTGCCTTCCGAAGTCGAAGTTGAAAAGAAACCTGACAGTTTCCAGCTCAACTCTGAAAATCCTCAAATTGTCAACATCCTCCTAGTGGTTAAAGCAAGGAAAATTGAAACCAAAAAGTTTATATCGCCGAATTCACGTCCGGGTAATTAATTCACCCGCAGATATAAAAGCCAATTAAATATATCAAGTTTAAATATTACTTCGTTCAATAATGAGGCCCATCCTCTATTAGAAACACGAATCTAATTTCTTGTAACCTTTTTAAATTTGGTTCGTATAACTTTTAATGTTTATATTTATTATAAGTTAAATTCGATGAGGTCAATTCTACTTTGCATTACATTATTATTGTTTGGGCTTCTTTCAAAGGCGCAAACGAACATGCCTTCGTTGAATATTACCCTCACTGACGTTCAAAGTGTAACATTCAATAACTCTTCTTCAAATCAAGCTGCAGTAGCGAATAGTCAAATTATCCAAAATGCCGGACTGAATGTTTTCAGTAGTTCCACTTCACAAATCAAAAAAATTAGTTCAGAAAATTCAGAATACGAAAGGCTTTACAAAGAATTTTATGCTGAAAAAAGCAATATTGGTCAATCATTCTCCACAGATATTTATAGTGTAGCATTGAATAGCCCTTCCGGAAAGATCCGTAAGAGTGCAAAAACTCCCAATTTGGTAATTTACCAGATCGACCCGCGATAAATCTTCCATCATCCTTCCAAATTATTCATTCAAGTTTATTAACAGGCCCGGTTTGTTAATGAAAATTTTTTCTTCCAGGAACTTGTAATAAGCAAGGGGTCCTTCCGTTGTAAAAACATATCTTTTTAATACAATACTGCGCTTTTCAACGAGTTTTTCTTGTGTACCCCAAATAAATCGATTTTGAATCCTATCCCTGACTTGTATTAATAAAAAATAAAACAGAGTTTTATAATTCAGCATTTACTGCTTTGAAGATATTATTGATCATCTTTTTAGTCATTGCTTTCCGCAATTTGAGTGCTCAGGAGGCTATTTCAATGAAGCATACAGAACCTTTCAAACCTGGAAAGGTTGAAAGTTTTCTACATGATCTTCATATCACCAATGATTATGTAATTTCTTTCAGACTGACGCTTGCGGATAACGTCAACGAAAAATCAGATTACTTTGTGTTATTGAGGAAGGGCAAGAACCTTGCTGCATTCAGTTACATAGGCAGGTCGGGAAAATTAGAGCCATTAAATTTAACTATTGAATCGCTGCAGCTCGTATGGGATACGTTCCTGCAGAATGATCTTTTTTCAATGCAAAATGAAAGCGAGATTCCTGTATTTTGTCTTGAGAAGTACCGTATATATAATTCATATACCTATGAGTTCGTACTTCTCAATAAAGGTAAGATGAAGAAGTTGTCATACTATGACCCGGAATACTATGAAAATGCCTGTTATGGAATGGTTGAAAGAACGAAGATAATTAACAGTGTTGGGGTTATTTCTTATGTTTTAACCAAAGTGGAACGATCGAAACCTTGAGCATTCAGGCTTCGTAAAAGATCACCAATTGAATTTAGTCTTGTATATTTATTAAAAAAAATAATTTTAGCAAAAGAGCGTATTGTATAATTGTAATTCATTTTTTAATACATCTGGAGTGGTAGGAGAGACTATTATCGATATTTTAGTAAAGTGATATTGATGGCCGCTTGTACTCTCCCAAATAGCGCCTCTGGTGCAACTGTATTCTTATTAACCGCTTTATATAAATGGAATTAAAGTCTGACATTTTAGAAACAGATTCAACCAGTCTTAATGGCCATGGTGATCTAGAACATGAGACCCTTGATTTAAAAAAACTTTTGAACGTTCTTTCGCAGGTCAAGAATGGAAATCTCAGTATAAGGATGCCTGTTACACAAGCAGGTATCAATGGGAGGATATGTGAAGTCCTGAATGACATCATTGACATTAACCAGCGTCTTGTAACAGAGATTTCCTCAGCAGAAATTGTAATAGGAAAAAAAGGAAATTTAAGCAAGAGGATAGCCATGCCTGAGGCCAAAGGAGAATGGGCGAAAGGCGTTAACTCGCTGAATGACCTTATAACTGATCTGACTTCGCCTGCTCTTGAAATTGCGGGAATGATAAACTCTGTTGCAAATGGGGATTTGTCTAAACAAATTCCACTTGAAATTAATGGTCAATCGCTGAAAGGTGAGTTTTTAAGAATGGCAAAGGAATCAAACCAGATGCTATCAAAACTTCGGTTGTTTTCCATGGAAGTTACAAGGGTTGCAAGGCAGGTAGGATCTGAAGGTAAATTAGGTGAACAAGCTAAGATTAAGGGTGTTGCAGGCGTTTGGGCAGAACTTACGGATTCAGTAAACCAGATGGCGGGTAATCTTACTGCACAGGTAAGGAACGTTGCAGCGGTTACAACCGCTGTTGCTAAGGGCGACTTATCGCGGAAGATTACAGTAGAAGCAAAGGGCGAAATTCTTGAGTTAAAGAACACGATCAATACGATGGTGGATCAGCTAAACTCATTTTCTTCTGAGGTAACAAGGGTAGCGCTCGAGGTGGGAACAGAAGGGAAGTTAGGGGGTCAGGCGAAGGTTCCGGGTGTAGCTGGTACGTGGAAAGATTTGACGGATTCGGTAAACCGGATGGCAGGCAACCTTACTTCCCAGGTGAGAAATATCGCTGGTGTAACCACAGCTGTTGCAAATGGTGACCTTTCCAAAAAGATCACGGTGGACGTAAAAGGGGAAATGCTTGAGCTGAAAAAGACGATCAATACGATGGTTGATCAGCTGAACTCTTTCGCTTCCGAGGTAACCCGGGTGGCATTGGAAGTAGGTACGGAGGGCGAACTGGGCGGTCAGGCAAAAGTAAAGGGAGTTGGAGGGGTTTGGAAAGACCTAACCGATTCAGTAAATCAAATGGGGAGTAATCTTACTGACCAGGTACGTAATATTGCAGGGGTAACAACGGCGGTGGCAAAGGGTGACTTATCCCGGAAAATCACTGTGGATGCAAAAGGAGAACTTCTTGAATTGAAAAATACTATCAATACGATGGTAGATCAGCTCAACTCTTTTTCATCAGAGGTAACCCGGGTTGCGCGTGAGGTAGGATCAGATGGGCAGTTGGGGGGACAAGCAAATGTGCCGGGAGTCGGTGGAACCTGGAAGGATCTAACCGACTCGGTGAATCAGATGGCCGGCAACCTTACAGGTCAGGTGCGGAATATAGCTGAAGTAACAACTGCGGTGGCAAAGGGAGACCTTTCTAAAAAGATTACCGTGGACGTAAAGGGGGAGATGCTGGAACTTAAAATTACTATCAACACGATGGTGGATCAGCTGAATTCTTTTGGATCTGAAGTAACGCGGGTTGCCCGGGAGGTAGGTTCAGAAGGCCAGCTGGGCGGACAGGCAAATGTGCCGGGAGTAGGCGGAACCTGGAAGGATTTGACCGATAGTGTGAATAAAATGGCGGACAACCTGACATCTCAGGTTCGTAATATTGCTGAGGTAACAACTGCGGTGGCAAAAGGGGATTTATCCCGTAAAATTACCGTGGATGCTAAAGGCGAGCTTCTTGAACTAAAAGACACGATTAATACAATGGTGGATCAGCTTCGGGGTTTTGCTTCTGAAGTAACGCGGGTTGCACGTGAAGTTGGTTCTGAAGGTCAGCTTGGAGGTCAGGCTAATGTTCCGGGAGTCGACGGTACATGGAAGGATTTGACCGATAGTGTGAATAAAATGGCAGGTAACCTCACCGCGCAATTACGGAATATTGCCGATGTTTCTATTGCGGTAGCGAATGGGGACTTATCAAAGAAAATTACAGTCGATGTTCGTGGAGAGATTCTTCAGCTGAAAGAGACAATCAATACGATGGTTGATCAGCTTCGGGGCTTTGCTTCCGAAGTAACCCGTGTGGCCCGCGAAGTAGGAACTGACGGAAATCTCGGTGGCCAGGCCTTCGTTCCTGGCGTTGCAGGTACCTGGAAAGATTTGACCGATTCTGTTAACCAGATGTCCAGTAATCTTACATCTCAGGTTCGTAACATCGCTGAAGTAACCAAGGCAGTAGCTGGTGGTGACCTTTCCAAAACGGTAATTATCGATGTTAAGGGTGAAATGATGGATTTGAAAAACACCATAAATACCATGGTGGATCAGCTGAACTCTTTTGCTTCGGAGGTGACACGGGTTGCGCGCGAGGTGGGTACTGAGGGCAAACTTGGAGGTCAGGCACAGGTGAAGGGTGTAGGTGGTACCTGGAAGGATTTAACAGATTCAGTAAACCAAATGGCATCCAACCTGACGGGACAAATACGTGGTATTTCGAAAGTAGCTACCGGCATTGCAAAGGGTAACCTAAAGCAACGGCTTTCGATTAATGCCCTTGGAGAAGTTGCTCAGCTTACAGATACCATTAATGAAATGATTGATACCCTTGCGGTTTTCGCCGATCAGGTGACTACAGTTGCCCGGGAGGTTGGAGTGCAGGGACGTTTGGGAGGGCAGGCAAGCGTGCCAGGAGCTTCTGGAACCTGGAAAGATCTGACAGAAAACGTAAATCAGCTGGCTCAAAACCTAACTACGCAGGTTCGGTCAATTTCCGAGGTTGCATCTGCTGTAACAAAGGGTGACCTTACAAGAACTATTCGGGTAGATGCTAAAGGGGAGCTTGAGGCCTTGAAGGATACGATCAATCAAATGATCGCGAATTTGAAAGATACAACTTTGAGAAATCACGAACAGGATTGGTTAAAATCAAATCTTGCTAAGTTTGCTCAGATGCTTCAGGGCCAGCGTGATAGAAATGCGGTTGCTAACAACGTACTGTCTGAACTCGCAGAATTGGTAAATGCACGTTATGGCGCATTCTATATACTTGAACAGCCTGAATCTTCGGACGAGCCAAAATTAAAGCTGATAGCAGCTTATGCTCAAAAGGGAAAAATTGAACGAAATCAGGAGTTCTTTTTAAATGAGGGATTGGTGGGGCAATGTGCATCCGACAAGGAACAGATCAGGTTGAGCAATGTTCCCGGGGAGTATTTAAAAATAACTTCCGGTATTGGAAGTGCACCGCCTTTGGACCTGGTCATTCTTCCGGTATTGTTCGAAAACAATGTGAAAGCAGTTATTGAATTGGCGTCCTTTGAAAACTTCAGCGACACGCATATCGATTTTCTGGATCAGCTGACCGAAAGTATTGCAATCGTACTTAATAATATTGAGACTAATACACGTACAGAAGAATTGTTATCACAATCACAATCGCTAGCCGGAGAATTATCGTCACAGCAGGAGGAGTTACGACGCGCGAACGATGAACTACATGATAAAGGAAGGTCTCTGGAGGAAAAGGCAGAACAACTCACTCTGACTTCCAAGTATAAATCAGAATTCCTTGCCAATATGTCGCATGAGTTAAGAACACCACTTAACAGTTTACTAATCTTAGCCCAGCAGCTTTTCGAGAATCATGAGGGAAACTTGAACGAAAAACAGATAAGTTATGCTAAAACTATTCATTCATGCGGAGACGACCTTATCCAACTTATAAACGATATTCTTGATCTTTCTAAAATTGAATCGGGTGTAATTTCAGCCGATATTATGTCGGTGGGATTCAGGGAAATTGCATCGTTCGTAGAAACCACTTTCCGCCCTATTTCAGAGGCCAAAAATCTCAATTTTGAAATTGATATTGAGGACGGATTGCCTGAAGTAATGGAAACAGATATTCAGCGTCTGAATCAGATTCTAAAGAACTTACTTTCAAATTCCTTCAAATTCACTGAAAAAGGTAGCGTGAAGCTTAGGATCTACCGGCCGGAAATTGAAAAATCGAATCCTATTCCAGGCGCCGGCGCCGTGATTGCATTCGCTATTGAAGATACCGGGATAGGTATATCTCAAACGACTCAGGGTATTATTTTCGAGGCGTTTCAACAGGCAGAAGGTTCTACCAGTCGTAAATATGGAGGAACCGGCCTGGGATTGTCAATCAGCAAGGGATTTGCCGAACTTCTGGGAGGAACAATAAACGTACAGAGCGATCTGGGCAACGGCAGTACTTTTACTCTCTTCCTGCCATTGAAATATAGCGAAGTTCCCGTACCAGCTATATTGACCGATCTAAAGGCTAAAGAAGAATTCAACCCTGCGCTTTCAAGAAACATCCAAAGCGAGCCCGTGGAGATTATCATTGATGATGACAAACTTAACATTCTTTCATCCGACAAGGTTTTACTGGTAATTGAAGATGATGTGCGCTTCATAAAAATTGTGATTGAAAGATCCCATAGCTATGGCTTGAAAGTGGTAGTTGCAACTCATTATCTTGGAATATTTGACGCGATAGCGAAATTTAACCCTGTGGCCATTACACTTGATGTTAAAATGCCAGAGTCAAATGGCTGGAAAGTTCTGAAAGCCTTAAAGAATAGCTTGCAATTCAGACATATACCGGTGCATCTCATTTCTGGTGAAGATGATAGGTCGGCAGCGTTAAAATTTGGTGCTCGCAGTTTTCACTTAAAACCCCTCTCTAATAATGCACTTGACGAGCTCATAATTGGAATAGTGAATTTCCACGAGCAAACTAATAAGCGTGTGCTTCTAATTGAGGATAACGAGGTTGAGCTTGAACATTTGTCAAAATTGCTTACAAGTGATCACGTTGCGGTCATAATTGCCACAACCGGAAAGAAAGCCATAGGTATCCTGAAAAAGGAATTTTTTGATTGTATAATTGTCGATTATACCCTCCCCGACGCTAAAGGAATGGAGATGCTTAAACAAATAAATTTATTAAAGCGCCCTCAAACGAACGTCCTTTTGCACTCTGCTCGCGACTTCACTTCAAATGAACTGATACAATTAAAAAGACTTACTTACAAACTCATAACAAAAACACCTAGTTCACACGGCGTAATTTTAGAGGAGGTTTTAAATCTTCTGCATATTGATATCAAAACGTTAAGCAATACCAAACTTGATCTCATAAGCAAAATAAGGGGAACTGAAGATATACTTGACGGAAAAACTGCTCTGGTTGTGGATGATGATGTGCGTAATCTTTTTGCCCTTACAGCCGCATTCGAACGATCCAGGTTAAATGTTATTACTGCTGAGAGCGGGCGGGATGCATTGGATATTTTGAGCAGTCAAAAAGGCATAGATATTGTGCTGATGGATATAATGATGCCTGAGATGGACGGATATGAGACCATTCAATGGATTCGTAAAGAAAGCAGAAATAAAAACTTGCCCATCATAGCTGTGACTGCTAAAGCGATGATTGGTGACAGGCAAAAATGTATAGCTTCAGGCGCATCAGATTATATTACAAAACCGGTTAAAACAGATCAGCTTTTGTCGCTAATGCGCGTATGGCTTTATTAAACTTGAAAAGAAATTGAATACGGTTAAAATTCTTCTGGTAGACGATAATGTAGACAATCTGATGTCCATGCAAGTGGTATTGGAAAAAAATGACTATGAGTTTGTAGCCGCTACATCGGGCCGGGAAGCTTTAAAAATTCTGTTAAAGGAAGACGACTTCTCTCTTATACTGCTTGATATCCGGATGCCCATCATGGATGGCTATGAAACTGCTGAAATAATATATCAGCGCGATAAGCTGAGACATATTCCCATAATCTTTATAAGCGGTCAGGACGATGAAGAAGCAGCTATATTTAAAGGGTATCTTGCAGGAGCTGTAGATTATATCCGAAAGCCTTTCAATTCTCAGATATTAAGGTCGAAGGTGGCGATTTTCGTAGAGCTATATCGCAAAAATAAAATATTAAAAGTTCAGGAGGAAAAGCTTACCCGAATCAATGATGATCTTAGAAAATTAAACCAGGAACTTGAAGATAGGGTTAAAGAGCGTACGAGAGAACTGGAAAATTTAAACCACGAGCTTAAAGATCTGAACCTTTCCAAGGATAAATTCTTGTCAGTTATATCCCATGATTTAAGGAATCCGCTTACGGCACTTTTGGCTTCTTCTGAAAGGCTGAAGACTGCTAAAAGTCAAACCCCACAGGAAACTCAACATCTGGCCACAATAATACACCGTACCTCAAATAAAATTTTAGAACAATTAAATGAGCTGGTTAACTGGGCTAAAAATCAACGGGAAAAAACTGCCTTTAATCCTGTTAGTATCCAGTTAAGACATGGAATTGATGTGTCGCTGGAGATATTGACAACCAATGCCTTCCATAAAGACGTCAAATTAGAAAATAGCATTCAGGAGCAAATATATGTTAAAGCCGATGTATTTATGCTTCGTTCGATTATTCAAAACGTGGTTATGAATAGCATTAAATATACTCCCCAAGGTGGAGTAGTAAGCGTATCTGCGACCGTTGCAGACAATATGGTTGAGATTTGCGTGATAGATACCGGAATCGGGATGAGTCAGGAGGTGCAGCAAACACTTTTTAGCAGCATCAGTCCAGTATCACTTACAGGAACTAATAATGAGCAGGGGTCAGGATTGGGACTACTACTTGTTCGCGACTTTGTGGCCCAGCACGGGGGAAAAATTCAAGTGCAGAGTGAGTTGGAAAAAGGTACCACCTTCAAATTCACGATACCCGCTGATGATGTGCCAACGCTAGCTTAGGGTATTGTAAGTTGTAAGTTATACGTAAAAAGTTGTAAGTTATATGTAATAAGTTGTAAGTTATACGTAATATGTTGTAAGTATGAATCGTACCTGATGGGCGCAAACTCCTTGGGCATAAAAAAATTTCAAGAAATTAGCAACTTGCAAGCTATAATCTAAAACTATAATTTATAACTTATTACGTATAACTTACAACTTATTCATGGTCGAAGGATTAAACTACATCACCGATGCAAAAGGCAAAGAAACTGGTATTATCCTCGATCTAGTGGCGTTCAGAAAACACAATATAAAGGCCTTTGATGTCATTAATGCATTATCAGGATTACAGGAGTTAATCGATCAGGCTAATATTGGGGACCAGAAAACCATTAACTGGAATCTTGCAAAGAAGCAACTGGAAGATCTCAAAACCAAATTAGACAAATAGAGAGCTTATTTGTAGTATATTCAATTAAAGCTTCTATTGAGATAGCTTTAATTTTCCTAATTTAGCCGCCTCATTTATATTAACAATGACTACAATATTCGATTTTGAAAAACCTATTGCCGACCTACAGCTGCAAATTGATAAAGTTAAACAGGTTGCCGATAAGACCAAGGTTGACATGTCTGCTACATTGGCAGAGTTGGAAGTAAAGATTGAATCAACACGTCAAGGTGTATATTCGAATTTAACAGGCTGGCAGAAGGTTCAGATATCACGACACCCCGAGCGTCCCTATACACTTTCCTATATTGAAATGATATGTGACGATTTTATCGAAATGCATGGTGACCGGACCGTGAAGGATGATAAAGCGATAGTAGGCGGGTTTGCTAGTATTGGTGGCGAAACTGTAATGGTTATCGGTCATCAAAAAGGTGTAAACACAAAGATGCGGCAGTATCGTAATTTCGGTATGGCGAATCCTGAAGGTTATCGTAAAGCTTTAAGATTAATGAAGCTTGCAGAAAAATTTAACAAACCAGTAATCACATTCATTGATACTCCGGGAGCATATCCTGGACTCGAAGCTGAGGAACGGGGACAGGGGGAAGCGATCGCTAGAAATTTATTTGAAATGTCAGTCTTACGGGTTCCTATTCTATGTTTTATTGTGGGCGAGGGAGCTTCAGGGGGCGCGTTAGGTATTGGTATTGGCGACAGGGTTTACATGCTGGAGCACACCTGGTACTCCGTAATTTCGCCTGAATCATGTTCTTCTATTTTATGGAGAAGCTGGGATTTCAAAGAGAAAGCGGCCGATTGTCTTAAACTTACTTCCGAGGACATGTACCGTAATAAGCTAATTGACGGAATTATACCCGAGCCCCTGGGCGGGGCGCATCATAATCCAGAGCAAATGGCAAAAGCCGTTCAGGATCGTATAGTAAAAGATCTCAAGGAGCTAAAACCCAGAGATATTGATACGGTTATTAGCGAACGCATTGATAAGTTCTGTTCTATGGGAGTCGTTGTGGAGTAGTAATACGTGCATAACGGAAAGCCCACTTTAGACAAAGAAATTTAATAATTCTACTTTACCATGGAGGGACATTTACGGAGTTTAGAAACTTACAACGTACATCGTATAACTTACAACTTACCTTAGGCCCATAAATTTACTATCCATAGCACTATACCTGGCCTGAAGTTTCTTATTTAGGTCAATCTGGCCGTTTTGAGCTGTTAGTTTCACCATTTCTGAAATTACGTACATTCCAAGTTGCATTTCACGTACATTCAGATTTTCTTTTGTTTGAGCTATTGCCGCCAGATATTGTAATTGCTCCTCAATGTAATTCGCGGTATTTAGAATCAGCTCATTTGCTTTTGCCGGTTCTTTCACTTTATAAAGCAATTCCGACATATAATACTTCCGTATAGTAAAATTTAGAGAATAATTATTGTCAGGCACAACGTCGATACACTTCAAAAGCGCTTTACGCGCTTCTGCTATTTTGCCTTGTTTAAATAGATTCTCAGCAAGAATATTAAAATGATTAATTATTGTAAAGCTCATCCGCAATGACTCCGGGTCTAAATAAGAAGCGTTTTTCATATTACCCCATTTAAACTTGGTCATCATATTATTATACATTGCATCTGTATTGGTGAGCTCCGGTTTCTCAGTAGTGGCAGAGTCGGTAACTTGCGGCTGCAGCGGGAGGAGCCGATAGGCAAAACCTTCATTATAAAGATAGCTGTCAAGTCCTATGTAATTATCCGAAGGAACGGTTATTGCGAAATAGATCGGTCGTTTCCAATCGTTGTGTGCCAGAATATCGATCAAAGCTAATTCTGTTTTCGTAACATAGTTCTTATTATAGGTCCAGTTGATGGAGGGAGCAAGCAGCTCTTTAAAAGCTTGCGGAATGGTGTTGCTGGCTACGACTTTTACAGGGTCAACAGTAATTTTGAAATTCTTTGTAGGGAGAAAATTTTCTTTTGATCCGTCCTGGTATGTAGCTTTGTCAGCATCATCCTCAGAAGTTAAAATATCGAAAAGGTTTTTCAATTCAACAGCTTCCGCAACCTGGTAATCCTGGTAGCCCATTACATCACGAACACCCTGAACGAACTTTTCATCCGCCATGGTAATCGGTAACGCGTCTGCCTCATTAACTTTCTTTTTCATCTGACGGATATACCAATCAGTGCCCAGAAGGCTAAGATTTACAACCCTTATATCCGGGCGGATATTTTCTACCTCTTGAGCATACCATAAAGGGTAGGTATCGTTATCTCCGTACGTGAAGAGAATGGCATTTGGAGCACATGATTCAAGATAATCTGCTGCCATGTCACGGGCTGTAAATTTCGACGAGCGATCGTGATCATTCCAGCCATCTTTTGCCATAAGCATCGGAGCAGCAAGTAATCCGATTACTGTAGCCAGCAAAGCGGCGGTCGGGGCTTTGATTTTTGAACGCAGATATTCTGCAATTCCGGCTACTCCAAGTCCGATCCAGATTGCAAACGCATAAAAGGATCCGGTGTATGCGTAATCCCTTTCCCTGGGCTGTAAAGGATTTTGGTTAAGATAGAGAACAATTGCCACGCCGGTAAAGAAAAACAATAAACCTACAATTCCAGCGTCCTTTTGGTTCTTCTTAAAATGCCACAGTGCGCCGATAATCCCTAATATGAACGGCAGGAAATAGTATCTGTTATATCCGCCATTCTCAATCTGGCTCTTTGGAAGATCATACTGGCCTCCTAAAAGCATATTGTCGATAAATTTAACCCCCGATAACCAATTTCCCTGAGTATAATTTCCATGACCCTGCTCATCATTTTGCCGTCCGATGAAATTCCAGGCAAAATATCGCGCGTACATAAATCCTGTTTGATAACTTATAAGGAAACCGATATTGTCAACGAAAGTGGGCGATTCGGTTTCAGTCATTCCCATCCAATCTCTGTAAGTGGCAGCGTGCTGAGGATCATCACTGTACATCCTTGGTAATATGGTATTGCGATCGTAAACCCGTTCGAATTTCTGACCAGCAGATTCATATTTTTCTTTTCCCTTGCGATAAATTATATCACCCTGCTTGCTGTCTATAGGTTTAGAGTCAAAATACTGGCCGTAAGCAAGGGGACGATCGCCATACTGCTCCCTGTTGACATAGCTTAACAAGGAAAAGGCGTTGTCAGGATCATTATTATTTAAAGTTGGGTCAGCCTTCGCCCGGATCACTATCATTGCAAAAGAGCCGTAACCGAGTATAATAAACACTACTGAAATCAATGCAAGATTCAGCACCCGGCGTTTTTCACGAATCTTCAATATGTATTCGAGTATTAGCAATATGATTGCTGAGACAATCAGGCCTCCGATACCACCGCCGATTGTCATTAGGGCGACAAATGAAGTTACAGTAGCCAGAAGATAGGATCTTTCACCGTTGATAGTGTAAAGTATGCCTGTTGTAAGAGAAGTAATAACGAGTATGCCAAAGAAAGCTACACCGGTACCAAAGCCAAGGCCAAGAGTATTAACAAAGAAAAGATCGGAGTAAGCCGCGAATTTTATGGTGTATTGAACAATGCCATATTGTATAAAAGCCAGTATTACTATCCCAGCAAGCAGACTTAACAGGGTTCCTGATGAAGTCCTGACAAGTGAACGCCTGAAATAATAAACCAGGGAGATTGCAGGAATAGCAAGCAAGTTTAGAAGGTGGACACCAATTGAAAGTCCCATAACATAAGCAATGAAAATGAGCCATCTGTCAGCGTAGGGTTCGTCGGCATGCTGATCCCATTTCAGGATCGCCCAGAAAACAACGGCAGTACATAAAGAAGAAAGGGGATAAACCTCCGCTTCCACCGCTGAGAACCAGAAGGAGTCTGAAAATGTGTATGCTAATGCACCAACAAGGCCGGAACCCATAATGGTGATCAGTTCACCCTTAGTCAGACTTACCCCTGGCTTTGCGATGACTTTTCTTGCCAATGCCGTGATTGTCCAAAACAGAAAAAGTATAGTTGCGGCACTGGCGAGTGCTGAACACATATTTATCCAAAAAGCAACGCGGCTAGTATCACCTCCGGCAAGCAGAGAAAATACCTTGCCGACCATAAGATATAAAGGTGCACCGGGTTGGTGAACTACCTGGAGCTTATACGCTGATGCAATAAATTCTCCGGAATCCCAGAAACTTGTAGTCGGTTCAAGGGTAAGTGTATATACAATTAATGCTGTAAGGAAACTTAGCCATCCTAACAAATTATTGGTTCTATTATAAGTCATAGATTTAAGATCAAAATATTGCTGCCGAAAATAGTGAATTAGACCTAGAAATCAGTAAAGGTTTAACACTAATTAACTAATCGGAGGTCGGAGGTCAGAGGTCTGAAGCCGGATGTCGGAAGTCTGAGGATTGAAGTCAGAGGTCTGAAGTCGGCAATCTGATGCAGGCAGTCTGAGGTGGAAAGTATAATTCTTCATGTGTATCTACTCATGTGAGGCAATATTTAATTCACGAGCGACCCCATGTCCGACCTCCGGCCTCCGTTTAAACAAAAATCAAACTTTCATTTGCACTTTATAGTTAATCAAGCTATATTTGCATTCCATTTCAAAAAGACCTTCTTTTTGATTTTGATTGCCCGATAGTATAATGGTAGTACAACTGTTTTTGGTGCAGTTTGTCTAGGTTCGAATCCTGGTC